>JANYKL010000089.1 GCA_025361625.1 Acidobacteriaceae bacterium
CTTTCCGGCGCGCAGGCGCATGAGCGCCCCCTCGGCGATCCCGACGACGGCACTCGGGTTCTCGGCGAGACGCAAATCACTGCGAGCGAGGGCAAGATTAAAGAGCTTTCCCTCGTGCCTCCTGATGTGCAGCCCCTGCCACAGACGCTCGAAGCCATCGCGAACGCCGATCTCATCACCATCGGGCCGGGCTCGCTCTTCACCAGCCTTATTCCTAATCTGCTGGTGCGTGGGATCTCTGAAGCTGTCTCCGAATCGAGCGCCATTAAGGTGTTTATCTGCAATCTTATGACGCAGTCTAATGAAAGTTTAGGATTGACCGCTGCCGACCACATTCGCGCCCTGAACAATCATGCTGGAGTGCAGTTGTTCGATTACGCGATGATGAATCGCATGCCGGCATCAGAAGAAATGCTCAAAAAGTACGCGCTCGAGGGAGCCTCGCAAATCGTGGTGGACTCGGAGGCGATCGAAGCGCTCGGTGTCAGCCCCCTAACGGGCGACTATCTAGGCGGAGACATTGTGGCACGCCACGCTACCGACCGAATCGCGCACGACCTCATGGCCTTGATGGCTACAGTCTCCACAGGGTCAAGCCGTTAGCAGCTGACCTCGTCATAGTCCTTCTCATAGGCGGCAAACCGGGGCGCAGCAAACAGGAGGCAGCAAATTTTTGTTCGCCTCTAGCAAGAAATGCATTCGCGATATAGTTTGATCTGCATGACCATAGCTTCCATGGACCAAAACAAATCTTCTTCAACACCACGAACAGCCATCGCGATCATGGCGGCTGGCAAGGGTACACGGATTAAATCCAAGCATCCTAAAGTGCTGCATGAGGTCGGCGGTAAGGCGATTTTGTCCCACGTGATTGCGGCGGCAACAAAAGTGATACCGGCACCAGACGTCTACGTAATCATCGGACATGAGGCAGAGCGCGTGCGGCAGGCGGTCGCCGGGACGGGTGTGAATTTCGTCACCCAATCCGAACAACGAGGAACTGGACATGCACTTATGGTGTCGCGCGCCGCATTGGCAGGCAAATACGACCAGGTCATCGTACTCTCCGGCGATGCTCCTCTCATTACGCCGCAGACCATCAGAAAGTTGATCGATTTCCATGTCGCGCAAGGGTCGGCCATGACCTTGCTTACGGCAGATTTGGAAAATCCTTTCGGCTATGGACGCGTCGTCCGTAAGGGCGGCGACGCGGAGGTGAACGCCGTCGTTGAACAAAAAGCGGCGACGGAAGAGCAACTAGAAATTAGCGAGATAAATTCCGGTTTTTATGTTTTCAACACGGAGGCGCTCTACCAGCACATCGATAAGCTTTCGACCGTCAACGCGCATGCCGAATATTACCTCACCGATATGGCGGCCCTGTTTAACGGAGCGGGAAAGAAAGTCACCGCCATCAAAACCACCGATGCGAGAGAAATTCTAGGCAGCAATACCCGCTCCGAAATGGTGGATCTCGACGCTCAGGTCCGGCATTCCAAGACCAAAGCTCTACTCGATCAAGGAGTGACGATTTTCTATCCGCATACATGCGTAATTGACAGCGACGTTGAAGTGGGGCCCGACACCGTCATCGAACCTTTCGTTCAACTTTTAGGAATGACGAAAATCGGATCGGATTGCCGCGTGCGCTCTTACAGCGTGATCGAGAATTCTGAAATTGGGGACGGCGTAACCATCCGTCCCGGAACCATCATGCAAGACTCACGCGTTGCCAAGGGCGCGATGATCGGACCGTATTCGCACCTTCGCCCCGGAAGCGACATTGGCGAAGGCGCTCACGTTGGCAATTTCGTCGAAACGAAAAAAGTGAAGTTAGGAAAAGGCTCGAAGGCAAATCATCTCTCCTACCTAGGGGACGCTGACATCGGTGAAGGAGTAAACATCGGTGCGGGCACGATCACTTGCAACTATGACGGCGTCAATAAAAATAAGACAATCGTGGAAGACGGCGCATTCATTGGCAGCGACTCGACGCTGGTCGCGCCCGTCACCATTGGCCGAGGGTCGTACGTTTCGGCAGCAAGTTGCATCACCGAAGATGTTCCCGCAGATGCACTCGCACTCGGGCGGTCGCGGCAAACCATCAAAGAGGGATGGGCGCGACAGAAACGGGACCAGCGCAAAGGAAAGAGTTAGAACATCATTGCCGGCGCGCATGGAGAGGTGCTTTAGCCGATTTTCACCCTCGACAATTGGAATACACTTAAGACCTGCTTAAAATATAAAGAGCTATGACGCCACAGCCCCCAATTCCCCCAACCCAACAATCACCCGCCGTCCGCTACGACGTCTCGCTTCTGACTGCCGAAGACTGTTACCTCTTCAACGAAGGCAGCCACTATCGCATTTACGAGAAGATGGGCGCGCACGTCGTGGAAATGAAGGGCGTGAAAGGGACCATATTTTCGGTGTGGGCTCCAAATGCGCGGCAGGTTTCGGTGATTGGAAGCTTTAACGCGTGGGATCCGCAGTCGCACCAGCTGCGGCCCAGAGGCAACTCTGGAATCTGGGAGGGCTTTATAGCGGGGGTCGAAAAAGGTGCACTATATAAATTTCGAATCGGCTCGACACAACACGGGTACAGGGCTGAGAAGGCAGATCCGATCGGTCTTTTCGCCGAGCGCGCCCCCCGCACAGCTTCGGTTGTTTGGAATCTCGACTACAAGTGGGAAGACGCAGCCTTTTTACAAAAGCGCGCAGATGTGAACTCGCTGCACGCGCCCATGTCGATCTACGAAGTGCATCTCGGCTCATGGATGCGCGTTCCGGAAGAGGACAATCGTTCACTCAGTTACAGGGAAATCGCTCCGCGCCTTGCCGAGTACGTGAAGAAGATGGGATTTACCCACGTCGAATTGCTCCCTATTATGGAGCATCCTTTTTACGGCTCGTGGGGCTATCAGACGACGGGCTACTTCGCGCCCACCTCGCGCTACGGCACGCCGCAAGACTTCATGTATTTTGTCGACTATCTGCATCAGCATGACATTGCCGTGATTCTGGACTGGGTACCATCGCATTTCCCTTCCGACGGCCACGGTCTGGCTTTTTTCGATGGCACCCATCTTTTCGAGCACGCAGATTCGCGGCAGGGATTCCATCCGGACTGGAAGACATACATCTTTAATTACGGACGCAGCGAAGTGCGCAGCTTCCTGATGTCGAGCGCGATGTTTTGGCTGGACAAATATCACATCGACGGGTTGCGCGTAGATGCGGTTGCCTCCATGCTGTACCTGGATTATTCGCGACAGCCCGGCGAGTGGATTCCAAATCAATACGGCGGCCGGGAGAATCTCGAAGCCATCGAGTTCTTGCGGCGCTTCAATCTTGAAGTCTACAAAGAGCATCCCGACACGCAGACGTTCGCTGAAGAATCAACTGCCTATCCCATGGTGTCCCGACCAACTTACCTAGGCGGGCTTGGTTTTGGCATGAAGTGGGACATGGGGTGGATGCACGACACGCTCGACTACTTTCAGAACGATCCTATTCACCGCAAATATCGCCAGAACATGCTGACTTTCCGCATGCTCTATTCGTTCCAGGAAAATTTTGTGCTTCCGCTCAGCCACGATGAGGTCGTTCACGGCAAAGGATCGCTGATCAATAAGATGCCGGGCGATGACTGGCAGAAATTTGCTAACCTGCGTCTGCTCTACTCTTATATGTTCGCGCAACCAGGAAAGAAGTTGCTATTTATGGGGTGCGAGTTTGGACAATATCAGGAGTGGTCTCACGATCGCAGCCTTGATTGGAATCTCGTGGAAGGTCCAATGCATCGGGGCTTAATGAACTTTGTCGAGCAGCTGAATCGCGTCTATCGAAGCGAGAATCCGCTGCATTGGTTTGATAATGACCCTCGAGGATTTGAGTGGATCGATTGCAATGATGCGCCCGCAAGTGTTGTGTCTCTGCTGCGCAAGGGTAAAGATGGCGAGAATCCTATTCTCATCATCTGCAATTTTACCCCAGTGCCTAGAGTCGGCTATAAGGTCGGAGTGCCCTTAGCTGGATACTGGAAGGAATTATTGAACAGTGATGCTTCCGATTACGGCGGCAGTGGCATGGGAAACATGGGTGGGGCTGAGGCGCTCGCGGAAGAAACTCACAGACAGCCTTACTCGTTGCGATTAACGCTACCGCCGCTGAGCGCGCTTTTCCTTAGAAAGGTCTGACAAGAAAAGGTCTGACAAGAAAAGTCTGGCACGGTTCCGTTCCTTTTGCCTCCATTGGCAACTCAGTCAGCGTCAACGAAGCGAAGCATGACAATCACGGTACGAAGCAGCGATGATGACGTGCGACGATGACCACTGCCCCTTCCACTCGCTACTCTGCTGTGGCATGGTCCCCACGCCATAGATACCAACGTTAGGCGCGCGGCGAAGGACTGACGATCGCTCCGAACAATCATGAAGAGCGAAATCGCGGACCGCGTGAAGCACCGCGACTGTCCCAGCCAATCTGCTAGACTCGCAAAGAGTCACCACATCTAAGCATGCGCATTCTGACGCGCTACATTTTGCGGGAGGTTATCTCGCACGCCTTTGTCGGCGCGGCGGTTTTTACCTTTGTACTCTTCACCCGAGACCTCGGCCGGATCCTCGAGCTCGTAGTCCGCAACAGTGCCCCGCTCCCGAGCGTAGCCGAAGTCTTTTTCTTCACTATCCCTGTTGCACTCACCTACACAATTCCGATGGGAGTGCTCGTCGGCATTCTCATCGGACTTAGTCGGCTCGCGGCGGACAGCGAAGTGACGGCCATGCGCGCCAGCGGCATGGGCGTCTGGACTTTTCTGCGGATCATTTCGATTTTCGTCATCGTCGGCTGGCTAATGGCGCTTGCGAACAGCATGTACCTTGCTCCAAAATCGCTTGCCGCGCTGGGCGGGCTCCAAGACAAGCTGAAGTCTTCGCAAGCGAGTTTCGAAATCCAGCCGCGCGTGTTTTACGAGGGATTTCCGAAGAGCATTCTCTACGTGCAGGACATCAAAGCTCTTTCAACGACGGCGAAATGGAAAGGAATTTTTCTAGCCGATTTAACTGACCCTGCATCGCCGCGCATCAGCCTCGCACATGAAGGAATGCTTGTAAGTCAGGGTGCGGATACGCTTGATCTTCATCTGAGCGACGGTTCGACGCATGAAACCGATCCCAAAAATCCAGACCAGTATCAAATTTCGACTTTTCAGACGACGGATATTCCAATTCAAGTTCCGAATGCGCAAAATAGCGGCGAGCATGAGCCTACAACTCTGGGCGAAACGAGTAGCGGCGAATTACTACGCATCGGTGCCGGGAGCGATCCAGTGACGAGTCGGTGGCACATGATCGAATTTCACCGCCGTCTCGCGCTTCCCTCCGCCTGCCTGGTGTTTGCGATGGTTGGAATTCCTCTCGGGCTCTCATCCAAGAAGGGCGGGAAATCGAGCGGTTTCGTTATCACCATCCTTCTTGTTTTTCTTTACTACTCCATCTCGTTGATCGGAGTATCTTTTGCGCGGCAAGGGCGGGTGTCGCCCGGTGTGGGTGTTTGGCTGGCTGACTTCGTTTTTCTAATCGGCGGCGCGTTCTTGCTCTGGCAGTCGGAGCGGCGCCCGATTGAGCTGACCGCACTTCGCTCCTGGGTGCGCGGCTGGACGAAGAAGGCTTCTCTAGCCCAGCCGTTGAAATCGGCAGTTGTCGAGCGGCGTCACCTGTTTAATCTGCGTTTCCCCACGATTCTCGATGACTATGTGCTGCGTGACTTCACTTTGTATCTGGCGATGATTGCTGGGTCATTCGTCATGCTGTTGCTGGTGTTCACCCTGTTTGAGCTCTTCGGCGACATCCTGCGCAACCAGGTGTCACTGCTGGTCGTAGGGGAGTATCTGCTCAACGTGACGCCTTATTTCCTGTATTACCCGATAGCCCCGCTCAGCATTTTACTTGCTGTCCTTGTCACCTTCGGGCTGTTGCAACGGACCAACGAAATTACCGCAATCAAGGCGACCGGCATAAGTCTCTACCGCATCGTCATCCCGGTGCTCATCGCGTCGGTAGTGATCGCCGGAGCTTTATTTCTCTCCGATCAACTGTACCTTCCGCGCACCAATAAGCGACAAGACGCGCTGCGCAACCGGATTAAGGGCAAGCCGGCTCAAACCTATCTTCGCCCCGAGCGGCAATGGATTTTCGGCCAGCATAACGACATTTACTACTACCAGTTTTTTGACGCCGATCGAAATACCTTCGGAGGAATTTCGGTCTTTGAATTTAATCCGAAAACGTTTCAAGTCACGCGCCGTATCAAAGCGGACCGGGCGCACTGGTCAAACTCGCTGGGAAAGTGGATTTACGAAGGGGGATGGCAGCGGAGCCTGAGCGGTTCTGCGATTGAGAACTACAACAAATTTGATGTGGCTACGTTTGATGAGCTCACGGAAACTCCGATTTATTTCAAGAAAGAAATTAAACAATCTTCGGAGATGAGTTACGAGGAGTTGCGGACCTACATTCACGACCTTGAGCAGGGAGGATTTGATGTGGTACGCCTGCGCGTCCAACTGCACAAAAAAATCGCCTACCCGCTGATCACACTGGTGATGGCAGTGCTTGCGGTTCCGTTCGCTATGTCGGCGGGCAAACGCTCCACCGTTGCGGGAGTTGCTACGGCGATCGGAATAGGAGTCGTTTATTGGACCATCTCTGGGCTATTTGAAGCGATGGGTAATCTTAGCCAACTGCCGCCCGCTGTGGCGGCGTGGTCTCCAGACCTGTTTTTCGGCTTTATCGGTGGGTATTTAATCCTCCGCATGCCGACATGATCCTTCGACCTGTGTCGTAATCGGCCAGCCCTAAAGATTATGGCATCGCGCGAGCGATGCCATAATCTTCCAAAAGAGAGATTGCTTTAGAGCCTTCCGAAGAAGAGAACTAAGGCAGCCGTGACTGCGGCGCCAACTGAGCCGGAAACGCTAAACGAAAACTTCCCCAGGCAGACGGGTTAGAGTCCGCGAAGCTAGCGTGTTGGCTATAAACCGCTTTGGCGGTTCGTTGCCCGACGACTTTATTTGCTTACGTTCGATGCGCATTTTTAGCGCTCGTTCGATGTTGCGCAGCTCAAGATTCTCTGCGGCAGTAAAGAGCGTTGATGCTCGCCCTTGCAGCCCCGCCCGGCCAGTTCGGCCTACTCGGTGGATGAAGTCTTCAGCCATCTTGGGCAAGTCGTAGTTGATGACGTGTGCGACATCGTCAACGTGCAACCCTCTGGATGCCACGTCGGTTGCGACCAGAATCTGGTAGCGCCCTTCCTGAAATCCGCTGAGAGCGGCATTGCGTTGCGATTGGGTACGATCGCCGTGAATCATCGCCGAGGAAAACCCGTCGCGCTCAAGATCTTTCGCGAGCCTTTGCGTGCCACGCTTGGTGCGTGTAAAGATGAGGGTTTGACCCTTTTCCGCGTATAGCAACTGGCGTAGGGTCTCCAGTTTTTCAGAAGGCCTTACTTCGTAAGCTTCGAGTTGCACGCTCTCCGCCGGTTTCAAGACGGACCCGAGTGCGACTCGCACCGGTTCGCGCATGTAATCGTTTACCAGAGCAGCGACCGATTGTTCCAGGGTCGCCGAGTAGCAGAGCGTCTGCCGCTTTTGTGGAAGAACCTGAAGAATGCGCCGGATCGCAGGCAGAAATCCCATATCCAGCATTCGGTCGGCTTCATCGAGGACGAGTATCCTGACGTTCCTCAAGTCGGCAAACTTGCGGGTGATGAAGTCCTGCAAGCGTCCTGGAGTAGCGATCACAAACTCGCATCCCGTACGCAGGCTGTGGAGCTGAGATTTTTCAGCAACGCCGCCAATGACTAATGCTGCGTTAGGCATGCTGCGGTCTCGCAGTTGTTCGTACTGCTCGTGAACCTGCATGGCCAGTTCGCGCGTCGGCAATAATACGAGCGCTCGAACGCTCTTCGAAGCTGCGCCTTTTGGCGATTCTTTCCTGGCTTGATGCTGCTGGGCCGACTCGGCTCGCAGCATCTCGATGATCGGGATCAGGAACGCCAGCGTCTTGCCGGTTCCGGTCTGCGCCGTGCCGATCACGTCTTTGCCTTCTAAGGCAGGTGCAATTGCCCGGGCTTGAATGGGGGTGAGGGTAATAAATTGAGCCGCCGCCAACTTCTGCTGTAAAGCAGCAGATAAAGGCAGTTCGGTAAATGTAGTCATTCGATTTTATTCTTTCTGGAGAGGCCGAATCAGTTTCCCACACTTATGTCTTTCGACCGTCCACGAGGACGTCGCCGAAGACTAGCTATTGAGAGTGTCTTGCCGCTCGCAATTGAGTTGGCGCTGGAACGAACGGCGGGCAGGAAAATGCGGAGGTGGTGCGGATCCATCGGGATCCCCGCTTAACGAGCTTACCGTAGCAAAAGCGTTGGATTGATTATAGCAGATGCACGAAAAAGGGTGCATTACGCAGGTCATGTTCTTAAAGTTAGACCTCTTTTTTCTGAAGCCACATCTATGACTCTTTGAGCCGCACCCCCTAAATCCCAAAAAACAGGCCAGACATGCCGTCTGGCCTGCATAAGGAAGAAAAGTAACGTTTAAGGAGCAGCAGCGACAACCGCATTTACGAAGCTCAATCCATTTGGCGTGCCCAGTCCGGTCACGTCGTCCCATCCCGGTCTCGTCACCAGGGAGGAGTCGGTGCCAAAGGTCAGGTCATACCAGCGGGATGAACTGCCATGATAGAGCGCACTGAGGAATTGGGTTGTGTTTTCGAGCGGTGCCGCAAGTTCTCGTGCCGTTTCAACGAGCACGGGAGCAGGAGGGTTAAAAATCTCCCCTTGCACATCATGGCCGTTATCAACGGGGAGCACGTCCTTGATCGCTCCGGAAGGAAGCGAATACAGAAGTGGTGCGGCTTGACCGAGAGGTGCTTTGCTGCCGGCTGCCTGGTTGGTAATCGCCCAAACGCCCGAGAACATTGGGGTTGCCAGGCTGGTTCCACCAATCACTTCCAGGTAGGTCGTTCCCTTTATGGAGACGATTACATTCACTCCAGTGTAGGGGTCCGCGATGTAGGAAATATCGGGAACCTTGCGATTGCTGCCGCCGAGACTTTTTTGATATGCCGGCTTCGGCCAAATAGCACTTGTTCCGCCGCCTGCACCGAAGATAAACCCAAGATGTAGCGGCGGATCATACGGTGGGTTGGGGTCGGGGTAGCTGAGACGAGTTTCGTTATTCCCCCATCCGGTTTGAAATTGAATCGAGTTATTGCTGTTGAGGAATAAGCTGGTTCCGCCGACTCCGGTAGCGTATGGAGCAGACGCCGGCATGACAACGCTTGGCGGCACGGATATTCCGAAATCATTCAAGATGAGCTGAACGTTGTCTCCCCAATCGCCTGAGGCGAAGTTGGCGGAGATGCCCAAAGAAGCGGCAAGTTCAGTCATGGCATATTCGGTCTTCAAGACCGACTGTCCGCCAAAAAGCACATCGAGAATTTCGAAACCAGCCCAGCTGTTGGAGATCTGGTATCCCAAATCGCCGTTCGCATAATTGGTGATCACTTCTGGATTCTCAATCGCCCAAAATTCCGCGATGTCCAGCGAATTGGCATCGGGAGCAACTACCAGAGCGATGTTAGCGCCGGGAGCCACTGCATGTGCCCATTCGACGTCGAGACTTGTCTCTGTATTCCATGATCCACAATTCTTGCTGGCCGCGCAGGAAACCTTGCCGCCGGGGTAGTAAATTTTAAAGTTGGCTCCGGTCAGTGCCGGCAAACCGTAGATCGACGAAAAAATATTAGCGTCTTGACGAATTGTGTCAGAACCATAAGCATCGACGATCACGATCGTTTGCCCAGTACCGTCCCAGCCTTTGTTGTAAACCCCGTTAAGCCCGTACGCCGTCTGGACTTCTTTCGGAGTGTAGCCAGGGCAAGAAAAGTTCGTGTCGTCGCCGTAGCGGTTTCCAGAGTAAGTGGCCTTTGGGAAGCCCCCGTTGGTCGTGAAGTGAACGGTTTGAACTCCGTTCAAACAAGTTGTTGCAGCCGCCGCGCTCGCCTTCAGTTCAGTAGCACCGAGAAGGGCTGCGGAAACGGGCTTCCCCATCTCAGGATTGAACTGCCGCGCCAGGGTTGGCCGCGGAGCGAAGTCGTTCAGGCCGTGAACCGACTGAATCAGTGCTCCGATTGCTCCAGGAACGTTGGCCGCGCCGCTGCTGACGCGGTGAACTGCTCCCTGCATGCTGACGCGGTTCAGTTTTACGCCGAATGCGTTTTGGGCGTCACCTACACGACCCTGAGCTACGACGTAATGGTTATATTTTTCCACGGACGTGACCGCGAAGTTGTGGGCCGCCAGGTACGCCTTCACCTGGGCTGCCTCCGCGGCGGTTGGAGCAAACTTTGAGCGATACTCTTCCCGGGTCAAAAAGTGATGAAAGGTTGGCGAGCCGGCGCGATACATTTCGCTAACTGCCTTATCCATTTCAGCTTTGTTGTGCTGGTTAAGCCATACAGTTACGGTAATGAGCTTGGAAGGGTCTTCGGCGCCAAGCATCTGGGTATTGGGCGAAGTGCGGCTGCTCGCCGACTGCGAGAACGCCGAAGCGCTCAGCAGCAGAGCAAGGCAGGCAAGCACGGCGGGAGAATTCCTGCGTGTGACCTGGAACATAAAGTTACATCTCCTGGAAGAACCGTTAATTTACCCGCTTACACGGGCTTCTGCTCAGTGTAGGCCGGCTGGAATAGAGGGAGGATATGGAGCGCTGTTTTGCAACGGATCGTCGATTTCCGCAACGTGAGTTTGAATGGCAGAGAAACGACGTGACAAACAATCACCACCGGTACACACAAAGTACACAATATTTACTCCTATTGACATCGACTGTCAACCTTAGGAATGTGTGGATGCAACTTGTTTGCAGCAAAGGTATAAAAAAGTGCTGTAGCCTCAGACTCAGCATCCAGAGCCTGCTTCGGTCAGTTCAAACGTTATTGAGGGAAAACGGTTGTCCTCGCGAAGACAAACGCATCAGCAAAACGTGCGACCCTTTTTTAGTGCAGAGGTCGTGATGTCGGCACCCTATCTGGCGGTTACTCTTAATCTCTGTAACCCTCCACATTGTTTAGAAAGTACGTTTAGAAACTACGTCCCCATGTGCTCGAAACGGGCGATGTCCAGGGGAAAAGTCGCTTATTCCCCTTTTTACCGGAATTCTGCCACGCAACCCCCAGATTTTGGCTGCATCGAACCCTAGTGGGTATCGGACCTCCGGAGCCGCGAAGCAGGCGCTCAAGTCTGGATAAACTGCTGAACTTGGGTCGGGATTTGAATATAAGAGATTCGCCCATCCCGCGGATTTAAGAACCAGCTACCGATTCGATGGAGTTTAATATGAGGGAGATAATCTGGTAAATAAGGTTTGAGCGGTGCCGCTGGC
Organism: Acidobacteriaceae bacterium; assembly: GCA_025361625.1. GTDB lineage: Bacteria > Acidobacteriota > Terriglobia > Terriglobales > Acidobacteriaceae > Acidiflorens. Next base: position 11,450 of record JANYKL010000089.1, read on the forward strand.
CAAACACTATGAAAAGTGCGCATTTTAAGAGTAACCAGGAGGACAAATTTGATCTGTCCTAAATGCGGTGAGGATAATTCAGAAAAATTTCGTTTTTGCGGAATGTGCGGCGCCTTGCTGGATTCGGGCGCAGAGTCTCGACAGGCAGATTCTCGCATTGCTGACACTCGTCCCACGGCAGCCACTTCGATTCGACCGTCGGCATTTTCGATTCCTACGCCTCCAGTGAAGAGGGTCCCACCCGAGCCTTCAAGCATTCCTCGCGCTTCAGCCAGAATCGAGCCCAACTTCCCGCCGCCGGCCGCACGAGAACCAAAAATCCCGATCGAAAAGGAATTTGTTCCGCCTGTGCGACGTCCAGTTGTTGTCGAGAGCACGGCGAGGCAACCGGAGAGAATGGTTCCGCCTATCAGCGGGCCTTCAATGCTCGGCCTTGACCTTGCCGTAAATCAAGCTCAAAAAGCGGAACCGCCCGTCGTTACTGATCGCATAAGCGATGTAAAACCCAACCGAGATCTCGAAGACCTCGATATCAGTCGATCGAAACCGAGTGAATACGTTGCCAGCAATTCTGTCGGGCGAACTGCTCCATCGCGGTTCGACGACATGAGTGGCGACGCATTCCGGCAGAACTCTTTCACAGGCTTCGATAAGTACATTGAGCAAGAGGAGCATAAGTCTGGCGCAGGCCGCGTTATATTGCTGCTTCTGTTGCTTGTCGGACTAGCTTTTGCCGGATGGTGGACTTACAACAACTATCGTGGCATCGCTCAAAAACGCAAAGCGCAGTCGGACGCCGCAAGCGCGGTGGAAGTTCCTCCCGACTCACAATCAACACCGGCAGCGACGCCCGCCCCTGCTCCCGCCCAGCAACCTGCAACGCAAGCGTCCGACGTCCCTGAAGGACCGTCGGAGAATGCTAGCCCTTTGCCAGATAACACGGGAAAAAGCGCGGTCCCAAACGGGGATTCAAGCGCGAGTTTGAACTCGGCGACTCATTCTGCCGCGACGGATACTGGCGTGACTGGTGCTGCGGCGACTGTGCCCACGGCGAAAGCTACACCGGCTTCGAATTCTGGTGTTGCGTCAGCCGCGGATACCCCCTCCGAGAAGGCTTCGCCCGTGGCAGAAGTGCGACCCAGAACCGCGGCACCCGCAAGGGCCGCAGCGCAACCCAGGCAGCCGGCTCGACCTACGGTACAAGCAAAAGCGGCCGCTCCTAGAAAACTTCCGCCACCCACGCGCGAGCCTGCCGGGTCCAGGGCCAGAGCCTCGCGGGTAGCCCCAGCTGAGCCGGAAGACACAGGAGATTCGTCGTTCCGCAAAGCTGAGGCTTTCCTTTACGGGCGCGGTGCGCCGCAGAATTGTGATGAGGCAGTCAAGAATTTAAAGGCAGCTTCAGCAAAGTCGAACGCGAAAGCCAGAAGCGCGTTCGGGACTATGTATGCGACGGGCCATTGCGTTCCCCGCGATTTGCCAACGTCCTACCTATGGTTCGCTTTGGCACTCCGCGTAGATCCCAACAATCAAGTCCTGGAAAAAGACTTGAACGCCGTCTGGAACCAGATGACCCCGCCAGAGCGGCAGATGGCGACGAGGATGAAGCAGTAGTGAAATTGCTGTGATAGAGGGATCGGTTCGCGTGTGTGTACGCAAGACACGCTAGTCGTTTTGGGCGCCGAGATTCAAAGCCTTTCTAACCGTGCCGCGCTCTGTCATGATCTTGTCTTGCAGGAGCGTGATGGCATAGATCAGCTGTTCCGGGCGCGGCGGGCAACCCGGAACATAAATATCCACCGGAATCGCCTGGTTGACGCTCTGCAACAGCGCGTAGTTGTTGAAGACGCCACCGGAAGTCGCACACGCACCCATCGATATCACCCACTTCGGTTCCGGCATCTGCTCCCAAAGCTGGCGAATTACGGGTGCCATCTTGTTTGAAACGCGCCCGGCAATAATCATCAGATCGGATTGCCGCGGCGAAGGCCGAAACACTTCGGCGCCGAAGCGGGCAATATCAAAGCGCGATGCGCCCATGGACATCATCTCAATCGCGCAGCATGCCAAGCCGAATGTCATCGGCCAAATCGAGTTTTTACGCATCCAGTTGACGGTCGAATCGAGCGTCGTCATCACGATGCCTTCCGGCACCCCATCGCCATAGACGAGTTCTTTGACTACGCGCTTGCCGTTCTGAACGTCAACATAAGGGCCGAAATTAAGTTCTTGCGACATACCTATATTTTACTCGGAGAACAGTGTAATTGCGCTGAATATGCTCAGGCTGTCGCCATTCATGAAAACGCGCGCACCATCGGATCCATGATGACGCCTAATGATGACTACGCCGCTAACCGAGCTCTAAGGATTTGAATCTGTATACTTTTCAAATTGTTTCGCGTTTACCCTGAGCCCGCCGGTGAACAAAGCAAAAAGCAGTTGATCAATGGAATCGGCAATCCGCACTAATAACCTTCGCAAGGTTTACAACTCGCCCCCGCCATCCGCCGCCGGACGAGGCGATGGCTCGGGCCCAAAAGCTCCTAACGTGAACGACAAGCAGTCAAAAGAATCCAAGTCCCAAATCACGGCGCTTGATGGCATTAATCTCGAAGTGGTCGCTGGACAGATCTTCGGGCTTCTCGGACCGAACGGCGCGGGCAAATCTACCGCCGTCGGCATTCTCACCACCCGCGTTCGCCCAACCAGCGGAGCCGCCTGGGTAGGTGGTCACAATGTTTGGCAAGATCAGACTGCCGCGAAACGAAAGATAGGCGTCGTCGCCCAACGGCCAAACTTAGATTTTTCTCTTACCGCCCGCGAAATTCTGCTCTTTCACGGCGCTTATTTTGGAATCAGTTCGCGCGAGCGCTCAGATCGGGCCGCAGCGCTACTCGATCGCTTCAAACTTACCGACCGCGCCGGCCAACTGGTGCGCGGATTTTCTGGTGGAATGATGCAGCGCGTCTCCATCGCGCGCGCCATGATGCACGATCCGCAAGTGCTTTTTCTCGACGAGCCAAGCGTGGGCCTTGACCCGCAAACACGCCTTCTGCTTTGGGAAATCATTCGCGAGTACAACCAGAAGGGCCGCACAATTTTACTGACGACCCACAATATGGAAGAAGCCGACACCCTCTGCCAACATCTCGCCATTATCGATCACGGGCGCATTATTGCGTCCGGCACTCCGAGTGAGTTGAAAGCTTCAATCCCGGGCGGTTTCGTGCTGCGCTTGCGCTTTGCGCATGCGCCTGGCGAGTTACTGCAGCGCTTCACCGCGCTCTCAGGCGTAACCGAGGTTCGTGCTTCCGGCGAGACCGGCGCCGACGTCTATTCCGATCGAGGAGGGTCGCTCATCCCCGAGATCGTGACCACGGCCGCCGGCTTCGGCGTCGAACTTTCAGACGTTCACATTTCTGAGCCCAGCCTGGAAAATCTGTTTCTTCATCACACCGGCAGGAGTTTGCGCGAATGAACTGGAAAACATTCTTCGCCCTGCTCAGACGGGATGCGCATGTTGCGCGGCGCAACATCGTTCCTTTTGTTGTTGCAAACGTTTCTGCAGCCTCTCTTATTCGTTTTTATTTTTGGCCGTGTGATGACCGGCAACGGATTACTTCCGGCGGCTTATAAAAGCCTGCTCCTGCCTGGCATCATGGCGATCAGCATGGTCTTCACGGGAATGTGGGCGGTAGCGATGCCGCTAATCGCGGAATTCCAATTCACACGAGAAATTGAAGATCGCCTGCTCGCTCCGATAGATATTTCGTGGGTCGCGATCGAGAAGGTTGTGGCGGGCTTAATTCAGGCGCTGGTGGCGGGTTTGACGGTGATTCCATTGGCGTGGATCATACTGCGCCCCGGGCTGGAGATACACATTAATAACCTGCCGCTATTCGCCGGGATGCTTTTCCTGGTCGCCTCGTTCTCCGCCTGCGGAGGGTTGGCTCTTGGCTGCACCGTCGACCAGCAGCACATCGGCTTGATGTTCAGCATGGTCATGACTCCAATGATTTTTTTTGGCTGCACATATTACCCGTGGAGTTCGCTAGCAAAGTTCCCCATCCTGCAGAAAATAGTGCTGATCAATCCGCTTGCCTATGCGAGCGAAGGGTTGCGAGCAACATTGGTGCCGCAATTCCCGCACTTGTCGTTGCCGTTAATTCTTGTCGCGCTTTCATTCTTCGATGTTTTGTTGCTTGTTCTCGGACTGCGGCAGTTTCGTAAGAAGGCGGTCAGTTAACCTTAGCGGGTAAAAGCGGATCTTCGATTGATTATGGAGGTCCAACTGTCAAGCAAATATTATTCTGTGGCTTCAGGAATTCCTGAGAAGCTCCTACGGATTCAGCACGATCTTGCCAAACATCTGACTTTGTTCCAGGTATTCGTGGGCATGGCGAACATCCGATAAAGGAAATACGCGATCGATCACCGGGTTGAGCCGGCCCGCGAAAACGTGGCCTAACACTTCGTGAAGTTCGCTCATCGTCCCCATATACGACCCCAGCAAAGATAATTGACGCGAGAAAAGAAAGCGCAAATCAAGCTCGATCTTCGGCCCAGTCGTCGCCCCACAGGTCACCAGCGTCCCGCCGGCTTTCAGTGATTTCACGCTCTCGTCCCACGTAGCCTTGCCCACATGCTCGATTACGATATCAACGCCCTCGGAGTCCGTGATCTTGCGAACCTCTTCCGAAATCTTTTGCTTGTAGTGGTCGATCACAAAATCAGCCCCCAGATCGCGAGCGCGCTCCATCTTACGTTCATCGCCGGCGGTGGCAATCACGCGAGCGTGAAACATCTTCGCAATTTGGATGGCGGCAATCCCAACTCCAGAATTCGCTCCGAGCACCAGTACGGTCTGGCCGGGACGAACCGCGGCCCTGCCGGTCAGCATGTGCCATGCCGTGACGAATACCAGCGGCACACTCGCCCCTTCGTTGAAGTCAAGGCGGTCAGGAATCGGAATCACATTTACTGCCGGCGCCGCAAACAGTTCGCAATTCCCGCCGTCGACCGCATTCCCGATCACGGTGAATTGACGGCATTGATTTTGCAACCCGGCCACGCACTTCGCGCAGCGATTGCAGAAGTGCATCGGCGCGATCAGCACGCGCTGCCCGACCTTCAAATCGGTAACATATTCACCGACCTCTTCTATCTCTCCAGCAATGTCGCTTCCCGGAACGTGCGGCAGTTTGACTCCGGGCAATCCTTTGCGCACAAAGATGTCGAGATGATTCATAGAGCAGGCGCGAACCCTCACCAGCACCTGATCTTTTCGAGGCTTCGGATCGGAAATATCTTCGTAATTTAGAACTTCAGGGCTACCGAATTGATGGATGCGAACGGCTTTCATGGCATCTTCCTGACGTCGAACTGATTCACTTCAGTTCAGTGATAATGGCCCGCTGCTTGCCGCGAATGAGGGTTTCAGTATGCGTCCGGTCGCTGCGGTTGAATCTTATATCTCCGGGCTTGTAAGGATTCATGGTAGCTTTCCGATCCAAAGTCGTCGACTTCAGGTCGCCGTCCTCGAAATATACGACGACAACATCTTTGTCGTGAAAGTGCATGGGGGTAGCGATATCGCGTTCCCAGGTGTAGTCCCACACAATTACATCTGCGTTCTCAAGAATTTTCTTCGATCCGGCTCTTGGAAAGGCCAGCGGATACCCAGTTTTATTTTCGATCGGAGGCACAGGCTGGCCCTTTAAGAGAATCACGGTTGAGACGCCGTTATGGTTCAGCGGCGTCCCTTTGGGCAAAAAGGTCGCGCTTCCAGTCCCAGAAATCACGACTGCGTCCAATAGCTGCGCAGGCAAGGGACCGCTTAGACGTGACACGGCGACCCGGTCGTTATCGATGATTTGTGATTGCGCTCCGGTTTGAGCGTCTGCTTGAAACAAGACTGCAGAGAGAAGAAACAATAGAAACATGATCCGCCTTAACATGCCCAGCCTTTTAGGGCACAGGATTAAAATCGCATTCGCACAGGACGTCGCCAGCTTCTCAATTAAACATTTTGCCAGTCGCGGAATGATAGCCTGTCCGGCGATTATTGCCAAAATCGCTCGGTCTGGATTTGACTTGCCTCTGCCACAGCCCAATAATCGGGCTATGGACGTTTACGAAGAGATAGTTCGCCTCCGCAAAGACGGCAGGCGCGGGGCTGTGGCGACGATCGTGAATGTGCGCGGCTCAATCCCTTCATTTAAAACGGCGAAGATGTTGGTGCGCGATGACGGTTCGATCGTCGGAACAATCGGCGGGGGTTGCGTTGAGGCGGATGTCTGGCAGGCGGCGCGCGAAGTGATGGAGTCAGAGAAGCCGAGAACGCTTGCATTCGATTTAAATCAAGATCCGAAGTACGACACGGGCCTGGTGTGCGGAGGTACGGTCGAGATATTTATCGAGCCAATCCTACCTCCAGCAGAACTTTATATATTCGGCGCAGGTCATGTGGCAGCAAGTCTTTACAAAGTTGCGCGAATCGCAGGATTCGACATCACCATAGTGGATGACCGGGAAGTCTACGCGAGCCGCGAGCGCTTTCCCGAAGCTCAACAGGTGCTTGCCGAGGACTTCGATAAAGCTGCGGCCTCCCTCACTCCGGGCGAATCGTCTTACATCGTGATCGTGACTCGCGGCCATCGCGATGATATGCGTATGTTGCGTTGGGCGGTGCAAACTCCCGCGCGATATATCGGAATGATCGGTTCGAAGCGAAAAACGATTACGATTTTCAAGGAGCTTCAGAAGGAAGGTCTCGCCGCACAACTGTTTGACCGGGTGCACGCGCCGGTAGGGCTCGATATCGGAGCCATCACGCCAGAAGAGATCGCGGTATCGATTACGGCCGAACTGATCGCTGCAAGAAGAAGAGTCGAGCGCGACCTCCCGCACATGAGCTGGTTCCATCGCCGCGAATGCGAGCCGGAAAAAGAATCGAAGTCCTGACCTCGGGGACACGTTCCGATGGCCATTCAGCGGAAACCAGGGGGACCCGTATCTCCAGCTCGACGCTACTCGACGCAAAGAACTTTTGCTCCGCCAGCCAGATCGCTCACGAGCGGTTAAACTTTCCTTATGGCGAAAGAAGTTGAGATCAAATTTCGGATTAAGAGCATGCCCGAGATAGTCCGATCGCTCCGAGAGATCGGCTTCAAACTCATTACGCCATCTACGCATGAAATGAATACCCTTTACGACCTCCCCCGCCACAAACTGCGCAAGCGCGGAGAACTATTGCGGTTGAGGAAGTACGGTGAGAGCTGGGTGCTGACCCACAAAGCCAAAACGCAGAGTGGACGCCACAAGAATCGCGTCGAATTGCAAACGGCAATTAAAGACGGTAAAGAGATGGACGGAATTTTGCGCGCGCTAAACTTTGCTCCGATTTTCCGCTATGAAAAATATCGCGCCGAGTGGAGTGACGGCATCGGACACGTCGTTCTTGACGAGACTCCGATCGGGAATTTTGGAGAGATTGAAGGCCCGGCACGATGGATAGACCGCACGGCAAGGGCCTTAGAAATCTCGCGCGAATCCTATGTGATCGAGACTTACACGCTGCTGTTCTACGAGTGGAAGAATCGAAACCGGAGCAGTGCAGAAGAGATGACGTTTCGCGCGGTTGGAAAAAAGCTTAAAGGCTCCCGCTAACGCCTGACCCGAAGCTTACATCAATTCTGTTCATCCTGAGCGAAGCGAAAAACCTGTTTAATTTTCTGGCCATGGCACTGCCGCGAAATGGAAGGAAAGATCAGGCGCCGGCGCCGCAGCACTTCTTATATTTCTTGCCGCTGCCGCACGGGCACGAATCGTTACGCCCAATTTTGTCTCCGGCGCGTACTACCTGTTGTACCTGCATGTCGCCTGCTCCCGCCATGCGCGCTTGCTCTAGCTCTTTCTTTTTCTTCCGTTGAAAGCTCGCCTCAATCTCGTCGACCGAAGTTGAAACGTGCCGCGGACGCTGTCCGTTACCGCCCCGGCCGCCGGTAATCAGAGAAGGAGCACCGCCCTCGTTCATATGCGTTATTCCGCCCAGGTTCTGCATTCCCCCGGTGTTCAGCACGGGTGCTGGATCCGGCGGCCGTTCCATAATCTGCATCAGGTAGAGATATCGGACCGTCTCTTCCTGAAACCGCTGCATCATCTCTTCGAACATATCGAAAGATTCGCGCTTGTACTCCACCAGCGGATCATGCTGCCCATAACCACGCAGTCCGATGCCTTCTTTAAGGTGATCCATCGAGAGCAAGTGATCTTTCCACTGTCCATCGATGACGCTCAACATAATCATGCGCTCGTGGTAGCGCATAGCATCGGCTCCAATGAGCGCCTCTTTGGAGTCATAGCGCTGTTTCAGCTTTTCAAAAATGGCATCGCCCAATTCCTGACGATTCATCTCTTCCGGCTTCACCCCTTCGGCATAAATGTCGACGCCAAAACGCGTGAAGATCGCATCTTTCAGCGCCTTCACATCCCAGTTATCGACATGCTCTTTCGGCGGACAGGTACGATCTAGAATATTCCCGAGAATTCCGGAAACGTAGTCTTCGATAATAAGGTCTTTCTGATCGAGCCCTTCCAGCAACCGGCGGCGCAGCCCGTAGACGGCGGTGCGTTGCTTATTCATCACGTCGTCATACTCAAGCAGGTGTTTACGGGATTCGAAGTTCTGGCCCTCCACTGCTTTTTGCGCCGACTCGATGCGCCGCGTGATCATGCGCGACTCAATGGGTACGCCCTCTTCCATGCCGAGACGCTGAAGCAGAGTCGAGACCCACTCTTTTGCAAAGATGCGCATGAGGTCGTCTTCGAGCGATAGATAGAAACGTGACGACCCAGGATCCCCTTGCCGCCCGGCGCGCCCACGCAACTGGTTATCGATACGACGCGCTTCATGGCGCTCGGTGCCGAAGATGTGCAAGCCGCCAGCTTCGATCACCTCCTGGTGTTCGCGATCGGTGTCAGTCTTATGGCGCGCGAAGATCTCATTCCACTGGTCAGTCGGCACCGCATATTCGTTTCCCGCGTAATACCATACCGTGCGACTCGCGTCGTCAACGTCAGCTTCGATTTTGCCCTGCGCGGCCCGCAGCGGTTGTGCAATTCCCTTCTTTACACATTCCTGCTTAGCCATGAATTCAGGATTGCCACCGAGCAAAATATCCGTGCCGCGGCCCGCCATGTTGGTGGCGATCGTGACCATGCCCTTGCGCCCAGCCTGGGCAACGATTTCCGCTTCGCGCTCGTGATATTTTGCGTTTAAAACCACGTGCTTGATCCCTTTTTTCTTCAGCAATTCCGACAGCCGCTCCGACTTCTCAATGGACGTCGTGCCCACCAGAACGGGTTGGTTGCTATCGTTCAGCCGCTTGATCTCATCGGCCGCCGCAAAGTATTTCTCTTTTTCCGTGCGATAAACAATGTCTGGATTTTCTTGCCGCAACATCGGGCGGTTAGTTGGAATCACGATGACTTCCAGCCGATAGATCTTGTCGAACTCGGGCGCTTCCGTCTCCGCCGTCCCTGTCATGCCCGCAAGTTTTTTGTACATGCGGAAGTAATTCTGGAAGGTAATCGTCGCAAGCGTCTGGTTCTCGCGCTCGATCTTGACGTTTTCTTTTGCTTCGATGGATTGATGGAGACCGTCGGACCAGCGCCGCCCCGGCATCAGGCGCCCGGTGAACTCATCGACGATGATGACTTCGCCATCTTTCACCACATACTCAACGTCACGTTTGTAGAGCGCGTGCGCTTTTACCGCAGTCTCGACGTGATGCTTCAACGCCCAGTTTTCCGGGTCAGCAATATTACCGATTCCGAGAAGCTTTTCGACTTTTTCCCACCCTTCATCGCTGACTGTGACATTGCGATGCTTCTCGTCGACTACGTAGTCTCCGGTCATGATCTTGGGCTCGCCCGGTTGCGTATCGATCTCTTCACCGCGCTCTAGCTTGGGAATGATGCGATTGACCTTGTAATACTTATCTGTCGACTCTTCGCTCGCGCCTGAAATGATCAACGGCGTACGAGCTTCATCAATCAAGATGGAGTCAACTTCGTCGACGATCGCGAAATTGTGGACTCGCTGGACGCAATCGCGCAGGTCAAATTTCATATTGTCGCGAAGATAGTCGAATCCGAACTCATTATTCGTGCCGTACGTGACATCAGCAGCGTATGCGGCGCGGCGCTCGACATCGTCGAGGTCATGGACGATGACTCCAACCGTCAAGCCAAGAAAGGTGTAGAGCTTGCCCATCCATTCAGAATCGCGTTTGGCAAGGTAATCATTGACGGTGACAACATGCACGCCACGCCCGCTTAGCGCGTTCAGATAAACCGGAAGCGTGGCCACGAGCGTTTTTCCCTCGCCGGTTTTCATCTCCGCGATGGTGCCATTGTGAAGGACCATGCCACCGATCAACTGCACGTCAAAGTGGCGCATGTTTAGCACACGCCGACCCGCCTCGCGCACTACGGCAAACGCCTCTTCCAGAATTTCGTCGAGAACGACCTTGAGGACCTCGCCCCGTTTCGCCTCTACTTCTTTTTTAGAATCGCTGTTGGCAAAATCATTTTTTGCAGTGACAATCTCAGACTCGATCGTGGTATCGGCAGCGGGTTCCGGTTCATCTGCGATTCCTTTGAGGCGGTCTTGAATGCGTGCTCGAAACTCGTCCGTCTTGGCACGCAACTCGTCGTCCGAAAGCTTTTGCATCTCGGGTTCGAGCGCATTGATCGCCGTTACGCGCGGCTGCAGACGTTTCACCTCGCGCTCGTTCTTCGTCCCGAAAACCTTGCCTAGAAGAGTGTTAATCAAAAAAGAAATTCCTCGGTGTACACATGTTGCATATTTACCTAAAAGCCTAGCACATTAGATGCAGTGAGAATCGGGAAGGGCTGAACGCGCGAACGACGGTCGGTCGCTAAGTCGTCACCCCTGCTCACGCGTGGGCAAGGGCGGCCTACGTCCTATATCATTGCCGCCGGACGCCCATGCCCGCCTTTTACCAGCGCTTTCAAGAATCGGCCCGGAAGTTTCCCGACAACGTTGCGCTCGAAATCCAGCGCCAAGAAACGACAGAGCGGGTCACCTTCTCTGAATTAGCTCAAATGTCGGAGAGCTTCGCGCACTGGCTCTCAAAGAAAGTGCCAAAAGATGCGCGCGTCGCGATTCTGGCCGCGAATCATCCCCGGTGGGTGGCTGCCTATCTGGGAATTATTGCGGCGGGAAGGACGGCGGTGCCGCTCGATACCGCCTTCCACGCCGACCAGGTCAAGAAGTTGCTCGTCGACAGTGGCGCGGCTCTGCTTCTATGCGATGCAAAGCATTCGATGGTCGCTGCCGAAGCGGTTTCTGGGCTAACGGTGGGGTTGATCATGACTTCAGCCGCCGCAGAAGTATCCGCGGCGTCGTCCGCTAATGCAACGTCCCCTTCGAAGGCGAAGCCTGCACACGCGGCAACCGGCGAAACCGAACCAGCCAAGACTGTATTCGCAAGCGATCTCGATACAATTTTTGCTGCGGGGTCATCCGGTTTCGAGCCAGCGGTGCCGAACGACGCAGACTTGGCTGCCCTTCTCTACACCTCCGGGACGACCGCTGACCCGAAGGGCGTGATGCTCACTCACGCAAACCTGGTTGGCGAAGCGAATTCAGTTCTGTCGGTGATCAAAGTGGGGCCGGAGGATGCCCTGCTCGGAATTCTACCCATGTTTCACGTTCTGGCGCAGATGGCGAATCTCTTTTTGCCTTTGTTTAATGGAGCCCGGGTTGTTTATCTCGAGACTCTGAACACAACCGAACTTTTGCGCGCATTGCAAGAGCGCAACATCACGATATTCTGCGTCGTTCCGCAATTCTTCTATTTGATTCACGAGCGCATCTTTAAAGAACTTAACAAGCGGGGAAAGATCGCGCTTCAAATGGTTCGTCTTTTGATGAAACTGAATCGCGGACTGCGAAGTACGGGAATAAATGCCGGGAAGATTCTGTTTAGAAAAATTCACTCCACATTTGGTTCTCATATGCGCTATCTCGTGACGGGAGGTTCCCGTTTTGATCCTTCCATCGCACACGATTTCTTCTCCTTCGGAATCGACGTTCTAAACGCCTACGGCTTGACGGAAACGACAGGGGGAGCGTTTATCAACCCGCCTGGAGACATTGTTATTGGGTCGGTAGGAAAGCCGTTTCCAGGAATCCAAACCCGGATCGTCGATCCTAAGCCAGCAGAGGATGGAGGCGAGCCCCAAGGGGAAATCGCAATTCAGGGCGCAATCGTCATGAAAGGATATTGGGGCAAGCCTGAAGCGACGGCTCAAGTACTTAAAAACGGCTGGTTCTATACCGGAGATCTCGGGTACCTTGATTCGCGCGGGAATCTCTTCATCACCGGTCGTGGGAAGGAAGTCATCGTACTCGCCAATGGGAAGAATGTTTATCCGGAGGAGATAGAAGCGCACTACCTGCAGGCGCCATCGATAAAAGAACTCTGCGTCATGCCTCTCGAGGCGCGGCTGGGTGACCCGACCTCAGAGCGATTGCATGCCGTTGTAGTGCCGAACTTTGAGTTACTCCGCGAACGTAGAATTGTGAACGCGAAAGAAGTGATTCGGTTTGAAATCGAAGCACTCTCACACAAGACTGCAACGACCAAGCGTTTGGGAAGCTATGACATCTGGCCCGAAGACTTGCCCCGCACCACCACCCGCAAACTTAAGCGTTTCGAAATAGAGAAGAAGGTTCGCGAATTCAAAAAACAAGGACACGAAGACACCGAGATCGGGACTGAAAAACCAACAAGCGAAGACGAAAAAGCGTGGCTGGCGCAGGGGCCCCAATCTGGCCCTCACCCCGCCCAGCGCTATCAAGTACGGCATCGACCAGATCGCGGACGTTGTAAATTTCCCCCAGTTGAGATTCCGGAACGTGGCCGCAAAGTTGCTGTTCGAGTCCAGTCAGCAATTCGACTCGCTGCATGGAATCGAGGCCGAGATCGAGTTCGAGATTGCTGCCGGGATGGATGGATTTCATCCGATTGCGAGAGGATTCCATCA
>JANYKL010000116.1 GCA_025361625.1 Acidobacteriaceae bacterium
GAGACCCCAACGCCCAGCCTAACCTGGTCAAGCACGTCTCCGAAGGAGACACGGTCAAACTCAAGTCGCTAGGCCGAGCCGCCGTAGTCAAAAAGAAAATTGGAGAGAACCATTTCGACGTAGAAATCGGCTCGATGAAAATGCGCGTGCCCCGCGAAGACATCGCCCAACTGATCTCCAGCCCTCATAACGTAGCCCAGGCATCTCCCGTCGAAGCCGCACGGTCCCGCGGAATCACGGTGAAGTTACAAAACGAAACCAACGATCTCACTCCCGCAACCGAGATCAACGTAATTGGAAAAACCGTCGACGAAGCGACCGGTGAAGTGGAAAAATTTGTAGACCGCGCCTTCCTCGCCGGAATGCCCCGAGTCCGCATCGTCCACGGGAGCGGCATGGGCATCCTCCGCAAAGCCCTGCGTCAATACCTGCAACGCCATCCGCACGTAGACTCCGTTACCGAGCCGCCCTCAAACGAAGGCGGAGGTGGCGTGACGATGGTCGAAATAAAAACCTAGATTGCTTTTCTGGCAGCGCAGGGCCGAGACATTGCGTGCGGAGGCGTTTCTAAAACCTACTGATGCGCCTTCTGATACTCCGACGGCACTTTGCTGTATCCAGCCGGGACGTTGAACAGCATCGTATCTATGGCCCCCGAAGAAAATCCCGTCATCTCAGTGGTCGATTCAATCAGCACCGCGCTCTGCGGCGCTGCAGGAGGGGTCGCCGGCGACTGCGCCGGTTCTTCGGTCTTTTGTTTCTTCTTGTGAAAGCCTCCCAAACCACCTAGGCCGGTAGCGATTCCGCCAAAATTCCCCATGCGACTCGCAGCTTTGTTTTCAGCCGACGCTGCGGCCGTGTCTGAAGCTGATGTTGCGGCTCCCACCGCGGCTTTATTTGCAATTGACCCGGCGGTAGGAGTATTCGATTCCGGCAAGGGAGCTTCTGAAGCCGCCGGAAGCGGACTGCCGTCCGCGGTCGTTCCCACTCGCATCGTTTGCGAAACTGGAACACCCTTCAGTTTTGACATTTCCTTGACCATATCCCCCATCCCCGAGAACATACCGGGTTGTGCCGCAATTTGAGAAGCGACCAAGGAAGGTAGGACCCCGCTAAATACTGTGCCCATTCGACTAGCCATTCGAACGTAAAAGTCGCGAATTTCACCGTAGCCGGGTATTTCTGGAGCCATCCACATGTCGTTCGTCATGGCGATACTCCCGGTCTGACCAGTGGTCTGGCTTTTATCTTTAGGCTCGGCATCTTTAGCCTCGACTGACATCTTCAGAATTGTTTCCGAAGCTGCCAATCCGGCGACATCTTTGCTGGCACCTGTATTCGTGACGTTCACTTTGAATTTCAGTTGCGGAGGCGGCGCACTATTCGCGCTCGGCACAGCCGTTGGGGAAGGTTGCTGGCTCGCTTGCTGCTGAGCTTTTTGAATGGCCTCTTCCTGGGCTGCCTTCATTTCTTGAAAAGTAATGATGGTGTATTGCTTCTTCGCGTGATCCAGGTTCGTGACGGTCTCTTTGTCGAGGTCGATGATCTCCGTCGTGTCCTTATTCACGTGAGCCATACGGTTGCCTTTCACCAAGATCGTAGAGTTAATCGGATCGGTGATCTGCCGGGCCTGTTTGCTGAAAGCCCCGGCAAACTTGGCCATACTTACCGCGGCTCCGCCCGTAATTCTGGTTGATTCGTCATAACGAAAGTCAGCGAAGCTTGAAGCGGGCAGGGCAACACAGAGTGTAACGATACAGCAGGTACGTTTGTACAAGAAAACCTCCTCGGAGTTGTAAAGCTCATGAATCTATGGCCAGTATCAATCTCTAGTGGTCGCGAGTCGACATTCGACGACCAGGCAGGGCATTGCGCTTGATGGAGCAATGGCTCTGAGAGACTCGGCAGTCCTCAGCGGCTCGGTTGAATGTAGGCGAAGCCCCGGAAAGAAATGTTCACACTAGCCCGATTAACTTGGTGCGACCACTTTACACCAGGTCCAGCATACGGAGCTATGGCAAAACGATTCGCGTTCCGGTAAAGGTGCCTCCGCAAGCGGGAAGCGCGCTCGGTCGTAATACGGCTACGAATAAATTATTTCGCTGCAACAATCGACTGCTTAGCGCGAGCCAATTCCGGACGCAACGATCCGGCGCCCTCACAATCCTTGACCAGCGAGGCATAGAACTCGGAAGCCCGCGGGGCTTGGCCAGCCGCCTCCGCCGCCTGACCCGCGCCGTATAATCCGTCGAAGCGCTTAGGATTCAGTTTTAGCGCGGCCTCATATTCGGCGAGCGCTCGATCCGGAAGCTTCATCTGGAGTAGCATGTCGGCGAGCATCTCGCGCGCCGGCATCGAGGTTTGTTCTTGGCCGACGGCGTCTTCGTGGTCGGCTGCTTTGCGCATGGCGGCGATCGCTTCGTCGTTCTTGCCTTCGCCGAGCAAAATCCAAGCCGAGGCTTCGTTCCCGTAAGTTTCCGCTTCGTCCGAGATATAACTCTTCTTCTTCTCGAGGGCATCTTTTTTGATCGCAACAATTTCGGCCAGATCTTTTTTCGCCTCCGGCACGTTGCCGCTGCGGACGCTCCCGATTGCCTTCGCCCAGTAGGTATAAGCGCGATCTTCGGGAGTAGCGTCGGCTATGACAGGTAAGGCTGCGGCATCCGGCCAATGATGTAATTCAAGCGCATACATTGCCGGGAATTTTGACATGCCAAAAGTCCGGGTGTCGTTACCGTGGCTAGCCATGTGTGTCGCGGGCATTGTCTTCACTTCTTCAATCACCTTCCATGCATCCGCCTCGCGTCCGATTTGAAGGTAGGCATAAATCAGGTAATCCATGGCATGAAACTGATGGCCTCCGCCGCCCATTTTCATTTCGGTGGCCCTGCGGGTCAGAGCAATCGAAGCGAGGTTTGACTTGATTGAATCCTGCCAGTCACCGACACGCGCGAAGATGTGCGATGGCATGTGCACCGCATGCGGAGCTGATGGCGCAATCGCCGCATAACGCCGCGCCGCCGGCAACCCGAGTTGGGCTAGTTGAGGCCTGTCATAGGCGTGTATTAAGTAGTGGGCAATCCCCGGATGATTTGGCTCGATCTCGAACAGCTTTTCCAGAATTGCGCCCGCTTTCTTGCGGTTGTCGAAAGTCGTGTCGTTGTCAGGTGCAGAGGCGAGAAGTGAAAGCGCATAAAAAGCGGCCCCTTCGTGATCATCCGGATACTGCTGGTAGACTCGCTCCATCGCCGATGAATAGGCGCGTGCACGTGCTTCGTGGTCCATCCGTTCGCTGTTTGAGTAGAAGGCGTCGGCAGCGGCAATGTATCCACGCTCGCGATCATTTACCGCGGCCCGGCTCTGCGAAAGATTCTGGGCTTTACGCAGTTCTTCTGACGCCGACTTGATGGTGCCCGCGTTCGGATGATCCCAAAGCTGGTGCCAATCGCTCATCGCCACGCCCCAGTGAGCCATCGCGCAATCCGGATCGTGGCTCGCAAGTTCGCTGAAAGTTTTCTTCGATTCTTCGTACCAGAAGGAATGCAACAGTGCGACGCCCTTCTCGAAATTCTTCTGCGACTCGGGCTTGCATGAGACAGGGAAGTGCACAGTGCCGAGTTGGTCGAGCGTTACCTCATCGTGATGGTTGCCATCGTCCGCCAGTGCCGCCAGACAGCATGCCGCTGCTATAAAAAGAATCAACGTCAGTTTGCGCATAGAAGTCCCTTGACGGAGTCTAGTGACCGGGGTAGCGAGGGTCAAGGCGAGGAAAGGCTTCGCTGGACATGCCCGACTAAGCCATCGCTGATGACAATAGGGGCGGTGCAGAAAGATTTGAAGAAAAAGGGGGTTTAAGTTCGACACCGAAGCCGACGAAAGACTACCGGCCCTGCATTCGCGGTCTTACTCGATCCAGACCATAATAAAATTCTTTTCGATCAACACTGATCAGCTTGTCACCCCTGCAATCCCCAGGGCGTCCGAAATGCGCCGGACTCCCATGGCTAGCGAAACGCCGCGTCTCAACCTCCGCCCTGGGCCCGTCCTGCGAACTCTCGGTTTTCCGTAGATACTTTGACTTTCTCGCCCTCTTTAATAAAAAGTGGCACCCTAATTTCGAGGCCGGTTTCGAGTTTTGCTGGCTTAGTGACGGTGCCGCTCGAGGAGTCACCCTTAACCCCCGGTTCGGTCTCGGCCACGCTCAATTCCACAAAGATGGGCAAATCGATGCCGATGGGGTTGCCATTGAACTTGCGCAATTCTATGATGGCCCCTTCGACGAGGAAATCCAACGCATCTCCCACCATCGCTTCCTGCAAAGTCAAAGTCTCATAGCTTCGTTGATCCAAAAAATGCGAGCCATCGCCATCGCTATAAAGGTAGGAGGCCGGAACCGACTCTAAATCAGGATCCTTAAACTTGTCGTTGGCCTTAAACGACTTTTCAAAGACAGCGCTCGTGAGCAAGTTGCGCATCTTTAAGCGCACCAGGGTTTGCCCGCCCCGCGCGGTTGGACTATGAACTACAGCTTCCAGGCATACAAACGGAATATTCTCAAATTCAAAAAACATCTTGCGCTTTACGTCAATCGCGTCAATGAGTGCGGCCATAGCTTCCTTTTACTTAGTGCAACAACCCGAACACACCTACGCCATTAGTCGTTCCTACGTACACTTTACCGTTGGCGATCGTCGGGGTAATAAACTTATTCCCATTGCCAAAATTATCGCGTCCCCCCGAGGCCTGATTTGAGTTATATAACTCCACTCCCAGGTTATTAGCACTGTAAGCATGAAGGACTGCCGGAGAAGAATTCTCGGTTGCCCAAAGAATCAGATTGCTTGCCGGGCTGCCCGAAATGCTTGGCGTTGCCCCTGGATAAGGAAAGCGCGTGCTCGTGGCTGATTTCGGAGCCGCGTTCAGCATCGCACTGCTATTGAAAGAGAATGCCTTGATCCCGTCACCAACGGCGCCATAATAAATTCGGTTATTGGCGAACGCAGGTGCAGAAAAAACCTGGCCACCGAGTTCGCCTTTCACTTCCTGGTACAGATTGCTGTTGTCACTTGGATTAAACTTCCCCATATTGTTGCGATTCGCCAGATAAATATTCGCATCTTTTCCCGCGCCTACGACCAGTGAGTGCACGACTCCCGCGGAGTCCTTGATATTCGGCAGCACCATCGCTCCGCCCGACCCCAGATCCTCGTCCGCATTCGATTCGCTGATCGTGTTGTACATATTGAAATAGTCAGCCACAGCCAGAATTTTGTTGCTGGTTGAAAGCTTCATGATTGCGTTGCCGTAGTCACCCTTGGAGGGGAACCCGCTACTATTCAGCGTCGTTTCGAACGTCCCGTTGCCGTCAAGAAAATAAATGTTTCCACCCGGATCCGCCGTCGGCCCTGCTCCGGCCGCCCAGATGGCTCCTTCGCTGCCGTTAGGCGTCACATTGAGCACTGACTGCTGTGTCAAAGTCCCTTCGTTATAACTGATGATCCATCCGGTATAAGGACGAATGTCGCAATGCGAAGCCCATGATGTATAGATCACATGATTGACTATCAAGAGCCCGGCGCGCTCCTTATACTGCTTCGGGTCGAAGATCACATTCCCTCCGGAGCTGTTGTCGCCGGTTCCGGGATACGTAGCCGCTATGTCGACGGGCCCGCCAAACTCCTCCACTCCTGTCGTGATATCGAGAGCGTGCAATCGCTGATGATAGTTAGAGCTTGAATCCTTGCTCATCGCCACCAGAAAAATCGTACCGTGCGCTCCAGCCGTCAAGTCAATGACTGGGGTCGAGGTCACGCCAATCTCCGGACTTACCTGATCGCAGCCACGACTGTCGGACGGCGTTTCACCGGATTTCAAGGTACTCATGCGCCAAAGGCCAGTCCCGTTATCCGCGTCGACCCCGTACACCGTGCCGTGTTCACTGGCCACAACTAAGACGTTGTGCGCCACTCCGCCGATACTGATATTGGGAGCGTACAAAGGCTGTGCATCGACCTTCCCGTCAGCCGGCACTACAAATAACTTTCCAAACGACGTTGAATTCACATTACTTAAGTTAAGAGTCGTTTCCGCCGAGTTGTGGCCCGTACGCATGTTGTCGTTGTGGTAGGTGAGCACACCGTGAAATAACGCAGCAGCACGCACGGTGCCGCCGTGGAAAGCTTTTGTGGCAACAACAAAGACAATAACAATGCTCAGTAACAGGGCCGTAATACGGGCGGAGAGATTAAGCTTCAAGACACACCTCGGGAGAAGGTATTAAGCGCAGATTGCGAATCTGTCTTGGCAGATTCACCGACGAAGTTGGCTCGGCAATTCTACTCGAACCAAGCGCCCATCGCCATAAGGCGCGGTAGGTAGCGAGTCTGGTTTGGGGGAATTGTGCGCCGGATCAGTCCGCCGGCAATAATGTTGCAGCGCTAAGGAGGTCAGTGCAGGAGCCGCGATTCCGTTGAGCCGGAATACGGCATTGAAGTGACGGTATAACCGGTCTGGATGGGGTACTGGGTAACAAGTTGTTACTACAATAAAAAAGCTGGCAGCTTAACGCTGCCAGCATACGATTTATATCTGTTATTTAAGTGTGAACGACTTACCTGTGTCTGCCACCGGAGTGCGATCCACCGCCGTGCGATCCGCCACCGCCGTAGCCGCCGCCGTGTGACCCGCCGCCGTAGCTGCCGCGGTGCGACCCGCCACCGCCGTATCCGCGGCTGCCGTAACCGCGTCCGCGCCCGTCGTCTCGATCGTGACCACCAGACCTGCCGCGTTCACGCCATTCGTGTCCGCGATCCCGATCTCCGCGACCCTCACGCCACTCATGTCCGCGATCCCGATCGTATCCGCCCCGCCGATACCCGCCGCGGTCGTCTCGGTCGTAGCCCCCACGCCCATAGTAGCGATCCCTGTCATATCCGCCGCCATAGTAGCCGCTACCACCGTAGTAGCCGCCGCCATAGTAACTATTCCCATAACCCCAGCTCGACCGATACCACGGACCTGCTCCGATGAAGACCCCACCGCTAAACCACTCCGGGCCGTAGTATCCGTACGGAGCGCAGCTGTACGGGGAATAATCGTAATATCCGTATTCGCAAACAGGCGGTCCGACATAATATCCGGATCCAACTCCGACATACCCGCGTCCAGCGCCGATGTACCCCGGTCCCACGCCAACGCCAACGCTCCACCTCACCTCGGCCTGTGAATAAGCGAGTGGCACCATCAAAACTGCCAACAGCGTAATGTATTTTAGATAACGCATCTGATCCCCTCTGGCCTCCGATCTGGCTGCCCAGATCCTTTTGGCCACCTCGTGACTCCGGCCCATCGACCTTTGGCCTTTTGCCTCTACATAATTTGAACGCGGGCAAGCCAGAAAAGTTTCGCGGTTTGAAGTGGCTGATTTCAGCCACCCCGTTCACAATCAGCCACTTAGCCGGGGGCTGGCGAGGTCAGGAAAAAAACTATTCCCCCTAATGAGTAAAGTCTTTGAGAAGGGTCAGCTTCGGGATTGCCTGGAGGCCCAAAAGGAAAGATTTTATGATCGGTCGTTGCTGAGAGCCTACAGCTCGTACTTCTTCATAAGGTGGCGGAAGGACCGATAAGAAATGCCAAGAACCTCAGCAGCTCGAACCTGCACGCCGTTCGCCTTGCTCAGTGCGGACTGAAGCAAGGTGCGCTCAATTTGCGCCACATAGTTTTCCATGTTAACTCCGTCAGGCAAAATTGCCCCAGTCGCCATGATCGCGGGTGCCGCCTCTGCTCCGGCGGCAACGGCACGGGTCTTGGCACGCTCGGCCGGTAATTCGACATGCAGTTCGCCCGTAGCCTCCATCGCCACCGCGCGCTCTATGGTGTTTTCAAGTTGCCGGACATTCCCGGGCCAGTCATAGCCGCATAGTGCTGCGAGAGAAGCGGATTCAAGTCCGTGAATCGCCTTGCCCGCCGCGGGAGCATATTTTTTAAGGAAATGGTTTGCCAGCAAAGGCACATCGTCCCGCCGCTCGCGTAGGCTTGGAGCTCGAATCGGAATGACGTTAAGCCGGTAATAAAGGTCTTCCCGAAACGTACCTTCGGAGACCTGACGGTCAAGATCGCGATTGGTAGCGGCAATGACGCGAACGTCGACCGAAATCTCGCTTGTGCCTCCGACCGGGCGGACCGTGCGCTCCTGCAAGACCCTTAGAAGTTTCACCTGCATCGGCATGGTCATCTCGCCGATCTCATCGAGAAAGATCGTGCCTTGATCGGCGACTTCGAACAGGCCGCGCCGGTTTTGGTTGGCTCCCGTAAAAGCGCCTTTCACGTAACCATAAAGTTCGCTCTCAAGCAGAGTCTCCGGAAAGGCTCCGCAGTTTACCGATACGAAGCTTTCTCCGGCACGCGGCGAACACGTGTGAATCGCTCGCGCTACCAATTCTTTGCCCGTTCCACTCTCGCCGTAGATAAGAACGGTGCTGCTCGTGGTAGCAACGGTGCGGATTGTCTGCTTGAGTTTTTCTAATGCCTGGCTTGAACCGACAATGTTGTCCAGCGAATTGCGCGTCGCGGCGTCGCGGCGCAGCGCAAAATTCTGGCGAGTCAAAGTCACTTTGGTCAGCGATCGTGCAATCGCGAGCTTGACCTCGTCAACCAGGCCCGGGCTCTTGCGAATGTAGTCGCTCGCTCCACCGGCTTTCACGGCCTCGACTGCGGCTTCGTAGTCATCGACCGCTGTCATCAGAATAACGGCAGACTCGGGGGAGACCTGATGAGCGTGACGTAGGACGTCGACGCCATCCACTCCGGGCATCTTGATGTCGGTAACAATCACGTCAAACAGAGCGCTCTCTATTTTGGCGCGGGCCGCGTCACCGCCGGTGACGGTTTCGACTTTGTGGCCATCGCGGCGCAAGGCGATGTCGAGCAATTCGCAGATCGATCGTTCGTCGTCGCAGACGAGAATTTTACCCATGCGACCCACCTCCGGCATTTACCGCTAACGCCGCAGTAGGTGGCGAGCTTTGAGTAGTAGGCGCCGCCAAACTTTCTTCGGCGGCCGTCCGTGTAACTTGGGCAACGTCAACTCGCCGAAGTCGCATCACGAAGCTTGCGCCTTTGCCGAGTTGTGAACGCGCCCAGACCTTGCCTTCGTGAGCCTGAACGATTTGGTACACAATTGCCAAACCGAGCCCGGTACCGCCTTCAAAGTTCGACTGGAACGGCTCGAAAATTTTCTCCGTCTGCGCCGGATTGATGCCCGGCCCAGTGTCAGAAAAACTCATCTCCCAATCCTTGCCGCGCTCGGTCAGGGATACGGTCAGCTTCCCACCCTTCCCTTTCATCGCCCGCACCGCATTCTCGCAAAAATTCCAAAACACCTGCTTGAGCTTGTCTCCGTCAGCCAGCACCCAGGCTTCGGATGTCGAAAAATTGCGCTGCAGCTCAATTCGTGAATTTTCCTTGGTCAGGCGGTGCTCGAGCAAGGTAAGCGTATCCTCCATCAGCGGTATCAGGTCACAGCGCTCGAAACGATATTGCTTTCCCCGGGAGTAGGCGAGAAAGTCAGTCACGATATTGTTCAGACGTTCCGACTCTCGCGTCACGATCTGCAGCAGATGCTTTTCTTCCGGGTTCAGCGACGGCGCTTCGGACAGCATGCTGGCGGAACCAGCAATCGAAGTTAGAGGATTACGAATTTCGTGGGCGATGGCGGCCGCCAGCCGTCCGACCGCGGCAAGGCGATCCTGCATGCGAACCTCGCGCTCCAGTCGGCGGATCTCGGTCAGATCATCGAAGGAATAGACAAACCCGGGATCGCCGCTGGCGCTGACATTGAGCGCCGATACCATAACCCGGAAAGTCTTCCGGAATCCAGTTAAGGTTCTGTATCGAACTTCGGCATCGGCGCGGATTGCTCCAAAATGCGGCAGTGGGTCTTCGAAAAGGTCGCCCACGCAGCGCCCACGCAACTCGGGCTCAGATAACTCAAGCAGCTGTTGCGCGGCTCGATTTACTAACGTCACGCGGCCGTCAAGGGCGGTGGTAATCACGCCTCCGCTCATCGACTGAACGATATTTTCGTGCAACGCCTGCAAATTCTTGAGTGCGCCGCTCGCATCTTTCAGCTGGACGTCCACCTGCCGCAGCTTCGTCATCAGCAAGCCGGCGAGGTAAGCGATGGCAAAGTAAGCGAAGAGGTTGACGAACATTACAACCTGCAGGGCCTTCAGTTTTGGGTGCGACGTGGAGTAAGAAGGAATGACAAGGTAGAAGTCGAGCTCAAGAATCGTCCCAAAAAGAATGAAAGCCAGAGCCGCGCTAAGGTATCCCCAGGCTCGCGGCAAGAGCATACAAGCGACAACGATGACGAGAGGATAGAGAAAGTTGAGCGAGCTATCAATGCCGCCAGTGACTTGAACGACGAGCGTGACCATGAACAGGTCCGCCAGCACCTGCAACATGGCTTGCACTCGCAGTTCTTTCCAAACCGAAACCAGAAAGACAAAGAAGAGCGACAGAACGAACCAGAGCATCATGCCGGTAAGAAAAGGCAGGATCGGCAAGGGCCTGGGCGTGAACTGCAGGATCGCAAGCTCAATGGCCAGCAGCACCATCAAGATCAAAATGCGAACCTTCACCAGCCAGGTCAGCCAATTTCGTTCATCGGAGATAGAGTGCATGAAAGTCAGGCCGATCAGTCGCTGCAAGCGCGATGCTTATGTTGTGCATTTGAAGCTGCGAGGCACGGCCTTTGACTGCTCCAGCCGTGCTCGCACCTTGATTCATGGAACCGAAAGCAGGATTTACTATCCCGCCAATTTTGCGATCATGGAGAATAACGGCATGTAGAGTGAGATCACGATGCCGCCGATGGTTACGCCCAGGAGTCCGATGATCACTGGCTCGAGCATGGCCAACATATCTTTCGTAGCCGAGTCAACTTCGTCTTCGTAGAAATCGGCGATTTTCTGCAACATGGAATCCATGGCGCCCGTGGCTTCGCCGACCCCAATCATCTGGGTCACCATATTCGGGAACACGCCGCATTCGCGAAGCGGATCGACAATTGTGCGACCTTCTTCGATTGCTTTGCGAACTTTCATCAGCGCTTCTTCAAGCACCGCGTTACCCGAAGTGCGCGCCGTGATTGCCAAGCCTTCAAGAATGGGAACGCCCGAAGTGATCAGAGTGCCCAGGGTTCGGGTAAATCTGGCGACCGCAATCTTGCGCAGCAGGGTACCGATGATAGGCAATTTGAGCAGCATCGAGTCGAAAGCGTAGCGTCCTTTCGGGTGTTTACGGATCTGCTTCACACCATAGACGAGGCCCACTCCGCCAACGATGAAAAACCACCAGAACTGCCCGACGAAGCCGCTGAGGCCGATGACGATTCGGGTCGGAAGCGGCAGCGCGACGCCTAGTCCGACGAAGAGGTTCGCGAAAATTGGCACGACCCACTTCAACAACGCGGCCACGATCAACATGGCAAGCGAGACAACCGCTACTGGGTAAATGAGCGCTGATTTAACAGCGGCGCGCAGCTTAACCGCCTTTTCGACATAGATCGCCAAGCGCTGAAGAATGATGTCGAGAATACCGCCGGTTTCGCCGGCCTCGATCATGTTGGTCGTCAAATCGTCGAATACGATCGGGAAGGTGCGCATGGCGTTGGCGAGCGTTGCTCCGCCTTCGACCGTAGTTCGAACGCCCATCAGCGTCTTCTGGAAAGTGGGATTTTCCTGATTGGCGCCGAGAATCTCCAGGCACTGCACGAGAGGCAAGCCAGCGTCGATCATGACTGAGAATTGGCGAAAGAAGACTGCCACTTCCTTAACCTTGACCTTGCCGCTGCCAAAGGTTGGTAGGGCGAACTCTTTTCCCTTTTCACGGATGGAGCCCGGCGTGACTCGTTCTTTGCGCAACTGAGACGCTAGTGCGTCCTTAGTGGAAGCTGTCCGCTCCCCCTGAATTTTTTCGCCTGAAGCTGTTTTTCCCGAAAATGTGAAAACTGGCATCTTAGCGCTCCTTTGATTCTTGTCGTTCCTTTTCCCTGTCGTTATCTCTGTTCTTGGCACTTTCCCGCTCGGCGAGAGTTCACATTCCACCGAGCCTCGCATCTATCTGGATCTCGCACTATCTCTTCGCCGCTACCGCGCCTCTTGTCAGGGGAGCAGGATTTCTGCTCGTGAGGGTTGCACCGCGCGAAATCATCTCCTGCAGTTCGTCCTGATTGCTCGATCGTGTCAACGCCACTTCGAGCGTGATCTGCTTCTGAAAATAAGCCGTCGCGAGCGACTGGTTGAACGTCTGCATGCCGTATTTTTCCTGTCCCGATTGCATTGCCGAGTAGATCTGGTGAATCTTGTCTTCGCGAATCAGGTTGCGGACCGCGGCGTTCGGAATCAGAATCTCCATGCACATCGCACGCCCCTTGTTGTCGCTCTTTGGGACTAAGCTCTGGCACATGATGCCTTCGAGCACCAGAGAAAGCTGAGCTCGAATCTGCGATTGTTGGTGCGCCGGGAAGACATCGATGATTCGGTTGATGGTCGACGACGCTGAGTTCGTGTGCAGCGTGCCGAACGTGAGGTGGCCGGTCTCCGCGATTCGCAACGCCGATTCGATGGTTTCCAGATCTCGCATTTCGCCGATCAGCACCACGTCTGGATCTTCACGAAGCGCGGCGCGCAACGCATCGGTGAAACTCTTCGTATCGGAATGCAATTCGCGCTGGTTCACCAGGCAGTTCTTGTTCATGTGCACGAATTCGATCGGATCTTCGATCGTAAGAATGTGTTCGTGACGCTCGCTATTGATCTTGTCGATCATGGCTGCGAGCGTGGTCGATTTGCCGGAACCGGTTGGTCCGGTTACGAGCACCAGGCCGCGAGGCTTGTCGCACAGCTTAGTGACCACTGGCGGCAATCCCAGCTGGTGAAACGATTTGATTTCGAACGGAATGAGACGGAAGACGCAAGCCGAGGCTCCGCGCTGATTGAAAACGTTGGCACGGAAGCGAGCGAGACCTTTCAGGCCAAACGAAAAGTCGAGCTCCAGGCTCTCTTCGAAGCGGTGCTTCTGCGAATCGGTCATGACGCTGTAGGCCAATTGCTTGGTCTCAGCCGGTGTCAACTGCGGCAGATCAAGTGGCACCAGATGGCCGTGCACGCGGATTTGCGGTGGCGAGTTGGTGGTGATGTGCAAGTCGCTTCCGCCCATCTCTAACATGCGGCGGAGCAGATCGCTGAGTGAGAGTGCCATAAATTCTTTTTTCCTCGTGCCGTTCTTCTTGCTGAATCAAAAGATTTGAATCTAATGAATCGTCTCGCGCGCCACTTCTTCGAGCGACGTCCAGCCGAGCGCCACTTTCATCAACCCGCTGCGACGCAGGGTGATCATGCCGCGCTCAATCGCTTTCTTTTTAAGCTCAAGTGCCGATGCCCCGACCAGAACCAGTTCGCGGATTTCGTCGTCGACTTCCATCACTTCGTACAATCCCGTTCGGCCCTTGTATCCGGTCTTGTTACAGGTTGCGCAACCTTTACCCTTCATAATCTGCACTGTCTTCGCTTCTTCCGGCGTAAAGCCTTCATCGAGCAAAGCCTGCTGCGGAACCTCAACCGGCTCGGCGCAGTCTTTGCAGATCCGTCGCACTAATCGCTGCGCGCAGATCAGGTGAACCGAGGTCGCGACCAGAAACGGCTCGATGCCCATATTCATCAGACGAGTAATCGTTTCAGGTGCGCCGTTGGTATGTAGAGTCGATAAAACAAGGTGGCCGGTAAGCGCGGCCTTGATAGCGATTTCAGCGGTTTCAAAATCTCGAATTTCGCCGACCAGGATGATGTTGGGATCCTGTCGCAGGAAGGCGCGGAGAGCAGCTGCAAAGTTCAAGCCAATCTGCTCTTTCATCTGCACCTGGTTGACGCCGCCGAGTTGAAACTCGACCGGGTCTTCTGCCGTCATGATGTTCGTGTCCGGCTGGTTCAGCTGCGAGATTGATGAATATAGAGTGTTCGTCTTTCCAGATCCCGTCGGTCCGGTCACCAGCACCATGCCGTAGGGCTTCAAAATGGCTTTCTGAAACTTGTCGAGCGAGGCCTGCTCAAAACCAAGCTTGGTCATGTCCAGGCGCAGATTTTCTTTGTCGAGCAAGCGGAGCACGACTTTCTCGCCCCACAATGTCGGCAGCGTCGACACACGAAAATCAAGCTGCTTTTTCTTGCCGCCAATTTGCATCTTCAACATGATGCGGCCGTCTTGCGGCAATCGCTTTTCGCTGATGTCCAGCTTCGCCATGATCTTAAGGCGAGAGGTAATCGCATCCTTCAATTTCAACGGCGGGTTCATGATCAGTTGCAAAATGCCGTCAATACGGAAGCGAACCCGGAATTCTTTTTCGTAGGGCTCCATGTGAATATCGCTCGCGCCGCGCTTTACTGCATCGGTGAGGACGAGGTTCACAAGCTTGACGATCGGAGCCTCGTCAGCTGCCTTCTCAAGTTCTTTTAATTCCGTCTCCGCTTCTTCGGCCTGCACCTCGACATCGGTGGTCTCGCCCATATCGTTCATGGACTGCATCACCTGTTCGAGTTCTTCTTCCTTCGTTGTGCCGTAAGCTTTGTCGATGCCCTCGATTATCGAACTCTCGGACGCCACAACCGGTTCGATATTGAAGCCCGTCATGAACTTGATATCGTCCATCGCAAAAACGTTGGTGGGGTCCACCATGGCGATGGTCAGCGAGGCGCCTACCCGGCTGAGCGGTAGAATCTGATAGCGCTTAGCTGTTTCGAAGGGGATGAGTTTTACGACTGCGGGATCGATTTCAAAATAAGAAAGATTGATTGCGGGAACGCCGTATTGCCGCGAGAGAAAATTGGTGACGTCTTCGTCCGAAAGAAAACCCAACTTCACCAGAGCCGACGCGAGGCGAATGCGGTTCTCCTTTTGGAGCCTGGTCGCCTCCTCCAGCTGTTCTTGGGTGATGACCTTTTCCTTAACGAGCAGGTCACCTAGCCGCTGAGACATATCTCTCCTGTAGTCCGGCAAAGGCCGGGATCAGTGCGAAGCTGACAGGGGGATCAACTGGGCGCTATCGCACTGACACAAATTGTCAACGCAACCGGCGTTACGCAAAAGTAACTTAGGTACTTGTACCTCGCGGATTGGTCGGGTTTCGTCCCTTAAAGTTGGATATTTGTGCCATTAATTGCCGATTGGACGTACATAACTGCCCCGTCGGCCATGTTCTTTGGTACTACTCGGCAGCTTCGAAATGAACGCCGAATCGCAGAATGACTAAGAAAAAAAGAGAACAAGCTCTTCGCGCCTACTACGAAACGCTATATTCTGCGTGGGGATGCCAACACTGGTGGCCTGCCCATTCGCGTTTCGAAATGATTGTTGGCGCCTATTTGACGCAGAACACATCCTGGACCAACGTCGAAAAGGCACTCAGCAATCTTCGCCAGGCAAAGCTGCTTACTGTCGACGGCATCAGGCGGACGCCTCTGAGCCGCCTTGAGACAATGATCCGGCCTTCCGGATATTTTCGACAAAAGGCACGGCGCTTGAAATTGTTCGTCAGATTTCTCGACCGGAACTATGAAGGATCTTTATCGAAATTGTTCGCGCGACCGACTGCCGGCCTTCGCGCCGAATTGCTCGCCCTCAATGGCGTGGGCCCAGAAACCGCAGATTCAATTCTGCTCTATGCCGGCAATCATGGTGTATTTGTGATTGATGAGTACACGCGACGGATTCTCGAGCGACATGAAATTATTGATCCCAACACCAGGTATGAAGAGATTCGCACTCTATGCGAGCGGGCTCTCGCCGCAAACATGTTGTGCGAAGTAGATCCGATCTCTAGGCAGACGGCACAAGTAGCCGTCAATGCTGATCGACGCGGCAGTTGTCATCTGCCTTCACGCGTAAGCAGTGCAAGGCGGAGCAAGCAAACGCAAATTTTCAATGAGATGCATGGCTTGATCGTCGGCGTCGGAAAGAATTATTGTTTAAAGTCACAACCGCGCTGTGAGCAATGCCCTTTGCAACCTTACCTTCCTAATCGACGATGATCGTGTGCTGGTCACCCTGTGAGATCGCCAATCCTTGTTTTCGCCCTTCACGCTATCGTCTTTGGATTAAGCTTTAAAACGCCAGAGGTGCACGCACCGCAATCTTTGAGATCGGCAGCAGAGAAATCAGGCCTGCTCATTGGTACAGCGATCAGGCCCGAACATCTATCAGAAGCCGCCTATGCATCTACGGTCGCGCACGAGTTCAACATGATCGAACCGGAAGACTCTCTCAAATGGGAGATCGTGCATCCTCAAAAAGATCGCTTCGATTTTTCTAAAGGCGATCAGATCGTTGAGTTCGCCGCTGCTCACGACATGAAAGTTCGCGGCCACACTCTGGTATGGCATCGTCAGAATCCACAATGGTTGACTGACGGCCGGTATACGTCCAAAGAACTGGCAAAAATCCTCGAAGATCACATCAAGACCGTTGTTGGGCACTACCGCGGCAAAATCTTCGCGTGGGATGTCGTCAACGAGGCCTTTGACGAAACCCATGACGGAAGCCTGCGAAGCACGATTTGGCGAGAACAGCCGGGAATCGAGCCAGGCGCCAGATCCAGCTCATTCGACAGATCTCAAAAGCCGAGGAAGCCCTATGATTTTATCGAGCAAGCCTTGCGCTGGGCGCGCGAAGCCGATCCGCAAGCGCTCTTGTTTTATAACGAAGCAGAAGCCGAAAAAATCAATCCGAAATCGGACGCGATTCTTGCCATGGTCTCCGATTTTAGACGCCGAGGAGTCCCCATCGACGGAATTGGATTTCAGATGCACATTGGGAGCCTGCATCCAGACATTGCGTCGATTACCGCCAACTTGAAACGGTTTACCTCCCTCGGACTACAGGTTCACATCACCGAAATGGATGTGGCTCTGGCGATAGATGAGCGCGGGGAGGCAAAAAGGGAAGACCTTGAAACTCAGGCAACTGTTTACCGCCGAATCGCGGAAGCCTGTCTCGCGGCGCCAGGATGCACGGCGATCCAGACCTGGGGATTTACAGACAAATATTCGTGGATTGGCTCACACTCAAAAAATACGAAGGGCGCAGCGCTTCTCTTCGATAAGAACTATCAAGCCAAACCCGCCTACGAAGCACTTCAAAAAGCGATACAGATACAGATGCGCTCGAGCAGTTCCCATGTGGCGCATTGATCCGATCAAGGAGAAATAAATAAATGGCAAACACTCTTAAAGGTGAAAAAAATGCGAGTTTAGTCGCGGACGGATTTGAGCAAGTGGAACTGACCAAGCCCAAGCAGGCACTTGAAGACGCCGGCGCAAAAACGAAGATCGTTTCGCCCGCAGAAAGTAAGGTTCAAGGCGTCAACCTCGACAAACCCGCAGACAGGGTCAGTGCGATATTCCCTTAAAAATGGCGAAAGCCGATGACTTCGACGGGTTGCACCTACCGGGCGGCGTAATGAATCCTGATCTGCTCCCTACAATTCCGGAGGCCGTCTCATTTGGGAAGAGCTTTTTTGATAGCGGCAAGCCGGTATCAGCAATTTGCCATGGCTCCTGGGCAATGGTGGAGGCAAACGTGGTCAAGGGACGGACCATGACCTCATGGCCTTCGCTCAAGACCGACCTCAAGAACGCCGGCGCAAACTGGATCGATCAAGAGGTGGTGCGAGACAAAAACCTTGTGACCAGCCGAAAGCCGGACGACCTTCCAGCCTTCAATCGCGAAATCGTCTTGCTATTCGGTGGAGGAAATGCGAGCTCGCAACAGAAAAAAGTAGCGTAACAAACCTCTGGGGGAACCACTCCTGCGCGCGTTGTTGCGCAAGGAGGGGTTTCGCCGATTCCATTTTTCTATTTACGTCTGCCAGTTTCGCTGACACCCTCTACAATTAGAGATACCAAAGCACTTTTTAAATAGTGAGGAGATTCTTGCATGCAAAGAAAAAGCAGCGCAATTTGGAAGGGCGGCCTCAAAGATGGAAAAGGTACCGTTTCGTCCGCCAGCGGAGTTCTGTCGAACACTCCGTATTCATTCACCACCAGATTCGAAAACTCCCCCGGAACAAATCCCGAAGAGTTGATCGCAGCAGCGCATGCAGCGTGTTTCTCAATGGCGTTATCAGCACAACTGGGCGGAGCAAACCTCACTCCCGAAAGCATCAACACGTCCGCTACGCTTACTATGGACAAACTTGACGCGGGCTGGGCGATTACGGCGATTCATCTTGACGTCGTCGCAAAGGTTCCGGGAGCCAGCCAAGAAGCTTTCAAGACGGCTGCGGACAATGCGAAGTCGGGATGCCCGGTTTCGAAGGTGCTCAACGCTAAGATTACGATGGACGCGAAACTGGGGTAAGTCCTGCCTGCTACACGGCGTACAGAGAACGAGGGCAGCGGCACCACAGCAGAGCATCGATTTCCCTGGTGTTCCTCGGTGTGGCTTGGTTAACAAGAATGCCACATCCGTAAAGACGTAATCCGCGCGAATTCTAGCTGCTCGAACGCAAGATGTGGCGTAGCTTCCGGTTGATCTCGACGGCGTCCTGCGAAGCTTTGTCGATCATTCCGACCCACCGTTTGAGGTTCTCCGGCGGATTCGCTTGCGTGACCAGATAGCTGGCCTGCACGATAGTTTCAAGGGCGTTGCTGAGTTCATGCGCCAGAGTGCGAAGTTCTTTTGCCGGGTCGGGGGGAATGCTGCCAGAGCTGTTGGTCATCGTCTTAAGTAGCCGGAGTAGTTGGTTCCGCAGGTTTGACAGCGGAAGCCAGCCAGTAGATATTAGTGTAGTCGCCCCCGTAATGGGGCCCTGCCGGCGATTTTCTTTAATGCGGATATGGCGGAACTGGCAGACGCGCTAGGTTCAGGTCCTAGTGATCGCAAGGTCGTGGAGGTTCGAGTCCTCTTATCCGCACCAAATACGCTCACTTCTGACTGTCACTGATTCGTTCCCCAATTTCTTACGCTCCCGCTGACAAGCGGTGCGTACTGCGGCTCTGCGCGATACCGTACTGGCGGATTTTGTAGAGCAACGCTTTGTAGCTGATTTTTAAGAGCGCTGCGGCTTGCTTGCGGTTCCAATTGGTTTGTTCAAGCGCTCGCGAGATCGCTTCGGCCTCGGCTTCGTCTTTCGCGTTTCGCGAAACTGATTTCAAGCCGCCGGAAGAGTTGGCTGAAGCCTTCGATGCGTTATCCTCGGCTGCGACGCCACCACCATCAGGACGAGGCTGCAGTTCGGATGCGGCAAGACTCTCGTCTCCCAACACCAGGTAGCGCTTGATAAAGTTACTCAGTTCGCGCAGGTTGCCGGGCCAGGAATGGCGCAGGCACGCTTCCATCAATGTAATGCCAAGTGGCAGGGGGGGGCGCGCGTAAGATTCCGACATGCGCGACATGAAGTGCTTGAGCAGAATCGGGATTTCTTCCTTGCGCTCGCGCAGAGGCGGCAGCGACAAGGTAAATGCGTTTAAGCGGTAGTAAAGATCTTCGCGCAGACGCTTGGTGGCGAGTGCTTCCGGAATATCAATGTTGGTCGCCGCCAGAATGCGAACGTCGACTTTGATCACGTGCCGGCTGCCTAAGCGCGAAAAAGTCTGGTCCTGCAAAACATGCAGGAGCTTTGCTTGCAAAAGCGGAGGCATTTCTCCGATTTCGTCAAGCAGAATCGTGCCCTTGTTGCAGAGCTCGAATTTGCCTGGCTTGGGGTGGGTTGCGCCGGTAAACGCTCCAGCCTCATAGCCGAAAAGTTCGCTCTCCAGCAGGTCGGCTGGCACTGCGGCGCAGTTTACTTTTAAAAAAGTTCGATGAGCGCGCGGAGAAAGCTTGTGAATCAGGCGCGCCAGCACTTCTTTGCCGGTTCCGCTTTCGCCAAGCAAGAGCACGGGAATTTCAACGTTCGCTACCAGTGCCGCTTGCGAACGGATCTTCTTCATCGCTGGACTGGCGGCGACGAAAAACACATCATCACAAAGTTCCTCGACTTCTCCCGCGTAACTCTCACCCTTCGCTCCACCGATGCACTGCGTGATGACGGCATCGAGCTCAGCTTTCTGAAACGGCTTGGTCAAATAATCCACTGCGCCGAGACGCATTGCCTGCACAACCTTTCGCGTGTCGTTGACGCAGGAGAGCATGACGCACTTCAATCCCGGCTTCAGCTTGCGCAACTGTTCGAGCGTCTGCAACCCATCGATCCCAGGCATGAGCAGGTCGAGCAGTACGAGATCCGGGCTCAAGCCCTTTTGCACCTTATCGACGGCCTCTTCGCCGGTGCTTGCTGTCTGAACTTTGTGTTCATCCACTTCCAAGAGCGTGCGGATGTAACGCAGCATTCCGGGTTCATCGTCCACCAGCAAAATGTTGGCGGTTTGGCTCATTTCATCATTCCTCGCTGCGCAGCACTGTAGATTGGTTTTGTGGGTATGAGAAAAGAGAATTTACAACCGGCGCCCGGTTCACTCTCGACCCAAATCTTGCCGTTCATGCCCTGAAGCAAACGGCGGGCAATCGCCAAGCCGAGTCCCATACCTTCAGAAGTCTCACTCCCCGGTAGCCGAAAGAAGTCGTCGAAGATCTCCAGATGGAACTCCGGGCGGATCCCCGGCCCTGTATCAGCTACGCTCACTTTTACGGAATTAGGCGAGTTGACCGATTGCCGCCGGCGCTCTCCGCCGACCGGGAGACTGCCTGAACCACGACGCTCCCACATGTGCGGCTCCGCATGGAGCCAAACTGTTCCCCCAGCAGGAGTGTATTTCGAGGCGTTCTCCAAAAGATTAGATACAATCCGCTGGATCTTCGGACCATCGAAAGCAAACTGAGCTAACTTGTCGTTCGCCAGAAAGTACAACGCAAGTCCGCGATCCTGAAAACGCCCCGACCATAAGCGGCAAACTTCGGAAAGGCACGCGTTCATGTCGCCCTCGACGTATTGCATTCTCAATTCGCCGATTTCGAGCACGCTGAAGGTCAAAAAATCCTGAATAAATTGCTGTAAGCGCTGGCCGCTCAAGAACATATCGT
Source organism: Acidobacteriaceae bacterium (assembly GCA_025361625.1). GTDB lineage: Bacteria > Acidobacteriota > Terriglobia > Terriglobales > Acidobacteriaceae > Acidiflorens. The sequence goes on from JANYKL010000116.1 coordinate 21,076, forward strand.
CCATGACCTCGCGCTGTCGGTCATTCAAGGGGCCAAGTTTCTGGCTTTGCAACAACTCGATGTAGCCGTTCAGAATAGCGAGCGGAGTCTTGAGATCGTGTGCGGCAGAGGCCAGCGCATTGGTCGTCTTGTTATACCGATCGCGTAACTGGGCCAATTCTTGGGCGTTGGAGGGCGAGGCTTGCTGCTCTGCCCCGTGCACCAAGGCCCGTTTTTCCCCATCGTCAACAGTCTTTGCGGGGGCAGTAACAGTGGTTTTGTCAGAAGTAGAGGGCATTGAAAACCAAACGCTCGCTATCGGGGAGGAAACTTCTACGTATGGGCCGCGGGGATTGATTAATCGTATTGGCGAGCGCTGGGGGGTGTCAATCTTAAACTGCCCTGCGGATTACTTAAGGGTAAAAAATTGCACTTCCCATTCACGACTAGGCCTCATTTGTGGCGTCCTAGGGTATTTACCCTAGGTTACGAGGCTCGGTGCCTAGCGCCGATTCTCAGGAAGATTTGGACTATTATCAAAGAGATCGACTTTGGCCCCTGAGATGCGGTAGATGGTCCAGTAGAGCTGAACATAGGTGGAATCATAGGTGGTTGACCGCGTATCGAAGAAAGAACTACGCAAATGGGCTCGGTTAGACCTAGCCATTCCGGTTTTCGTCAGAACGCGGGATGGAAATGGCCGGGATTCCCTGGAATTTGCCACCGCAGTCAACATTTCTCCGGGTGGAGCTTTGGTTGTTTCGCGCCGCTCTTTGCCAAAGTCGGCGCCGGTTTCGCTTGAAATCCCGAGCGCTCCGCTCGGCCCGATGAGTGGCTTCAAAACATCCCCAAAAATTATCAATGCCAAGGCGGTTTGGACCGCCCGTCTCGACGACTATCATCTATTAGGCTTGAAGTTCGCGCGATGTTTAAGCACGAATTCCTCAACCGTACGGCCGAAACAGTTAAGAAAAGCAACAGCCACAGTGTGAACTAATTTTCCCACCCTTCTCCAAGCTTCGAGTGGCACCTTCGTACCGTGCCTAATCTGAAGATATTTGCGCTATCATTGCTCTAAAGCATTCATATGCGAGCCTTTAACATCTCCAGGTAGTATCACCCTCCTCTGTTACCTGGTTTGGCGCCCGGGATGCACTTTTGGTGCAGGCGAGAGACACACTTCTCGCAAGGAACTGACCCATATGACGACACTTTCCGTAACCTCGTTAGCGCAGTCGCTCGGCGAAATTCCCCCTGACAATATTGTTTTCGGACACTCCGAAGCGATGCAGGCGGTTCGTTCGCGGCTCTCTCGCGTCGCTGCGGCGAATGTGCCCGTGCTTATTACAGGGGAGAGTGGCACCGGCAAAGACATCATTGCCCGCCTTATTCATACCCTTTCGCCTTGGAAGTCTGGCCCGTATGTGAAGGTCAACTGCCCGGCGATCCCTGGGACATTGCTCGAGAGCGAACTGTTCGGCTACGAGCGCGGAGCGTTCACTGGTGCTGTCGGATCGAAGCCCGGACGAGTCGAACTTGCCCACCGTGGCACACTGTTTCTTGATGAGATTTCTGAGCTCGACATGTCTTTGCAATCGAAGCTGCTTCAGCTTTTACAGGACGGTCAGTTCTGCCGCATCGGCGCACAGGAAGATAAGCGGGTTGAAGTGCGCGTGGTTTGCGCCACCAACCGACAGCTTGAAGCAGAGATCGAATCCGGCACGTTCAGGCAAGACCTCTATTACCGCATCAACGTCGTGAATCTACGCATGCCGTCTCTGCGCGAACGTCGTGGCGATATCGAGGGCCTGTGCCATTATTTTCTCGATTACTACAATCGCAAATTTAACTGCCGCGCCCGTCCACTATCGAATGAAGTGCTAGCCGTGCTACAGAAGTACCACTGGCCAGGCAATATTCGCGAGCTTGAGAACCTCATTAAGCGATATGTGATCCTCGGGCATGAGGAAGTGATCACGAACGATCTGGTCACCCGCGAACCCGACTTTATCACTCCTGAAATTTCGCTGGACGGTCCCATATCGCTGAAAAAGCTGACCCGGCAATGCGTGCGTGAACTGGAACGTAAAGTCATTTTGAAGGTGTTGCAGCACCATCATTGGAACCGCAAGCAGGCCGCACGCACACTTGGCATCAGCTATCGCGCTCTGCTCTACAAGATTCGCGATGCCGGATTGCCGTCGAACCGCGCCCTCCGCGAGCAACAGGCGGAACGAACCGCCGCTGAACAGGGCGGAGCAAATCGCGGAGCGGCTGCCGACTGATCGGGCTTCACGAAGCTTGGCGGTACGAATCACTGATGTTTTATAATCAATTGTATGAAGCCGATTCGAGTCAATAGCGCCTTTGCGACGCCGTATGATACCGCGCGAATTCTTGGAGTCTCCCGGGCCCGCACCGAAGAGCTGATTAAGCTCGCTCGGCGCAACGGGAATCAGCCGATGACAGCGGCCGATTCCCTCGACCGCGCTTCCAAGCCTCATTCCATTAAGAAGTCTTCAACCTCGGTTGCCAGAAAGAGCCGTGTCCGCAATGCCGGCGCCAGAGTTTCAAACACCAAAACGAAAACCGTCAAAGTCAATCACTAAGAAGAATCGCGTCTTCCTGAATATTCCGTACGACGTTGCGTTCGAGAATCTTTTACTCGCCTACATCGCCGGAATCAGCGCCTTTGGATTCACTCCGCGCGCGACGCTTGAGATTCCCTTTAGTCAGAGGCGACTGGTGCGGATCATTTCACTTATTAAGTCCTCGCAATATTCCATTCACGATTTATCGCGTGTGCAACTGGACCGCGCCGCACCGCGCACTCCTCGGTTCAACATGTCATTCGAACTCGGTCTGACAGTGGGGATTGGCGCGCCAAATCACGCCTGGATCGTTTGCGAGACAGAACGTCACCGTATTAAGAAATCGCTGAGCGATCTCGACGGCACCGATGTGTACGTTCACGATGGGACCGTGCGCGGAGTTTTGCGCGCGCTTTGCAATGCCTTCGTCAGAACCCGGCGCCAGCCAACCATCGTACAAATGATGCAAATTTACCGGATACTGCGCTCAAGGTTTGCCAGAATTCTACAGGCAGCGGGAGCGTCGGATCCTTTCAACGCTCGCGTCTTCCGTGACCTGTGCGTTCTTGCAAGCGCCGCTGCGGACGAAATTATTCCGTAAAGGCGCGCCAGCGGCAGAAATCGAACCTTTTCTTAAGTTTTCATCCTCAGCAAGGAAGGGCCTCGAATTTATCGATCGAGGAGACTAGCAAGTGATGAAAGTTAGAAAAGGTTAGCCGCGAAGCCGCTGCTCCAGATCGCGAAGCGCCGCGCTCCACTCATTCAGGCCGTCCGCCTCAAGCCAAAGATCTTTGAGCTCAGAGTTGACGCGAACTTTCTCCACGGCCTGCCGCGCCAGTTCATTCATTTCGACACTCGGCTCGCCATCGATTTTCTCGACGAATTCGGCGACTTGCGGCGGCACCGTCTCTGGAGGCCTACCTTTGGCACTGGCAACGACCTCGGCCGCAGCGATCACCACACAACTCTCAAAAGAGTTCAAATAGTCGCTGGCCTCGACAGCGTGCGCTAAAACATTCTTCAGCTCGCTGGGTTCTTTCGTGTTCAGCGCACCCAGAAAGCTTTGCGCATCTTCGTTTTCGAAACTTCCTGTACCCCAGCCTGGCATGATGTCTCCGGCTTCAATTATAGAGGGGCGCACTCGCTGACTTCTCGTTCTTAAGCTCTTGTTGAAAACCGGCTAAGTTGGCCATCGTGGCGTTGCTAGAACTTATATCCGAAGCCGACCGAAACAATCGGATACGCCTTGAAGGGCGCGAGATCGCGGTTGATCTTGTTCTCTTCGGCAACGATGCTGCTTTGCACGATCGAATCACCGGCAACACTGCGGCAGTTAACTCCCGAGGAATCGCAAACGTTGCCAGCGAAGTTCAACACAGTTTTCGGAGACCCCTGAAACGCGGCGCCGGCTTCGATGGAAACTACAAAGTGTTTGTGAC
>JANYKL010000119.1 GCA_025361625.1 Acidobacteriaceae bacterium
TGCAGCTTGCCTAGAAAAAAATAAGGCTCGGGATCGGCGACATTCAAGTCGCACGCGCTTACGAGGCTTTGAGCGGCGCGACTGTAAAAGCCTCGCGAATACCATGCAATACCGAGCGCAATCAACATACGGTCGGATTTCGGAAACAAATGATTGCCCTTGACGAACACTTCGGTCGAAGGTTCCAGCGCGAGATGCGAGAGTAGTTCTGTCCCCCAATCGAACAGATTCGCTTCGCTCGAGTCTATCTCCGCGGCGCGCTGGTACTCACGGACTGCCTCCAAAGAATTATTTAACTTCTCGTCGGCCTTCCCAAGCAGGTGGTGAGACTCGGCGTCCTGTGGCCGCAGGCGGACTCCGGTTATCAAAAGCGGTCGGGCGCTGGCCGCGAGACCTCGTTCTAAAAGGAGCGACCCTAGTTGTCGGTTGGCTTCGAAATCGTCTGGGTTCTGCTTGAGCCTGGTTCGGAGCGAATCCTCCGCGGACTTCGTATCTGCGGTATCACTTCTAGAAAATTTGTCACTGAGTGATACAGTCTCTCGCGCCAGCGCTTCGGTCGCTCGTGTGGTCGCGTCTGAGCCGTGGCCGCCGGAACCGGCTTCGGTGACCCCTGCGACGGTGAATTTCGGCTCGTCGTAGAGTTCAGGCGCCCTCGAAATGGTCATCGTAAAATCAATCGCAGTGGTTTTCGTGGCCGCTATTGTGACCTCGCCTGACTCTACGTCAGCGAACCCACCTTTAGCCGCATGAATTTTATAAACACCTTGAGGTAACTCAGCAAATCTGTAAGTGCCCTGCGAGTCCGTGCGTGTAGTTTGCAGCGGGCCGGAATTCGCCGGGGTTTCATCGGAGGGTCGGATCAGTACACTTACTCCGGCCAAAGCGCGATTCTGAGCGTCACGAACGAATCCTGTGACCGCCCCACTGGACGAGATCGGGTCGGAGTGATGTTCTTGGGCGCTTGTAACTCCAAAAGAGACTCCAAAAGAAACAATGATAATGATGAAGATGGTCACAAAGCCCACCAGCACCGCTTTGGTTCGCACACTCCATAGACAGGCGTCAGCTTCGACCTGAGGCAACTCTTTAGTACCGCGCTCAAGTGCGGCTTTATTACGATCGCTCTCATCCATCACGCGGCTATTCTATTCGTGATTCCTTGTCATCTGCAATTTCACGCCAAGCAATTTCTGATGGGGCCAATTATTCACGGCCCTCGACTCTCATAAAATCGGGTAGCGTAAGCGAGCGATAGGTTCTAGAATTGCACGCCACGGCGAACTCATTTTGGTGGCTAGCGAGGGTAGAAGAATTGGAAGAACAAGCACAGGTTTCACGCCGCCGCTTCGTAACGTCAACTTTCGCCGCGGCAGCGTTGGCGGGGTTCGCGAATCAGGCCTCTGCGGCAAACCCTGAGGGAAGGCCTTCCCGGGAGCAGCCAAAGGCCGGAGAAACGACACCCCGGGCAATAGGTGGCGGTTCGATCTCGCGTGTGATCATTGATACCGACCCCGGGATTGACGACGCCTTTGCGCTACTCCTGGCCCTGCGGTCGCCAGAATTGACGATTGAGGCCATCACTCCCGTTGCGGGCAATGTCCCGCTGGAGTTCACGCTGCCAAACGCCCTGCGGATGGTAGAGATTGCCGAGCGCACGGATATTCCAGTTGCCGCCGGAGCGAGTGCGCCGCTAGTGCGGCGGCTGGTCACTGCAACCTATGCTCACGGCGAAAATGGGCTGGGCGGAGCAGTCTTCCCTGAGCCGCATACCAAGCCGGTGTCCATGCCCGCGGCGGAGATGATTCGCGAGGTGATTCGCAAATATCCGAACCAGGTCACGCTGATCACGATTGGACCGCTGACGAACGTCGCGGTCGCTTTGAGCTTGGATCCCGAGATTGCTCACCTGGCGCGCGGTCTTGTGATGATGGGAGGTTCTCTCTCGGGAGGGAATATCACCCCCGCGGCGGAGTTCAATATTTATGTTGATCCGGAGGCGGCGCGAATTGTGTTTCAGTCGGGAATTCCAATCACCATGGTCGGACTCGACGTAACCCGCAAAACAGCGCTCACCGAAGAGCATGTTCGCAGGCTTGAGGCCGCCAAGAACCCGGTAAGTCAAGCGGCGGCGATCATCGGGCGCAACGCGGTAACCCGCAACCGTGCGCAAGGTTATGTGATTGGCCCAAATATGCATGACTCCCTTGCGATGGCTGCGTTTCTAGACCCATCGATTTTGAAATTTCAGGATTACTATATCGACGTCGAGACCTCTGGTGAATTAACTGCCGGCGAAACCCTTGGCTACAGCCCGGTTGCCGGTGACCTTCGGCGTCGCCCAGACAAAGAAAAGGATCTGGCTGCCATGAACATGCCGATTCGCGGATCAGCCCCAACGCTCGCGAGCGTGAAAACTTCTCCCGTATTACGAGACAAATTCGTGCCCAATACAAAAGTTGCAGTGGATGTAGACTCCGATAAATTCTTTGAGCTGCTGATTGGGCGATTGTCTGGCCGTTGACGGATCCAGAGTCAGAATTAAGTCAAAATCAAGTCAAATTAAACTGAGGTCATGCGTGAAAACGAAAACTTGTGTCCGTGCAACTGTAGCTCTCATTGTGCTTTTCATTGTTTCCATCGCCTCGAGCGCTCAAGAAAAACGTAAGGTGATCATCGATCAGGATGCTGCGGGCCCGGCCGGAACCGACCAGCAGTCGATGATGCTGCTCATTCAGTCTCCGCAGACCGAAGTGTTGGGTATTACGGTTGTGACGGGAGACCAGTGGCTCACCGAAGAGGTGGCCCACACGTTGCGCATGCTGGAAATCATTGGTCGCACCGACATCCCAGTGATGCGCGGCGCTGAATATCCCTTGGTCAGGACGAAAGAAGAAACCGAGGCGATGGAGCTGCGGTACGGTTCGTTCACCTGGCTAGGCGCCTGGACGCCGAAGTTTTATCATGCCGCTCGCGAGCTCGGTAAAATGCCGGAGGGCATGCCAACGACAAAAGCGTCGGATGAAGATGCGGTGCACTTTTTATTGAGGATGGTGCATAAGTATCCACACCAGATCACGATCTACGCGGGCGGCCCGATGACGAACCTGGCGATTGCTATTTCGATCGATCCTGAATTTCCAAGTCTGGCTAAAGAACTCGTCTTTATGGGAGCGAGCCTCAGCCCGCAAACAGTCGATCCGGAGTTTGTGAATACGCCGCGTCGTGAATTCAACCTTTGGTTTGACCCCGAGGCATCTCATATCGTGCTGCGCGCACCATGGAAAAAGATAGTGTGCACTCCGGTGGATGTCTCCGTGAAGACGAGAATGACCACCGCGTTGATCGATAAGGTGAAGTCTGGAACATCTCCGGCCGCGCAGTATATCGGCAAATACACCCAACTGTACGGCGCGTTTAACTATCTGTGGGACGAATTGGCGGCGGCGGCATGGCTCGATCCAACACTGATCACAAAATCAGAAAAACGTTATATGGATATCTCGATCGATCGCGGCCCCGGATACGGCGACACGCTGACTTGGTCTGATCAGGACAAACCAAAGCAGGAAATGCAGGCAGTTGAGGTGCAGGTTGATCTAGATACCGAAAGGTTTTACAAATTATTTGTTGATTTGCTCAAGGCTCCTACTCCCAAGGCTCACGACGCTCCAAACAATTAGAATTAGCACGTCTGGGAACTCACCTCACTAATGGCCAAGCTGCTCCAGCATTTGCTTTGCCTGCGGATGGTTCGGATGTTGCTTTAAAAGATCCCGCAAAACGGCTCGTGCATCGTCGGGATGGCCTTCGATGGCGCGAATGCGCGCGAGATTCAAATAAGCCTGGTCAAATGCTGGTGCAATGCGGATGCATTCCTCAAAACTGGCAATCGCCAAATCGCGCCGTTCTGTCCGGAGATATAAAATGCCTAAATTATTCAACGCCTCCGGATACTTCGGCCGCAGCTTCAGAGCCAACTGCAGCAAATCGAATGCCCGCTCTGTGTCTCCCGCCTGCGCGTACACCATACCTAGACCGTAATTCGCCTCGGGATCATTCGGATTTACCGCGATAGCGTGCTTATAAACCTTGCCAGCCTCCTCCCACTCCTTAAGTTGCCGGTAAGCGCTGCCGAGGTTCACGAGCGCGATGGAGTGGTCAGGGCTGAGCTTTAAAGCTTGCTTGAAATCGTCGGCCGCCTCTTGCTTTTGGCCCTCGCCAGCCGCCAGTAAGCCAAGATTGTTCCACGAGTTTGCCATCGTGTCAGGATATGCGGCGTTGAGCTGCAACGCGCGTTTGAAGCAATCGCGCGCCTCGTTACTTTTTTGCTGATTGAGATACACGCTTCCCAAGCCATACATCGCCTCTGCACTCGCTGGATCATCGCGCAAGGCGATCTGAAATGAAGCGCCGGCTTGATCCATGTAACCACGTTGAAAGTACACCGAACCGTAGGAAAGATAGTTCCGGCCATAATCAACCGCATCGGTTATGCCGCGGAAAGGCAGCGCTTTCGCTACCCTTTGCGCGAGCGTCTGAGGAATTTCGCGAACGTCTCGCTCCACCTGCTGGACGTTCAGTGGTCCTTGATAAAGTTTTATGATTTCGCCTCGAGAATTGATTAGAAATGAAGTGGGAAGTGTGAGGTCACGGTGCCGGTCAAATATGAGGCGGTAAAGAATGTTATAGATCGCTGCAACTTCTTCGGATCCGCGCAGAATGGGAAACGAGACCCGCAGGTCGCGGAGTAGGCCTGGCAGGTTCGCCTGCCTCCCAGGTTCGTCGACATTAACCGACACCAAATGCAAACCTGCCGCTAACCATGACTTGTGGCGCCCGTTTAAAGACCGCAAGTCCTGCTTGGACTGCTCCGCCGCGGTTGCCCAGAAATGTAGAAGCACGGGACCACCGCGAAGCGAAGCGAGCGACATCGCTTGGCCGTTTAGCGTCGGCAGGGCAAAGTCGGGCGCATCGATTGGGGCAAGCAGCCATGTTTCGGCTGCCTGCGGAAGCAATTCCGGTTCACGCACCGAGCGTGCCAGGAGCTTCCCCTCGTCGGTGGGCAAATATGGACGACTCCGACTCCGTACGAACGGCTCTACGCGCCTTTGATCCGAACCTTCTTCAATAAAAATTCTGTGGTTGACAGGTAGGTCGTCGACCTCTTGCATCAATCCGCTTGGCCACTTGATTGATACGCTGATGACACTCTCTGAAGTATTTCCCAAACCAAAGAAAATCTCTTTACTGTGTTGCGACAGGAACCCAGATCCAGCTTGTACCGAACGCATCTGGCGGCCATTCCTCGTTTGAAGACTAATCACCGCGCCGATAGCATCCCGATTGCTTTTTTTTCCACGGAGGGAGAAGACGATCAACGCAGGCAGCTCTTCCATCACGTTCTTCAACACCCGCAACTGAGGAGCGTTGCGATTCTTGAGAAACGCTTCCTGTCTTCCATCATGGTCGAAGTCGGAGAGAGCGAAGGAACGCCCGTCCTCCATAAAGTCGAGACCAATAGCGCCTGAGATGTCTGAAAATCTTCCTTCACCGTTATTGGCGTAAACAATATTGCGCTCGTAGCCGCTCCACGTTCCATCCGCGCGAATCAGTTCGTTAATCGCAGCCCAGGCCTGTTCGTACTGCGACGATGGCTTTGCCTGATCAGGTGATCGGGCTACGACCTGCCTCCAAAAAAAGCTATTTAAGTCTTGCGGCGATGAACCGCTGACCATACCGTTAACAATGTAGAGATCCTGAAAGCCGTCATGGTTGAAATCCCATGCGTCACTAGACCAAGCCCAACGGCCAATGCCGACGCCCGACTCAATCGTGTGATCCGTAAATCTGGATCGTCCCTCAAGCGCTCCGTTGTGAAACAACGAGTTGCCCATAGCGTGCTTTTGTAGCAGGGCCTTCACTCTGTCGTCTGAGCTCGGTTTGAATTGTGTCTGCTTTGAGACGCGCTCGCCGGCAGCGGTCCACATGTCGGCAACGTAAAGATCTTCACGACCGTCATTATCGTAATCAAACCAGCACACGCTCATGCCGGCGCCCACATCTTCAACTTCGCTGTCTGCAGCGATGTCTGTGAAAGTGCCGTTCCCGTTATTGCGATACAAATTCTTTCGTCCGAAATCATTGACCACGTATAAGTCGGGCCAGCCATCATGGTTGAAATCATTCCACCCGCAACAGAAGCTATATCGCGTGTTGTTTTTGTTAAGCCCGGTCTCCGCAGTCACATCGCTGAACGTCCCATCGCGACCGTTTCGCATCATGTAGTTCGGCGGGCCATTTTCTGCCGCGTAATACGGCGACGGATATTTGTATTGGTTGGTGCCCTGGTAGTAGACGTACAAGCAGAAATAAATGTCGAGCCACCCGTCGCGGTCGTAATCGGCCACTGCTGCTCCCGTGAAGGTGCCTTGGGGCGGCGTGGAGAAGTGGAAGGCACCCGCTTTTTGTTTGAACGTGCGGTCGCCTTGATTCAGAAAGAGCAGAGGCCCATTGGCGCGTACCACGATCAAGTCCTGACGACCGTCGTTGTCGACATCGACGAAGAGGGCGCACGCCGTGTTCTCTATGACTCCGACGCCGGACTGTTCAGTGACGTCGTCGAATGTGCCGTCCCCGCAGTTCTTATAGAGGCGGTTGGGAAGGCCCCCGGGCTGGCACACGTAAATATCATCGAAACCATCTCCATCGAAATCGCCTACTGAGACGCCATTGTGGCCATAAATATCAATTCCACTTGCTCCATCGAGGATGGTTCGCCAGTAATCGCTGCCGTGCATCAACTGAGCTGCGAACGAATCGTTGTGACCTAAAGCTGCCGCCGATATGTCGACAAAACACAACTCCGAAGACCGGCTCTGGGTTTCTTCCGATGCTGCCCAGCGCAGGGCATGGTACTCCCCGCTTGGCAGTCTCTCCCACACGATCTGCCAATTTCCCACCCGCTGTTCCCGCCAGAAGCCATGACCCGTTCCGACCAGTTCATATCGAATCGAAGTGCGAAGCGGAACAGAAGTTGAAGGCGAGTTTATTTCGCTCTCGATCGCTGTCACCTGAAAGTCAGCTCTAAGAGCTCTGAAAAGGTGCGGCATCGAAGCGAATAGGTCGGACACAAAAGTATCGCGCCCGATCAACGCATGTTCACCGAAGCTGTTTTGCCTGATTTCAATCGCCGGGCCGGGACGAATCATGCGAGACTCCCGAGGCCGAAGTGAACATCCCTTAAAATCCGGGGATAAGACTTTAGCGATCGGTTGCACACTCAAGGGAGAGGCGAGGAACCCATCAGTCCATGTGGCAAGGATGATTGCGATCTCGTCGGCATATCTCTCTGACACAAACTCATCGGAGCCACTCTGAGTCTTAAGCAGCAGGGCATCCAGTGCGCGCGCCTGCCGGTAATTTGGATGTAGATGATATGGCTTGCTTAAAATCGACTGCGAAGCTTGATCCGACGCGGAGAATCGAGGCCATCCGAAGCCGCCCAACAAAGAAGGAATGAATGTCGCGAGAGCACCTTGACCGCACCCCTCGAGAAATTGTCTCCGGCGCAAATCAACGAGATCAGGTCTGGGCGATTCGAGCGTCTTGCGTGATTTCAGGACGATGTCTCCCGGATGTTATTAACGATTTCATCAACGACGAAAGCTAACACTAACTCACTCAGTCGCCCATCCATCAGAGGATCATGATGCGGCCGAATCGCTTGTTCACGACCCACTCTCTAGAAGCCTTGCCGCACCAACTCTTCTACCGTTAGAGAGCTTTGAGTTGGTTCGCGCCTCAACATCTTTTCAACATACTTTGCGATTAAATCAGCTTCGAGATTAAGCAGGTCTCCGGGCTTGAGCGAGTGTAGATTCGTGTGCGCGACGCTGTGTGGGATGATGGCGATTGTGCATTTCGTCCCCTCGAGTTTTGCTATGGTCAGGCTTATTCCTTCAATAGTGATAGAGCCTTTGAATACCGAATATTTTTCGACCTCGGCGGGCAGTTCGAGGTGGAGCCACCAATTGTCAGAGTCTGCAATTCTCTCCAAGGTTAAAAGTTTGCCGACACCGTCAACATGACCCTGAACGATGTGTCCGCCGAACCGTCCGTCTACCTTCATCGGCAACTCAAGATTCAGCAGCGAGCCTTCGCGCATTCGGGAGAATGATGTACGAGCCCAGGTTTCGGGAGCGAGATCGGCTGAAAATGTTGCAGATGTGATGTTAAGCACCGTCAGGCAAACACCGCTGACGGCGATACTGTCCCCTGTCTTCAGCTCTCGAATTGACTGGTCGGCCCTGATAGTGACGCGGCGGTTCTCGCCGCGCTGGTGAATACTCGACACGGCACCGACCTCTTCAATAATCCCGGTGAACATCTATCCTCCATCAACCCACGCCAAGTGTAGGACCGTTTTGTTGTCCCCCAGCTGTGTCTATCCTTAGTGAAGAAGAACCTAGCAATGCTGCCCGGTAGTAGGTCGATCTCCTCATGAAGCGAAATTCGCCCCTTAACTACAGATCAGTGGCGTAGGGGTCGCGAAGATAGCCTTCGATGGCAAAATCTTCTGCGAACCGGTGAATCGCTGTCTCCTTCAACCGCCCGATCGAAGCAACGTTATCCCGAGCTCTGCAGCTTGCGATAAATGGAATGGCCTCCGGGCCGAGAATTGTCGGAGCGTAATAGAGAAACAATTTGTCAACCTCTCGCGAGTTGAGCGCTTCTCGATTCACGGTTGAGCCGCCCTCGACAAGCACGCTCGTGATTTTCATCTCGCCCAAGGCGCGCGTCACCGCCGAGAAATCCGGTCTTCCATTGCTGTCAGAAGCAATCTCGCAAACGCGAATGCCTTTGGACGCCAGCGCCGTCTTGATTTTCGGATCAGGCGCCGAACAAAACACTACAACATCGTTTGCTGCACTTTTGATAATTCTTGATTCCATCGGAATTCGGAGCGACGAATCCAAAATAATACGCAGCAACTTTCGACGCCTTGGAAAGTCGGTTCGATCGGTTAGAAGGGGATCGTCTGCTAACACCGTTCCGACTCCAATGAGGATGGCGTCGCTTTGATGGCGCAATTGCTGCACATGCGTTCGTGATGCTTCGCCGGTTATCCATGCCGGATAAGTGGCGGAGCGACGTCCGCCGTTTCCACCGTTCGGCGTGTCGATGCTCTCTTCGGTTTGCGAAAGTGAACCGGTTATCGCCGAGAACGCGGGCGTTTTACTGGACGCCGCAATTTTCCCGTCCAAACTCATCGCCGATTTCAGTGTTACGAATGGCTTTCCTGTTCGAATGAATTTTGTAAAGCTTTCGTTCAGCTTTCTTGCTTCGGCCTCGAACAATCCGACTTCCACTGCGATGCCCGCAGCTCGCAATTTTGCAAACCCGCCGCCTGCGACTGCGGGATTCGGATCTTCCATCGAGCAGACAACTCGTCGCACCCCAGATGCGAAAACCGCGTCGGCGCACGGGCCGGTGCGCCCTTGATGTGAGCATGGTTCTAGATTGGTATAAAGAGCAGCGCCGCGTGCCCCATCGCCGGCCGCGGCGAGCGCGATCACTTCGGCGTGCACCTTCTCGTCGTAACGATGGCTTCCCGAGCCAATCTCGCAACCGGAAGCTCCGACTACGACTGCGCCAACTGCAGGATTTGGCGAGACCAGGCCAATACCCGACCGGGCAAGATCGAGCGCCTTGCGCATGTAAAATTCGTCATTTTGCATTGCCATTGCGAAGAGGTGATTGGGGCTAGGTCATGACCCAGCTTGTGTTAATTGAACCTGCTTTTAATTGACCTGTTTTTGTTGAACCTATTTTTTATGCACCTTGTTTTAATTGAACAACGATTCTACGAAGTCGTGTGCGTCAAATGGCAACAAGTCGCCAACTTTTTCACCGACGCCAACGAACCGCACCGGAAGTCCAAGCTCTCGCGTGATCGCCACAACCACGCCCCCCTTTGCCGTTCCATCGAGTTTAGTTAGAACGATGCCGGTAACGCCGGCTGACTGGGTAAACTGCCGAGCCTGCTGCAAGCCATTCTGCCCGGTGGTGGCATCCATGACAAGCAGTGTTTCGTGAGGAGCGCCCGGAACAATGCGCTGGGCGGTGCGTTTCATCTTTTCCAACTCAAGCATAAGGTTCTGTTTAGTGTGCAAGCGGCCGGCAGTATCGACGATCACGTAATCCGTGCCGCGGGCAGTTGCCGATTGCAGGGCGTCAAATAAAACGGCCGAGGGATCGCCTCCAGGTTTGGTCTTGATGACCTCGGTGCCGGTCCGTTGGCCCCAGATTTCAAGTTGCTCAATCGCGGCTGCTCGAAACGTATCGGCAGCACAGAGCAGCACGGTCTTGCCTTGTGAGCGAAATGTTTGAGCTAGCTTTCCAATTGACGTGGTTTTACCGGCGCCATTGACGCCAACCACCATGATCACCTCGGGAGTGCCGTTGACTTTGGTTATAGGCCGGGATCCGGTCGTGGTCAAAATCGCGAATAATTCGGCTTTAATCAGCTTCTTTAGTTCGCTAATATCTCTGATCTGCTTGCGGTCGGCTTTGTGTCTAAGTTTTTGCAGAACTTCTTCGGTGGTCGCCATGCCCAGGTCGGCGCTGATCAGGATCGCCTCTAGGTCGTCCAAGGTCGAGCGGTCTATTTCTTTTCCGATCGACACCACATCTTCAAGGCGCTCGCTAAGGCTCTCCCGCGTACGCGAGACCGCCTCTTTCATAAGTTCGACAAAACTAGGTTTCTTCTCTTCGTCCAAACTGCCAAAAAGGGTTTGAATCATGAGGGTCCGCCTAAGATTATATAGACCTTGGCGGAGCGCTGTTGCGGCGGGGAAGCGCTGAACGGTTAGGTTCGAACCGTTTCTAGAGGAACCAAATCGGCCGCTCGCGCGGGAACCGTTGGAGCTGGTGACTCCGCGGCCATATCCGAAACTAACGGCCTTTCAATTGTGATTTCACCGCGATTGAATACCGCCATGAGCCCGGCGATCGCTACAGGATCCAATCGCTGCCCTGACAGATTCTGAATAATCTTGAGTGCTTCAATCGGATCGTGAGCTTTCTGGTAAGGGCGGTTCGTCGTGAGCGCGTCGAAAGTGTCTCCTACCGCGATAATGCGCGCCAGCAGCGGAATTTCGTCGCCCTTCAGGCCATAAGGATATCCTCGGCCATTTAACGCTTCATGATGCAACTCGATTCCCGGCAGCATGGCGCTCAATTGCGGCACCGGGCGCAAAATGTTCGCGCCTTTCGTGGTGTGCGTTTTCATGATCTCAAATTCTTCCGGAGTCAGAGCGCCCGGCTTCTTAAGAATGCGGTCTTCGATTCCAATCTTGCCCACATCGTGAAGCTGTGCTGAAATGCGAACAATTTCGAGAAAATCCGCATCCGCGCCCATCTCTCTCGCCACCATCAAAGAATATTTTGTGACGCGGTCAGAATGGCCGCGCGTGTACGGGTCTTTTTCGTCGACCGCGCCAGCGAGCATTTGAATCGATCCCATGAATAGCGATTTGTTCGCTTCGGCTGCGTGTTTGAGATCTTCGACGAAGTGCTCAAGATCTTCCGACATGGTGTTAAACGTGGAAGCCAGTTCACCGATCTCCGTGCGAGTCTTGAGGTGGACGCGCTGCGAAAAGTCTCCACGCGCGATGGCACGGCTGGATTGAGCCAGGGTTTGCAGCGGGCTCGTAATGCGACGTGCAGAGTAGATGCTGACCAGGACGCTAAGGAAGACGGCAAGCCATGCCAGCAACCGTCCGGTGCGCTGCATATCGTAGATACCGCGATAAGCATCCTCGCGCGGTTTTTGAACCACAACCGCCCAATCGAGCGCGGTGACTGGCACGTACGTTCCCAGCATCTCGACAGAATCTTTTGCTTGGCTGACTCTAAATTCTCTTGTCGCCGCCAGTTGTGCCTTCGCACCTTCGCCGACAAAGCTTCGAACAATTTCAAAGTGCGTCATGTCTTGTCCGGTCGCATACTGCGACGTTGCAGCCGCAACCAATCGGCCTTGGGAATCGACGACGTACGGCATCAACCCCGTCAGGCTGACCTGCTGCAATCGCCGGATTAGGAATTCCATGTCAACTACCGACCCAATCATCCCAAGAAAACGCCCGCCATACATGACCGGGGAGCTGACGAGCATAACCGTGCGGGCGCTCTTGCCGCTGCCCACCATG
Source organism: Acidobacteriaceae bacterium (assembly GCA_025361625.1). Lineage (GTDB taxonomy): Bacteria > Acidobacteriota > Terriglobia > Terriglobales > Acidobacteriaceae > Acidiflorens. The sequence goes on from JANYKL010000119.1 coordinate 12,210, forward strand.
AGCGGCTGGCCGCTATAGACACGGCCTTCTTGCGAGGCCTGAAAGGCTCGTTCTAATTCGCGCTGCAAAAAAGCGTCGGGCGCGATGCGTCCGGCGGAAACGCCCTTGGCATCAGCATTAAGGAGCGTGGCGTACGCGATGTCGTTCGATGACGATACGAAGTTCTCGATCATGGCGCGAAGTTCTGGCGTGGGCAGAGTCTGCGCGTTCATGTCGTTGCTGCCCGGGGTGGCCAGCATCATGACTTCTACTGACGACGAAAGATTTGACAGCATCATGTGGAGCGCTTCTTGATGCTGCGAGATGTCATCCGCCAGCGACCGCGTGACCGTGTTTTGCAATAGCATTTCGTTCGTCTTGAGGCGGTCCCGGTTCATGTTCTCAATTTGGACCGAGTAAAAGTACATGGGCAAAACACTGATCGCGAGCAGTACGCCAAGAATGACGTAGAGCAGTGGAATGCGCGTCGGAATAGGAAGTTTGAACGGCAAAAATGGCCCCTTCAGCGCCAGCCCGGGGGCAAACTGGTCCTTACCAGAACTCATTCTATGGCGATACAGGGCAAGGCTCTGAGGTGCTTAAAGTACAACTCACCGTTACTTGGGTAACTAAAGTTAGCAGCGGAAGCCGCTCGATTGGGTCAGTTTGCGGGCGAATCGGCTGGAAATCAAAATGTCACCACACTCTGATTTATAATCGGGAGAATTGGTTCAGGGTGCTGCATGCCGTCTTTCCGGTTCCGTACCGTTTATTCCGGCTTTCTGATTGTGGGTTTTCTTCTTCTCCAGTACACCGCCGTAGCAGGAAATACCCAGTCGCCAAAAATCAGTAAAACTACGCGTGAGGAAATCATTCACGCCTTCAACGAGGACCTGGTTTACATCAGCACTAAGTTTCCGATGGGGAAGACTGGGCTCAGGCTAAAGAACGGAGTTATTACCCCGAACGGTGCAGAGCTTGAACACTTGATGGCACTGTGGGGTCCAGCCGCAAAGCCAGGGGACCGCGCTCGAATCAGTGACGTCCTGATTAAAGACAATTACATCCGGTTTGAAATTAATGGTGGGCCGGTTAAGAAACAGAAGTGGTACCAGCACATTCAGATTTCGGGTGCCAATTCATCAACGCCGATTGCGCCATCTGACGCAAGCGCCAATGCGCGCGGATCTTTCGTCGACTTGTATTTCGACAAATACGTGCCCGAACTCACTGGGCCAGAGCTTAAAGAGCTGTTGCGCCCGATTTTTGATTTCAATTCGAAGTCGCCGTTAGAAGCATATCTCGAATCCGTCTCTGCTCCGGTGCGGGATGCTATCAAGAGCCATCATGTTCTGGTTGGGATGAATGGCGAGATGGTTATTTACTCGAAGGGGAGACCTCCGAAGCGTGTGCGCGAGCATGCCAACGACGCCGATTACGAAGAGTGGATCTATGGCACGCCGCCGCAGGACGTGGACTTTATCCGCTTCGTTGGTGATGAAGTAGTGCGCGTCGAGACCATGAAAGTTGACGGGCAAAAGATCGTCCGCGTAGATAAAGAAATCGATGCCGGGACGGCCACCTTGGCAAAAAAGGAACAAGTTCGACCCGCCACTGCCCCAACCTTGCGTAGGCCGGGAGAAGAAATGCCGGAGAATGACCGGCAAAGTCCGAGCAACGCGCCACCAATCGCATCGCCGCCCCCGCCGAGTGGCCCTGACTCACAGCCTAACTGATTTCACATTCCAGGGCGCGAAAGGCTTTGGCGCAGTAGGAGCTCCCCGAGTTCGCACCTTTGCTGATGTTGTACTGTGATGTTTGTTTCACGCAAGGGAATGATGAGCACCACGGAAGTCACTTATCTCTTACCTTCTTGCTGATCGTGTCCTCGACCTTGCAGCCACCAACCTTCTAAACTAGAAGAGTGAAGATTGCTTTAGGCCAAATTAACCCCACCGTGGGAGATTTTTCTGGCAACGCTGCAAAGATCATTCGATTTTCTTTGGAGGCGCGAAGTGCTGGCGCCGAGCTGATCCTCTTTCCCGAACTATCCGTGTCCGGCTATCCGCCGCGCGACCTGGTAGAGAATTCATTGTTTGTTACCCGCTGTCGAGCGACTGTCGAGAAAATCGCTGCCGAGACAATGGGGATATCCGTCATTTGCGGCACCGTGACGCCTGCGCAATCGGAATCGGGCAAGAAGGCCATGAATTCTGCCTGCCTGCTTCGAGATGGCCGCATCGACTTTACTCAATCGAAGATGCTGTTGCCCACCTACGACGTCTTTGACGAGATGCGCAACTTTGCCCCGGCACTCAGCCAAAAGCTTTTAAATTGCTGCGGCAAGCAAATGGCACTGACTATTTGCGAAGATGCGTGGAATGACAAGCGCTTTTGGAACCAGCGCATGTACGGCATCGATCCGGTTGAGGAGTTGGTGCGAGCGGGAGCGAACTTTGTCCTGAACATCTCAGCTTCCCCTTTCTGGCTGGGAAAGCGTGAGCTTCGCCACGACATGGTTGCCGCCATTGCTAAGAACCAAAAAGTGCCGGTAGCTATGGTGAATCAGGTAGGCGGTAATGACAGCTTGGTTTTCGACGGGTCAAGTCTGGTGATTGCGCCAGACGGAAAAGTGATCGCTCAGGGAAAATCTTTCGAAGAAGATTTGATCTATTTTGATACCGAAACACTGACCGGCGATATGCATCCGCAAATTTGCGGAGAAGAAGCCAGCGCCTATCACGCACTCGTGCTCGGCACGCGCGATTATGTTCATAAGTGCGGTTTTGAACGGGCCATCATTGGCCTGAGTGGCGGCATCGATTCCGCGTTGACCGCGGCCATCGCGGTCGATGCCCTTGGGCCCGAGAATATTATCGGCGTCGGCCTGCCCGGCCCTTATTCCTCGCGAGGTTCCATCGAAGATGCACGGGAACTTGCGCAAAACCTGGAAATCCGTTTCGAATTGCTGCCGATTCAAGATCTGTATTCGGCAGCCTGTCGAGCCCTCGAACCGATTTTCACCGGGTTGCCCCCGGACGTCTCGGAAGAAAACATTCAATCGCGAGCGCGCGGATTACTGTTGATGGGCATGTCGAACAAACTGGGTGCGCTGGTGCTTTCGACCGGCAACAAGAGCGAATTGGCGGTCGGGTACTGCACCCTCTACGGAGACATGGTCGGAGGACTCGCCATTATTTCGGACGTCCCGAAAACTCTTGTTTACCGGTTGAGCGAATACGTAAATTTGGGGCGCCAGGTCATTCCCAAAAACACGATGAGTAAGGCTCCATCGGCAGAACTGCGAGCGGATCAGAAAGATTCCGACTCCCTGCCGCCCTACGATGTGTTGGACGCGATACTCGAAGACTACGTGGAGGAATCATCATCGGCAGAACAGATTGCCCGGGTCAACAACTTTGATCCGGAGTTGGTTCGAAAGGTGATCAGGATGGTCGAGCGCAGCGAGTACAAGCGCCAGCAAGCGGCTCCCGGCATCAAGATTTCGGCAAAGGCTTTCGGCTCCGGGCGCAGGTTCCCAATCGCCGCGAAGTCAGAACTGTAACGTTTCCAAACCGACATAAACCTTCTTATGAATAGTGAATTGAAAATCTTTGAAAGAATCGGGCTCCCAACTATGAACCTAACAAAACTGTTTGCCGCCGCCCTATTGACCGGGGCGTTATTCGCTCAATCGAATAGCTCCATAACATCCAGCGGCTCGACAACTCCTCAATCGCAAGCACCCGCAGCAACTACCCCAGCAAGCTCGGATCCATCGCTGCCCACGGAAGATACCGTGAACTCGTTTTTGTTTCAGATGCTCGGCTACGACGCCGGCACTTCACGGAAGGTGAACGACATTCGCCCATCTGAGGTGCCGGGATTGACTGAAGTCACTTTTATCATCACGAACTCGCAGGGCTCAAACCAGAACAAGCTTCTGGTCAGCGCTGACGGCAAGCATGCGATCACGGGAGACATTCTTCCCTTCGGTGCCAAGCCATTTGACGATGCTCGAATCAAGTTAGATAAAGGAGTAAATGGTCCCTCTCGCGGCCCGGCGAAAGCGAGCGTGACGGTCGTCGAATTTAGCGATATGCAATGTCCCCACTGTCAGAAAGCCGCGCCCATCATCGATCAACTCATCGCCCAGGAACCAGACGTTCACTTCGTATTCCAGAACTTTCCTCTGCCTGCGCACAATTGGGCAGTGAAGGCCGCGCTTTATGTAGATTGCGCGGGTCGAAGTTCCAGCGGCGGGCCCGCAAACGAGATTGTCTGGAAGTTCATCCAGAAAACATTTGACGATCAAGCGAATATTACTGAATCGAACATCGACGAGAAGATGAAGTCGATTGCTACAGCATCAGGGGCGAACGCCGACGAACTGGCGGTTTGCTCGGCTAAGCCGGAAACGAAGGCCAGGGTCGACGCATCGTTAGCATTGGGCAAATCGGTTGGAGTGAACGGTACTCCCGCCCTTTTTATTAACGGACAAAGCGTAGGCGGCGGCGCGCCGCTTGAGTTACTTAAGAAAATTGTTGAATTCAAAATTACTCAGGAGAAGGGACAGAAGTAGACCTGAAGTCAATCTGCGCCCGTACAGAACCTCACCAGCAATAAACTTTAGCCGCGCACGCGACAAACAGTTCCGACAACCTACTTGCCTAGCCAAATCTCTTCCGTCTCGGCGTGCTCCGTACCGCGAATGACATAGGGAGTAATCAAAATCAGGAGTTCGTCATTATCTTGATTCTTCGTGCTTTGGGCTGTCAGAAGGCCTAGACCAGGAATTTGAGAGAACAGCGGAAGGCCACTCAAACTGCGCTGATCGGACGCGGTGACCATCCCTGCTATCACGGCCGGCTCGCCTTCTTTGAGTAAAATGCCACCTTTATACTCACGATTCAGGATGTCGGGAATGCCGTTGGTGTTGGTCGTTCCTAAGGTTCGGAATTGCAGTTCGATCTCCAGCGATACGTCAGAATTGTTATGTACCACGGGCTTCGCTTTCAGAGATAGACCAATGTCTTCGTAGTTGACTGACGGAAAGGGCGCGGTAAAAGACTGATTTCCCAAAACTTGTGAGATGGCGGCGTTGTTAAATACAGGCGCGAAGCTGCCGTTCAAAATCGGGTAGCGCGATCCAAGTTTGAAGGTCGCATCTTTTTCCTGCGACGCCCGCAGAGTGACGTGCTCAAGAGAACGCACCGAACTCTCGCTCATGGTCAGGGCCGCTGAAAGGTGGTCGAGACTCAGGCCGCTGAAGGTTAAGCCGCCGCCAAATGTGGCAAGAGGTTGGCTGAATATTGAATTCTGTTGTCCCTGAAGCTGGGCCAGGAGTGCCGAAATCGACTGATTTCCCGCTTGGTTGATGCCCCCGGAGGCGATGAGCTTGTTGATCAGGCTTTGAATGTTTTGGCCGCCGAGCGCTGCTAATGCTGCTACCGGAATGTTGAAAAGCTTAAACTGATCGGGCACATGTAAGCCGATGGTGTGCGCGTAGGTGTGGCTCACCTGAAATACTTTGACGTCCAGCATGACTTCTGGTCTTGATCCATTGAGCTGGCTGAGAAACTGAGTTGCCGCTTGCAGTAAGGCTTGCGGAGCGCGAACCGTAATCGTGCTCGAAGCAACGTTGAGGCTGGTGAATCTGGTTTCAAAAAGCGTGCGCAACGAGTTCATCACTTCGTTCAGTTCCGTTGCTGTGCCGCTGCCCGGAATGTAAAAGGTCCGAAGGCCCATCCGATCGTAAAGGCGATGATTCTCCGGATTTTCGGCGCAGGCAAAGAGCACGCTATCTTCAAGGGCAACCGTGAAGCTTCTCGTGACCGCTGAAGCTTGGTGAATCGCCGTAGGGAAATCGGCATTCTCAAGATCGAACCGAACCTGGCGATTGGGAAATGAGTCGTCAAATATCACTGTCAATCCAAAACTGGTGGCGACCGCAGTGAGCAGGCCGCGGGAATCTCCTCGATAACGGAAGTCGTGTTTGGCCTCAGCTGGCTTCACAGCCAACGCATCTTCGCTCGCGATGAGTTGCGGTTGACTGGCAACGCGTACCGGCGCCGCGCCGATAGCATCCTGCATGCGTTGTTGCGCAAATTGATTCCCCGGGTCCAGTTCAAGCGCCGTGCGAAACTCCGCCATCGCTTCAACCTGTCGCCCATCCCTGATTGCGTCGTTTCCACGCTGCAAATGCATTCCCGCGAGGCGCTGCCGAGTGATTTCTCGCGCAGTTATATATTCGACATTCTGAGGAATGAGGCGCGCGGCCTCCTCGAACTCAAAAAATGCCTCATTCAAAAGTTGCGAAGGATAGGGATTGTGAGACTTGTCTCCCGATTGAAGCTGCTGAGCTTTCTCGAGATTCAGACCGCGGGCGAAAGCTTGACGAGCCGCCTTCAGCTCTGCAGCCGTTCCCGGGCAAGCCGTCCCACCGGCCGTGTTCGAGCAGATCGGGAGAGTCGCGGGAGAAGTGTCTGCGGCTAAGCACACTCCAGCCACAAGCACGATCAGACCTGCAGAAATCCATCGCATAGCTACTACTATAGAATGCCCATCCCGGCATGTCTTGCAATAGAAATACCTGAATGGATACTCACACACAACGGCGGATGGGCGCTTTTCGCGGCTGACCAATGCACGCAACGGCGTTTTTGCCTATTTCAAGATGACTTGATCGATCTTAGAGGCGCGGCCAGTTTGATCGTTGCATTCCACTACCACCGCGCACAAGCGAACATCGCCAGTCGCCGCTTCAAAACGAGAGGGCATTCCGCTAAGAAACTTTTCAATCACCAATTCCTTTTTCACTCCGATCACGCTGTCATAAGGCCCGGTCATGCCAACGTCCGTTATATACGCGGTGCCCTTTGGCAGCACCGTCGCATCGGCTGTAGGAATATGCGTGTGGGTGCCGACAAGGGCGGTGGCGCGGCCGTCGAGGTACCATCCAAAAGCAACCTTCTCTGAGCTCGCCTCGGCGTGAAAATCGATGAAGATTACTTTCGACTTGGTCTGATCAAGGAGCTTGTCTACATGACGAAACGGATCGTCGCTCGATCCCATAAACACGCGCCCTTGCAGGTTCATCACGGCGTAGTTTGTGCCATTTGTTTGGCCTTCGTAAACTCCCCATCCCGGCAGGCCAGGAGAAAAATTGGATGGTCGCAGTAACCGCCTTGCCGGGCTGTGAGGGTTGCCGTCCGCCATCTGAAAATATTCCATGATCTCGCGCTTGTCCCAGACGTGATTGCCGGTTGTCATCACGTCGATGCCGAGATCGAAAAGCTCCTCCGCAAGCGCTGGAGTAATTCCAAATCCGGCCGCCGCATTTTCGCAGTTTGCGATAACGAGGTCGATGGCATGTTGCTTGCGTAACTCGGGAAGACGGTCCTTAACAATCGTTCGCCCAGGGCGTCCGAAGATGTCGCCGATAAAAAGTATTTTCAAAATGAGTGCTCGCTAAATAATGCTCTCTAACGACACAAGCTTGCGAACTGTCCCGACGGGTTTGCCCTCCGCACGACGAGCGCAATGCCCTTCGAGCCGCCGAAATGGCCGGGCACCCGGAAAATCGAACCTCGATGGTATCACGCAGAAATATTGCATACCGAGGCTTGCCAGAGCAGTGTGCCGTTGCGCTGCTGGGATTTAGTTAGTGCTGAGATCAGCGGTCTTCAAGAAATCGTAGTTGCCCGATGGATTCAGCCTTGCATTGCGCACGCGTCGGGAGTGAACCAGCACGTTATCGAAATACCACAAATTGATGTAGGGAACATCGTTCGCCAGAATTTGCTGGATTTCGGCATACATTTGCTTTCGTGCGCTCTGGTCGACCTCACGCCGCGCTTGATCGATCAAAGTATCGACTCGCGGATTGCTATAAAAACCGCGATTGGCCCCTTTCGGCGGAAAGCGACTGGAGTGAAATGCGTACTCAAAAATATCGGGATCTTCGTTTCCGCCGATCCAGCGCAAAGAATAAAGCTGAAAAGCTCCACTAGTGACGTCGGCAAAAAAGGTCGCAAACTCGAATGTCCGAATGTCCAGCGCAATCCCCACTTCGCGCAATTGTTGTTGCCACACGGCCGCCATCAATCGCGTCGATTCTTCGGTCGACGTCTTCATCACGAGATGAAAGCGAATGCCGTTGTGCGCCGGATAGCCCGCGGCGTCGAGCATCTGCCGCGCTTTTTCGGGGTCGTGGCCGTAGAAAGTCACTTTTTCGTCATAGGCCCAGCTTTGCCGCGGAAGGATGCTGAGCGCAGGTTGGGCAAAGCCTCGCCAGATATATTGCAGTAGCGGAGCGCGATCGATTGCATATGCTATCGCTTGCCGCACACGAACGTCGCGCAAAGTCGGGTCATGCAGATTGAACGCAAGATAGGAGAGAACTGTGCCGGGAGCTCGGTCAACCTGCAAGTTCGAATCACGCTGCAGTGCCACAATCGTGTCAGACGTCAGCGCGTTGATCGCCGCATCTGCGCTACCCTTCCGCAGTTCGAGAGCTCGTGTTGTTGCGTCGGGCACGACCGTGAACCGAATCTTCGTTAGTGGCGGCTTGGGCCCCCAGTAACTATCGTTGCGAGCGATGATGATTTCTTTGTCCTGTTCTGCGCTGACGAACTTGAACGGTCCTGTTCCAATTGGTTGCCGCGTGATTTCGTCGAGTGCTCCGAAAGGCACGATGCCGCTCGCCCCTTCAGAAAGATTCCAAAGTAAAGTGGAATTCGGTTCTCTAAGATGAAACGTAACTTTGTAATCGTCGGTTGCGTCAATGTGATCAACAAACCGGTATGCCGCCGCTTTTGTGCTGCGTATCTTGCCCTCTAGTAATGAATCGAGCGTCCACTTCACGTCACGCGATGTCAGCGGTCTCCCATCGTGGAAATTAACGCCACGACGAAGATGAAAAACATAAGTCAACGCATCGGGAACTTCCCATCGCTCCGCAAGTCCCGGCCGGACGTTGAGGTGCTCATCACGAGTCAGCAGCGCGTCAAAAATCAGCTCGCCGATCCGCTCCGACTGAGCATCAATGCCGACACGCGGATCTAGATTCGTAGGACTGCTCTCGATGATCATCACCATCGTGTTTCGATCGGCGGGCTGAGAGCAGGAAATAAGAGGCACCATGACGGCACACGAAATCAAAAGAAGGATTGTCATCCGATGCGCAGAAAATAAAGCATAGAGTGTAGTGTTTTCTGGCACATTCCGGCATGTGCTAAACATAAGAAACCTTCCCCAGGATCGCAGGTCTCAGAGCGCCGGTCGCCGACGGAAGATTGCTTGGCCGCCGATTCCAGGTCTCGTAGGCAAGCAAAGCAAACGCGACCGCTTCTTTCGCTTCAGAGGGAAGGCCGAACTCATCGGAGAGGCGCACGCTTAGCTTGAGAGGCTCGGCATCGCGGCGCAACATCGCCATCAGCGTGGAATTCTTTGCGCCACCCCCCGAAACGATCATTTCGGGACGGCTCTGATTATTCGACACGAATTTGGGGATCACGAAGCGTTGCACGGCCCTTGTGATCGAACGCGCGGTAACTGCCGTGGCCGTCGCCACAATGTCGACCTTCCGCGCTCCCCGGCACTGCCGCAAAAAGCGATCTGCAAATTGGCGACCGAACTCCTCCCTCCCAGCCGTTCGAGGAGGTCTCTGGTCAAAAAAAGACGACTCCAGGACTTTGGCGACTACCTTTTCTAATATCAGGCCCGATGCCGCTACTTTGCCATCGAGATCGAAGCGCTTGCCAAACATCTTCTCCATCAACGCGTCGATCACCATATTTCCGGGACCTGTATCGAACGCGAGCACATCGCCGCTCGCAGCGCCGGCAGGAATTGCTGTGAGGTTGGCGATTCCACCAACATTTTGCGCGATGCGATTTCGAGCTCGAGGCGCAATCCGATGATCACGAAAAAGAAAATAGTCAAGGAATGGCACTAGAGGCGCGCCTCTTCCTCCAGCGGCCATATCCGCTGGGCGAAAATCGGAAACAACGGGCGCCTTCGCGCGCGCCGCCAGCACCGCCCCTTCACCGGTTTGCCAAGTGACTGCTAGCTTTTTTCCCAGAAACCGTTGCGCGATACCCTGGTGATAAAGCGTTTGCCCGTGGCATCCAATTAGTTCAACTTTGACTCGGAGCTTGCGTGCGGCCTTTAAGACAGCTTCGGCATAAAGTTCTCCAAGCAGAAAATTAAGTCGCGCTAAGTCGGCCACGCGCGCTGATTCTGCGTTCATCATCGAAAGAATGGTGCGCCGCACAGCGGGAGGAAAATTGTATTCAGAGTGCCCGAGCAGAGTGTAGCGCAGCCCTCCTCGCCCTCGTGCCCGCAGTTCTACAACCGCGACATTAATCCCGTCCGCCGAGGTTCCACTCATTACTCCGGCGACGATCACGAGTGATCCTTGCGCGCCGAAGTCGAAAGCTTGATCTCTTCCGTGAACTCCATGAGCTGTCGCTTGAGTTGTTCTGTTCTAGCCGCGGTAGGAGCGGCGTTCAAGCGTAGCGAAGGTGAAATCGCATCCAGTCTTTTTTTCTTAAACCGAAGCACGCGTTGCGACGATTGCTTCACCCGACTGGCGAGCTTGCGATCGCGCTCAACTTCGCGCGTCATTGCTTCATAGGCGCGCAAAACGAAGTCCTCCTGATGACAGATCAGACCAAGATCGCCTCCGGCGCGAATATGCCCGATCATGGCTTGTTCGATCGGCGCCGCGGCAAGCACGCCTCCCATCTCCAAGTCGTCCGAACAAACAAGCCCGCCATAGCCAATCTTTCTACGCAAAATATCGGTAATCCACTTTGTCGATAGCGAAGCAGGAGTTTTCTGGCTACAGCCGCCTTTTGTGCGCGTACCAGTGACAGCCGGGAAATCCGCATGCGACACCATGACCATGGGCAACTGGCGGTGTAGCAGCCGGTAAGGGACAAGGTCGTCCGTCCACATCTTTTTTAGCGGCTTAATTACACTCGGCAGATCGAGATGGGTATCGAGCGTGGCTTCTCCAAGTCCAGGGAAGTGCTTGCCGCAACCGATCACGCCCGCGTCGCCTAAGCCGCGAAGAAATTCGCTTGCGTATGCCGTAACTTGTTTTGGATTATCCGACACCGCCCGCGAACTCATCACCTTCCGCGAGGCCGCAAACGCCAAGTCCATGACTGGCGCAAAATCGACGTTGAACCCCAGTGCGCGGCAATTCTCACCGATCACGCGCCCATGTTTTCGAAATAATTCACGGTCTCCGGTGGCAAATGCGTCGGCCGCAGACGGAGCGGGCCCGAGCACTTTACGAAATCGGTCGACAGAACCGCCTTCAAGGTCGACACACGTGAATAAGGGGGTCGCAACGTTTTTCTGGCATTCGCGCAGCAACTGGTACGTTTGCTTCGGTGATGCAATGTTGCGGGCAAAGAGGATGACGCCGGCGGGCTGTACTTTCTGAAGAAGGGAAGCGATACGAGGCGACATTTCTGTGCCGTCGAACCCGATGATAAAGAGTTGACCGATATCCATGCGAGCAATGAGGAGGTTGACTTACTTGCGGTCCTTCTTTTAATCGATTTGCTTTTTCAACTCCGCAAGCAAGTTTAGCGCGTCCAGTGGCGTGAGCCGATTCAAATCGACCTCGCGAAGCTTTTCCAGTACTGGCTGCGACAGTGGAGTAAAAATGGTCAACTGCCGCAGACGGTCGCGTTGAGGCGAGGAGCCAGGAGTGAGATGTCCGGAAAGCCGATGCTCTGAAGATTCATGCTCGGCGAGAACCTCGCGAGCGCGGACTACGACTTCGTTGGGCAGGCCGGCGAGCTTTGCGACTTCGATTCCGTAGCTGCGATCGGCCGCGCCTGGCTCGACACGGCGTAGAAAGGCCACGCTGCCCCCATTCTCTTTTACAGACACGTGATAATTCTTAACGCCACTCAACTGCTGAGATAACTCGGTCAGCTCGAAATAGTGCGTCGCGAATAAAGTCTTAGCGTGAACCCGTGAGTGCAGATATTCAACCGCAGCCCACGCGATCGCCAACCCGTCGTAGGTGGAAGTACCACGCCCTACTTCGTCGAGCAAGATTAGCGAACGCGCGGTGGCGGTATGCAGAATTGCAGCGGTTTCCGTCATCTCGACCATGAAGGTGGAGCGGCCGCGAGCCACGTTGTCGCTCGCTCCGATACGCGTGAACACACGGTCCACCACGCCCAGCCTTGCCGATCGTGCCGGTACGAATGAACCCATCTGAGCCATGATGACGATCAAAGCCGCCTGGCGCAGAAATGTGCTCTTGCCTCCCATGTTTGGTCCGGTCAAAACAATGATATTTTGAGCCGACGTGGTTGTCGCCGTTGTGGACGCAGGCGAATTAAGGAACAAGTCATTCGGAATGAATCGTCCGCTTCCCGTCGTCAGCTCCTGCAATTCGATCACGGGATGGCGACCTTCCAAAATTTCAAGATCTCCGCAATGCTGGCTCGCATCGTCTCCATCAGCCTTTTCAAGTTTGGGCCGGCAATAATTTCGCAACGCCGCAATGTGGGCCATGCAGCTCAACACATCTACTTCAGCCAGTGCGAGCGCAGTTTGCCGGATTCCCCTCGCCTCTGCTGCGACCGCCGATCGCAGATCCGCAAAGAGCCTCCGCTCGATTTCAACGATCTTTTCTTGCGCGTCGAGAATCTTCGACTCGTACTCCTTCAGTTCGGGAGTCGTGAAACGCTCGGCGTTCACAAGCGTCTGTTTACGCTCGTAGTCTGCGGGAGAAAGATGCAAGTTCGATTTAGAAATTTCAATGTAATAGCCAAAGATCGAGTTGAACTTTACTTTGAGTGAGCCAATGCCGGTGCGCTCTCGCTCGCGCGTTTCAACCTGCGCAAGGTACTGCTTTGAGTTGCGGCTCAAGTCTCTCAGATCATCGAGATCCCGGTTGATACCAGTGGCGATGGCCCCGCCATCGTTGAGGGTTAAAGGCGGTTCGGGAACAAGAGTTTGATTGATCCTATCTCGCAGTTCCCCCAATTCCTCGACCGCGGATCGCAGTCCGCTCAATCGCGTTGCCGGAAGGCTCGCTAACACCGCGCGGACCGCCGGGATTCGCCCAAGCGATGCCGAGAGCGTTAAGAGATCGCGCGGGTTAGCTGTCTCCAGCGTGACCCGGCTGAGCAGTCGTTCCAGATCGAGGATTCCCGCAAGCGCCTGCCGCAGTTCATCCCGCCTGACAGTATCTTTGAGCTGGATCTCGACAGCATCGAGCCTGGCCTCAATCTCGGCGTGGTCAATCGAGGGGCGCAAGATCCAGTTCCGCAAAAGGCGCTTGCCCATTGGGGTCACGGTCGCGTCCATGCAGCGAAACAGGGTAACGCCGGCATCGGTGCCGGAAAAGAGCGGCTCTATCAATTCCAGATTGCGAACCGTCACCGCATCCAACACCAGGCAATGCTGGCGTTCGTAAAAACCGATGCGGTCGACGTGGTCGAGTTTTCCACGCTGCGTCGAGCGGATGTAGTAAAGAATCGCCCCTGCCGCGGAGGCGGCGGCGCGCTTTGCAGCGAGGCCGAATCCCTCGAGCGATAAGACGCCAAAATGATTCTCGAGAAGCGGCAGTGCGTGATCGGGAGCAAAGATCCAATCGTCCAGAGGAGTTTCTGTAACTCCGCTGTTAGCCCCCGCGATCAGTGTCGCTGAAGACTGATTCCTTCCACTGTCCCGTCGTTGTCCCGCGTCAAACAGCGGAGCAGAAGAGCCGTACAACAGCTCTTTTGGACGCAATTGTTCGAGTTCCTCTTGAATTCGCCGACTGGCCGAGTCGCCGCTAAATTCGGTTGCCCTGAACTCTCCCGTCGACAGGTCGAGCGCAGCGAAGCCGACGTGCTCGCCCACGGTGGCGACCGCCGCCAAAAAGTTATTCTCTTCCGCATTCAAAGATGAGGCGTCTGCGGTGCCGGGGGTGACGACCCGTGTGACTTCGCGACGCACCAGCTTCTTTGCCAGACTCGCTTCTTCGACTTGTTCGCAGACCGCAACCTTAAATCCTCTGCGGATGAGCTTCGAAATGTACCCCTCTGCGGCGTGATAAGGAACGCCGCACATCGGAATAGCGATTCCTTTTTCTTTATTGCGTGAGGTCAAAGTAATTTGCAGTTCGCGAGAGGCGAGTACCGCGTCATCAAAGAAGAGCTCATAAAAATCTCCCAAACGGAAGAAAAGAAGAGCATTCGGATGCTTCTTCTTTATGGCGGCGTACTGCCGCATGAGCGGAGTGGAAGGTTCGGACATGGAAGAGTTGATAATTTTGTAGCCTCCCGCCAGCTAAAGTGCAATGCAAAGTGCAATGCAAAGTGCAACACGACGACCAGTGCAAAGGATTCCCGTCAAACGCAGTCTACCAACTCTTGGTCACTCGCAATGTTGCGAGTCCCCACCGATCGCAGCTTGCAAGTCAGAGGAATTGCCATTTGACTCAGCGCTGCTATTTTGCTCTCCTTGCTCCCATGGAACTTCGCAAAGACCCGATCACCCGGTCATGGGTGATCACCGGAGACGATCTCTTCGAAGCGCCAGAGCATTCCACGGAGTGCCTCTTTTGCAACTCCGCGTCGAGGCCCGGGCACGTCGTTGCCAGCTTATCGAATTCGTCCGGGTCGTGGTCCGCCCGGTCCATCGTCCACCCGCACCCGCTGTATCACATAGAGGGCGACCCCTCACGGCGCGGAGATGGTCTCTACGATCGTATGGGTTCTGTTGGAGCGCACGAAGTGATTGTTGAAAACCCTCGCCATGATGGTCACTTCTGGAATGCCACCGACAAAGAGATTGAACTGTTTCTCCGCCTTGCCGCCCAGCGAATTCAAGACTTAAAGCGCGATTGCCGTTTCAAATACATCAGCGTTTTTAAAAACTACGGCGAGGCGGCCGGGCAGGAATTTGCCCACCCCACGTCGGAGTTGACGGCCACCATCTTCGTTCCCCGAAGAGTTCTTTACGAGCTGCGCGCGGCACGAGAATTTTACGAATCGAAAGAGCGCTGCGTATTTTGCGACATTCTCTCCCAGGAAGAGCGGCAGGGCATTCGCATCCTTGAAAGCCGTGGCGACTATGTCGCTTTTTGCCCATATGCGCCACGGGTTCCATATGAGACTTGGATATTGCCACGCGGTCACGAATCTTCTTTCGAACGAGCCGGTGCGTCGCGAGTTGGTACTCTCGCGGACCTCGCGGCGCTTCTGCGCCGAACCCTTCTTAGGATTCGGACGGTGGCTGACGCTTTCCATCTCGTGTTGCATACGTCGCCTAATAGCCAGCACCCATCAGCCACGTTGGGATATTGGAAGACGCTCGACGAGGACTACCATTGGCACATTGAAATTCTGCCAATTATTCAAGCTAAAGCCAGGTCATACACGTTTAAAGAAATTTATTATTCGCCGGTCACCTCGGAAACCGCGGTGCTACGGCTGCGCCAGGCCAGTGTCTAGGCCGTGTTTAAGGAATGCCGGCTCGCTCGCCGATTTGCGCGGCCTCGGCGTTAGCAACGGAGATTCGAACCATTATGTTTAAAAGCAAATCTGTTTTCTGCGCGGTCCTGTGTATATCCCTACTCCGGCCGAACACCTCGGCGATGGCTCAAGCTGTGTCCTCCGCGACCGCGAAGCAGGAGGTTCTTTGGCAGAAGCTTGAAAAGTCAATTGCTGACATTGATCGTGATCTTGACGGTGTTATGGGCGTCTTCATCACGGATCTGACCGATGGCCGCCACTATTCGTTGCATGCGGACGACGTTTTTCCGCAGGCAAGTTCCATCAAGATCTGCGTTCTAGCGGAACTCTATCGTCAAGCGCAACAGGGCAAGTTGAAACTGACGGATATGTATACAGTCAACGCAGCCGATCTCGTGCAAGACAGCGACATCATGGGAGGTCTCACCCCTGGAGTGACGCAGATCACGCTTCGCGATCTGGCAACGATGATGGTTGCAGTGAGCGATAATTCCGCCACCAATGTTCTCATCGATCGAGTTGGGATGGAGAACGTGAACAGCTTTCTTACTTCACAGGGACTTCGTGACACGCGGCTCCGCCGCAAAATGATGGACCTCAAGGCTGCGGGCGAAGGTCGTGAAAATGTTTCTACCCCTGGTGAAATGTCGAGATTGCTGGAGGCGCTCTATCAGGGAAAGGTGCTGAACAAAGATTTGACCGCCGATTTCTTCAAGGTTCTCGCGACGCATAAAGACAGCTGGATTCCCCGACTGCTTCCAGAAGATTTGAAAATCGCCGACAAGCCCGGAGCGCTCGAAGGGGTGCGCAATGATTCGGGAGTGATCTTTGTCGAAAAGCGCCCCTATATCTTGTGCGTCATGACAACCTACCTCGGGCGAGAGCGCGACGGAGAGGAGGCAATCAGCAAGATCTCGCTCGCGGCGTGGAAAATGTTCGATCGAATGGCCCGGGCCAGCGAGTATGGAAGAGTGATTTCTCCCGGGAACAGCAGCAGGTGACGAATTACTGAGCGGGAAGAGAGTGAAGAGTATGAAAAAGCGTCAGTGACAGCCACCTGCATATCTTCGGGGCCACCATAGCGCCACCATGATGACCATACGCCGCCTCAAAACCTATGCCGGGTCTCAAGGATTTACCTACCAATACTATTTCGTTGGGAAGCGCCCAAAACTGTCGAGCGAAGGTCCAGTCGCGCTTGGCCATGAGTACGTCTTCGATGTAACGTCGGACAGGAAATCGACCTATGAAGTCAATATTTTCCTGCCCGAAATCGCCGCCGCCGAATGGGCGGAATTGCATCAGCGGTCATTAAGCGACCCCGAAAAATACGCGGCTGTAAAAATGCGGTTGTTCCGCGCCTTCGACGAACCGGGAGAACTGCAGGGCCGAGTCTTGGTGATTGACGTCGGCGCCTTAGAAGAGTCCCTGTCATCCCTCGGCGTCAACTAATCGCAGGAGCCCGCTGAGCCGACCGCAACGTTAATGCAACTAAACACGACTTGGCGTGGCTCAGCATAGTGCGGCTAAACGTTACTCCGAAATACCTGATTTGCTACCCTTATACCCACCCAGTGTTTACAGGATTATGCCGATATCGAGTCCGGTCGCTCGCCTTTATAACCTTACATGTAGGCAACGGCCTACGGGAGGCAGCAATGAGATTCGGACCCTTTATGTTGATCGCGATTCTGCTGTTAGTGTTGTGGGCCGGTGGATTTTTCATGTTCCACGTAGCAGGCGGATTGATCCATCTGTTGCTATTGCTTGCGGTAATCGCTTTTGTGGTGCACTTTATCACGGGTAGCACGAGAACGACGGCTTAACTTGTAACTCGTTTTCGCACTAAACGGTGCGGACTAACAGCCAGTTCTTCCCCCGTGAGGCTCGCTTCCGACGGTGAAACTAAACGGTTTCCTACCCGGAAGGGAGCCTCAATCTTTTAATACGAGCAGGCTATTTTTGCCAACTGTAGCCGTCTCGCTCCCGAACACCCTCTAGCCCCTCTATAATCTTCAGTTGGGCCGGACGTTATTGCTTCCGGCTTTCTCAAAGTGCTAACGCTTATCTGGCTCCGGGTCGCGCTCGTTTGCTACGCCGTCGGATTGCTGTACGCCTTGGTGGCGCTGAGCAAGACCTCCGAGGTATTGAGCAAGATCGCCCTGCACGCTTCCTATCTCGGTATCATCTTCCACTTCGTTTCTCTTACGGAGGCAGTGGTTCAGACCGGCCAACTAGCTTCCGCTTCGGTGCACAACGCGGAATCGCTGCTAGCGTTTCTGATCATGGCGTTTTTCATGCTCGCCTACCTCGTGTACAAAACGACTACGCCCGGTATTGTTGTTTTTCCCATCGTGTTTTTGCTGACGTTTGTCGCGGCCACCGGGCAGCAGCCGCTGGTGTTCAATTCGGATGTGGTCAAGAAGGGCTGGCTGGCCGTCCACATATTAATGATTTTCACCGGCTATGCCGCTCTCTTTCTGAGCTTTGGCGCCAGCATTCTGTACCTCATGCAAGAGCGTGCTTTGAAGTCCAAGAGCGGTAGCGGAGCTTTTTCCCGGCTTCCGGCCCTGCAGGTGATCGATGACATCGGATCCCGCTCGCTGATGCTCGGTTTTCCCTTCATGACACTCGGTTTGATCGCAGGGTCGGTGGTTGCTCAGTCGACCTACGGGCGAATCGACGTTCTTGATCCAAAAATTCTACTGTCCGTCCTAATGTGGGCCGTTTATCTCCTGATGGTCTTCACTCGTCTGAGCGCCGGCTGGAGGGGGCGCCGCGCCGCGCTTCTTGCGAGCGCCGCCTTCGCTACCGCGGTCGTGGCCTGGATGGCGAACTACTTTAGCGGGATGCACAGGTTTGTCTCTTCATGAGATTCCATCTCATCGGCGTGAATCACACGACGGCACCCGTCGAAGTGCGCGAACGGCTGGCTATTCCAGAATCGCGGCTGCCGGAGGCTTGCAGGCGCTTGTCGCAGCACGAATCGGTCTCCGAGGGCCTGATCGTTTCGACCTGTAACCGCGTCGAGTTCATTGCCAACATGAAGAATGGAGCGGGCGATCTGCGCGAGTTTCTGCGTGAGTATTACGAAATTGATCTGGCGCCGTTCGAGAGTCATCTCTACGAATATCGCGAAGATGAAGCGATTCGGCACATCTTTCGCGTCGCATCGAGCCTCGATTCCATGGTTGTGGGCGAGCCGCAAATTCTAGGACAAGTGAAAGAAGCGTATGCCACGGCGCGAGCCGTCGGCGCCGTGCGGGCCCAGCTCGACCAATTACTGACGCGTTCATTCGCGGTCGCTAAGAGGGTTCGCACCGAGACCGCGATCGGATCATCGTCCGTGTCCATCGCCTCGGTGGCAGTTGAACTGGCCAAGAAAATCTTCGGAAGCCTGAACGGCAAGAATGTTTATCTCGTAGGTGCTGGCAAGATGAGCGAACTCGCCGCGAAGCACTTGATGGCTCACGGGGCAACATCACTCTTCGTCGCGAACCGCACCTACGACCGCGCAGTTGGGCTGGCGCACAAATTCAACGGCGAGGCAATCGAGTTCAGCCGCCTGATCGAAAGCTGTGAGCGCGCCGATATCGTGATCACATCCACCGGATCGCCCAGGTTCGTCTTCAAACGCGAGCATGGCGAAAAGCTGATGGCGATGCGAAAAAACAAGCCCATGTTCTTCATCGACATCGCCGTTCCTCGCGACGTCGACCCCGAGATGAACAAGGTCGATGGACTCTTTGTCTATGACATCGACGATTTGCAGCAAGCGGTCAGTTCTCACGTTGCCGACCGCAAAAAGGAGGCGGAACGCGCCGAAGACATTGTCAACGGTGAAGTAGAAAAGTTCCACGCGCGTCTCCAAACCCTCGATGTCGTCCCCACGATTGTCAGCCTGCAGGATCATCTTGAGACCATCCGACAGGCGGAAATCGATCGCGTTCGCGGACGGTTGGGCACCATGACGGCCGACCAGGAACTGGCCGTCGAATCTCTCACTCGCGGCATCGTCAATAAAATTATGCACACGCCGATCACTACCCTGAAGACCGCGGCGCGCGATTCTGAATCGACAACCGTGATCGAACTGATTCGACGATTGTTCAATCTACATACCGGGGAAGAGCAGCGATACGCCTCTGCTTCAAAGACAGTCCGCGAATCTATTCGAGAGAAAAACAAAGGCCCAAGAAGCTGATGGCGCATCTCCGCATCGGCTCTCGCGGCTCGCAACTGGCATTATGGCAAGCCAACCATATTTCCAACCGTCTGCGCGACCAAGGCCATACTGTTGCGATCGAAATTATCAAGACAACCGGCGACAAAATCACCGACGTTGCGTTGGCGAAAGTCGGTACGAAGGGAATGTTTACCAAGGAAATTGAAGAGGCGCTGACCGACGGCAAAGTCGATCTGGCGGTGCATAGCCTGAAAGACCTGCCAACCGAACTTGTTGGTGAGTTCGAAATTGCGGCCGTCACTTCCCGGGAAGATGCGCGCGATGTTTTCTGCTCCGTCAGGTTTGCGAGCATCGGTAGCCTGCCGCAACGGGCAAATGTAGGGACCAGCAGCCTCCGCCGGCAGGCCCAGATTAAGGCGCTGCGCTCCGATCTTCAGATTCATCCGGTCCGGGGCAACGTTGACACTCGTCTCCGCAAACTTGAAATGGGAGAATACGACGCGATCATTTTGGCTGCCGCCGGGCTGAATCGGCTGGGCAAGACTCAGTTGGTTCGCCAAATAATTCCGACCGACTTGATGACGCCCGCCGCGGGGCAAGGCGCGTTAGGAATCGAGATTCGTCGCGGCGATCATGAAACGCGGGCGCTGCTGGCTTTCCTTGATGATCCGGCTGCGCGCGCCGCTACCAACTGCGAGCGCGCCCTCCTGAATCGACTCGGCGGCGGCTGTCAGGTTCCGATCGGGGCTTTCGCTGAAATTCAGTCGGGGCAAATTTATCTCAATGGCGTCGTTGCACATCCAGCCGGAACCAGGGTCTTGCGAGAGACCGGGGACAGCAGCGCCGCCAACGCGGTCCGCCTCGGCCAAGAAGTCGGCGACAAGCTTCTTCGCCGCGGAGGCAATGTTATTCTCGAAGAGGTTTACGGACAGGGCTACGCCCTACCGCAACAACCATAGAAGAAGAGATTCCTATTCATGCCAAAAGCTAACGAAAAACGGCCGCTCGCCGGCACGCGAATTCTAGTCGGGCGCGCCCGTCACCAGGCCGGGAGCCTCTCCTCAAGCCTGCGCGATTTAGGCGCGGCGGTGGTAGAAATCCCCTTCATCGAAATTCAAAAGCCATCGTCCTACCAGGCCTTGGACGACGCACTGCAGAATCTCAAGTCATACCATTGGCTGATTCTGACCAGCGCTAACGGCGTCGAAGCAATGTGGAAGAGGGTGAAGAGGCTCCGCATCTCTCGCGTCGCTCTGAAGAAGATGCAAATCGCCGCTATTGGTCCGGCGACCAAAGCCGCCCTCGTGAAACACAGCCTGAAAGTGAAGATGATGCCGAAGGAATATGTGGCCGAGTCAGTCGTGGCGGGCTTGCGCGACAAAGTTAAGGGGAAGCGCGTCCTGCTCGTGCGAGCAAAAGTTGCGCGGGACGTGATTCCGGATGAGTTGCGCAAGGCCGGAGCGCAGGTAGATGTGGTCGAAGCCTACGAAACGCTCGTGCCTGAAAAATCCAGGGTAAGACTGCGTGCCTTGATGAAGTCTGCTCGGCGCCCGCACATCGTGACCTTTACAAGTTCTTCGACGGTGAAGAACTTTGCCGAACTGTTGGGGCACTCAAGCAACGGCGTTCTCAAGGATGTTCAGTGCGCATCGATCGGACCCATCACCTCGGCGACCTTGCGCGAACTGAAGCTGCCGGTCTCGATCGAAGCCAGTGAATTCACCATGGGTGGCCTGATTCGCGCAATCGTGATCGCGCGCTATGCGCAGATCGCTTCGTAAACCCGTCTACGCCAGTACTCTTCCGCAACTCTGCAAAATTTGAACGTCGTCACTGCGCCCTTGGAACCTGTGGCCCCCTGGGGGGATCTATTCGATCGAGATACGCTTGAACTTTTACTTTCGTCTCCGGCGTCAGTCCCGTGAATTCAATTCCGTTGCCCACCCCCGGATCGCAGGTACGCACGATCGCCGTCAGCGTGACCCGTTCCGTGCCTTCGATATGAAATTCGAGCCGCAAGATCGTTCCGAGCGGGAAGGGGAGCATATTCTCGACATAGCAGCCGTTGCCACTCACGTCCGAGGCATTCACGCGCGCTGGAGTCGTAGAGCGTTCGTCACGAATCTCCAGCGGAAGGGCAATTTTGTGACGGTGCCAGCGCCGCTTTTGCGACTGCAGGATTTCTTCCGTTGTTACCTTGAGGTTTATATAATTTTTCCACGGACACTCTTGCCCCGTGAGTAACCGCAGTCCCACTTGATTTTTTACGGCGAAGCCGGAACTCATGATCCACATAATGGTGCATCGTGCCTTCGTTTCTTCGCACTGCACGCCTATAACATCGCCCACCTTCAGTGCGCACTCGACCCCGGTGATGAGCGCGCCTTGAGCGCTAATATTTTGCGCGCGGGCGTGCTGTGAGAAGGGTCGCCCCTCGGCACTCATCCCCCAAACGCGGACCGGAAGATCAACGGTAAGGCGAGGATTGATTCGGTGCTCGGCCATGATTCACCTTTAGCGGGCTCTGTACTCAGACCCGGCAGACTCGTCCGATGATAGCGCGAACGTCGGCAACCCGTGACGAGATACAAAGCGATAAGCAGCAAGCAATGGTCGGCCAATCGTCCTTATGGCACCGCCGATTACGCTCTGGATGGCGGTTGAAGAAAAGCTGGAAAACGCTATGTTCCCGAACTTTGGACGAACTCCCGGTAGCCGATGACTGAGATCTTCTGTTCCTCCAGAAATTCGCGCAGAGCCGGCGAGGAGAGCAGCCGCCGCTCTTCGTCGCGCGATTCTAGCAATCTCGTGCCGGCGGACTTCAACTCTGCGTCGTTATATCCAGGATGGCACACGAGCTCCCACGTTCCATCGGGCAAACTTGCCAGTGACTTGCGCACGAGATCGCTGTAGCCGGCACTTTCGAGCGCCCCGGTCTCGATCATGCCAACCAGCCCGTCCGGAGTGACGAGTCCCGCACGCTTTGTCTGCTGCCGAAATGGTCTCGAAAAAGTGTGCAGCATGCGCGCCTGGCCGTAGCGCTTCCAAATGCTGCGCCTGTCTTTAAAAAGTTTCGCCTTCATCGCCTTGATGGGCACAAACGGGTTGCGGATCGCGGGAATTCCGCAAATCTTTGCCGCGCGAATCAGCGCCCACAAGATTTCGGGCAATACATGGGCGTGCTTGTGCGTGTCTAAGTGCGTGACCTCCACACCCGCCCCCTGAACTTTCTTGATCTGCGCAACGATCTCGCCAACCAGTTGATCGCGATCAAAACCACCGAGCATAGCGCGGGCCGAAAAGGCTGAGAGGCTGGAGAAAAACTTTTCAGGCTCCGACGAACGGATCGCAAGCAGCGTGTCGACCGTCTGCGCCGTCGATACCGGAGCGCCATCGACCAGAACTACGTGGCATCCTACGGAAAGCGTCGGCGCCGAGCGGGCCGCTTGCACCGCATCGTCAAATCGAGGGCCCCCGGCCATCAGCGTAGCCGAAGTAACGACGCCTCCATTGTGGCATTCAACAATCGCGCGATTGACTCCGCCCGTAAGACCAAAGTCATCCGCGTTAACGATAAGTCTCTTCACGATAAAAGTGTAGCAATGAAAGTGTCGCAGCGGATTAAGTCAGTAGCGCAGGCGGCTAGCAGGCAGTGCTTGGGGAATAGCATAGTGGTGGTGACGCGATGTACATCGAGCGCAGGCACTCCTGAAGCCACCTACTGAGTCGGCCACCACAGGCTCCTCTTGCGTAGTTTGACCCGTGGAAGATGCTTCAGTATCCTCAAACAAGTTTGCACGCTCCGTCGAGAGCCGAGCGGGCGGTTAGCTCAGTTGGTTAGAGCGCCTGCCTTACAAGCAGGAGGTCGCAGGTTCGAGCCCTGCACTGCCCACAATTTTTCAATGGATTATGGGGGACGTAAGACGTTGATGAGAACTATGCGGGAACTATTTGATTTGAAAAATTGTAGCGTAAAAGCCATTGAGAGACAGCTCAT
>JANYKL010000185.1 GCA_025361625.1 Acidobacteriaceae bacterium
ATTCAGAAGCACTCGGTCGCCCAGTCGATCCGTCGCCGCGGACAGCCGATCACGCAGTTGGGCCTCCGAACAAACAACATAGTCCCAAATGCTTGAGCCGACGTTTTTTGCCGGGTCAGGAGGAAAGAGTCGGTGACTGGCTCGATTTCGCATCCAAATAGTGCCGTCTGGGGCCAACATTAGGGCAAACACCACCTCGGATTCCATAAGCCACTGCGAGAGAGCGCTCGTCCGACCCTCGAGGGTCTCACTTAAAGTTAGTGTGCCAGATGAACTCTCGAGGTTATTTCCTATGGTCAGGGAAGTGAATGAGGCATCCAGCTTGAGTCCCTGAGGTATCAGTTCATGAGATTGATGGTGTGCCTCGCTACGGTGCCATGCTCGAAATGATTCTGCGTCTGTCCATCGCGTTATCAGCAGAAACACCGATGGGTCCGTAGCGTCTGTCAGAACATCAATACCACAGAAGCCGATAGCCTTCTCCACCAAACGGGGCCGGCCCAAGAAAGCTTCCTGCACTTCTTTCTCCAATCCGTTGCGGACTCGAAATCGCGATATCACAGTAACCACACTGCCCCCATTGTTTTCTTGCGCACACTGCCCTCACCAACGGTCCTCATAAATCTGCTTAGAAAGCTCATTCGAAGTTCGCGGCACTTAGACTGGCCGAATCATCGACCGCTAGAACCGAGAAGGACTGGGGGGAAGAGTTCATGGTCTTATTCTTGTTGCTCACCGTCGTCATTTAGAGCAGAGTCCGTCTGACGGAATTGGTCGGCAACATCGTCAACTGCCAAAGGCTTGCTGAAGTAATACCCTTGAATCTCGTCGCACTGATGTGCCCTAAGGAACAACATTTGAGCTTCATCCTCGACCCCCTCGGCAATCACTTTGAGCCTCATGTTCTTTGCCATACTGATAATTGCGGCTGTAATCGCCGCGACATCTGGATTCGTAGCAACGTCGCTGATAAACGAGCGGTCGATTTTGAGCTTGCTGATCTGGAGTCGTCTCAGATAGCCGAAATTGGAATAGCCGGTTCCGAAGTCGTCTATCGCCAGCGTCACCCCTATGTCTCGCAATTCCTGAACCACAGAGACCATCAGTTCGGCATTGGTTAAGAGCAGGCTTTCGGTTAACTCCAATTCGAGGTATTGCGGAGCGAGGCCAGTCTCTTGAAGCACCTTTCTAACGAGTCCGCAAAAGCACGCTTGACGAAACTGGATTGCTGATACATTCACTGCCACTGTCACTCCCGGAAAACCGTCTTTTTGCCACTTCCGGACTTGAGAACAGGCAGTACTCAGCACCCATTCGCCAATGGGGAGAATGAGTCCAGTATTTTCAGCGATTCGTACGAACTTAGCTGGGGGCACGAGACCCAATTCTGGATGGTGCCACCGAAGCAGCGCCTCCAACCCAGTGATCTTTCCCGTGACAATGTTCATCTGCGGCTGGTACATCAAGAAAAGTTCTGCTCTCGCCAGGGCGGATCGCAAACCGTTTTCTAACGTCAACCTCTCAACCGCTTGAGTGTTCAACTCCTCCGTGAAGAATCGAAAGCTTCGGCGTCCGCTCTGTTTGGCACTGTACATGGCGGCATCAGCATTCTTTATCAAGCTTTCGCCATCCTCACCGTTTTCGGGGAAAATGCTGATTCCGACGCTGCAATTGACATGGAGGGAGTGCCCTTGGATAACAAATGGACCATCGAGGACATCCATGAGACGTTCAGCAGCAACTGCCACGCCGGGCACATCTCTTATATAAGTCAACATGCCAAGGAATTCGTCGCCACCCAAACGGGCGACGGTGTCCTGCTCACGTCCCCATTTCTTGAGGCGTTCTGCAACTCCTTGCAAGAGCAGGTCTCCAGCGGAGTGTCCCAGTGAGTCATTGATGTCCTTGAACCCGTCGAGGTCGAGGAACAGGAGCGCGACTTTATGTTTTTGCCTCCGAGCGTCAGCGACGGCTTTGTCCAGTCGATCCTGAAGAAGCGTCCGGTTGGGTAGTCCCGTCAGATCATCGTAGTAGGCTAGGTATTGGATCCGGTGTTCCGCCGCCTTGCGGTCGGTGATGTCGCGAAAATACCAAATTCTGCCGCGATATTGGCCTCTTGAATCTACGAGGGGAGCAGAGTATCGGTCGAAAATCTTCCCATTCTTGAATCTGAGCTCATCCCTGCTCTTTTCATCCCGATGGCTGTTGAGATACTTGACCCTCTCAACAAAAGCGATGGGCTGTTCGACTTTATCCGTCACATGCTTAAGCACAACCTGATCGTCTCTTGTGCTCAGTAGTTCGTCTGGTATTCCGAATTGGCTCCCAAATCGCTTATTTGCCAGAACGATGCGATCAGATTCGTCCACCACCAAAATGCCATCGATTGTCGTCTCAGCCTGCGCTTCCAGCAATGCAGTCTTAAACAACAGCGATTCCTCGGCCCGCTTGCGCACGGTAATGTCTGAAATAAGACCCGTGACGGTCCGGAAGCCGTTCGAGTCGCTAGTAACCACGGCCCGATCATGTACCCACAACCACTCACCACTCTTTTTCCGAGCCCGGCATTCGATATCGTAGGGTTCTCCCAATTTTATGAGTGATTCGAATGCCTCCACCACTTTGTCCTTATCATCAGGGTGAACCAAGCTGAACCAGAGGGAATCCCCCTGTTGGAGAAACTCGTCCGCAGAGTACCCGAGGAGGGCATCGACTTGGGGACTCACGAAAATTATGTTGCCATTGGTATCTGTCTTCCACAACACTTCAGGGATGGTTGCTACCAGTAACCGATACTTCTCTTCGCTCTCTTGTAGTTTTTCCTCTGCTTGCCTGAGTCGTCCGAGATTTGCGTTGTTTCCCGGAATTTCGATGTTCTGCGGCCGTTCGGTGATTCCGATAACGGCGCTGGCATTCGCCATGCCTGCCGCTGGGATAGGGAGTACCGCTGTTTCAAACTTTGAGTTCCAGAGCGATGCAAACGTCAGCAGGAAAACTACGGAAGCGCACAAGGAGGACGTGGCCATGGGAACTGACCCCGTGGAAAAACGGCCTAAGGCGATTTGCCAAAGCTCTTCAAGAGCCAGCGCGAGAAACAGTGCAATCGCGGCGCAGTGAAAAACACGGATCGGAGGGTACTGCTCGAGCATGATTCCTCAGAATGGCAGCCCGGAATAGCGTTATGGGACTACCATGCATCGACATGCACGTATGCGACCCATGTTGTTGACGGGACTTGTCGAGCTTTAATGGACCGCAACCGAAAGGACGTGAATCGTCCTCAATTGGGACACTGTTCAGCAGCTATACGGCGTAAAAGCGGCAAGTACGAGTTAGAAGGACATGTTTTTCGGGATCGTCCATTTGGGATACTTGTAGCCGGGAAACGTCAGAGATAATGAAGCGCTACATGGGCGCGGACGTGGACCATCTGGACGGCGAGATGAGTAAACTCGGCCAGTTGTTCGAACATGAACGACAGGGACAGGCGAATATGGTAAAAGAGGGGAGATGACAAAACGAGAGCTAACGCTTGGCGCGGCGGGAACAGATAGGCCGAAATAGGCCGGGATCCCCCGAAAAACGTGCCAAGCGTGGGTTCGATCGTTAGTCTGGAAAACCCCTCCAAAACGCTATAAACCAAGGGGTTTGTAGTCTGGTGAGAGCGCGTAGCTCAGTTGGTAGAGCAACGCCCTTTTAAGGCGTGGGTCGCAGGTTCGAATCCTGCCGCGCTCACCAATCGCTTTCGTTCAAAGGCCCTCCGATGAGGGCCTGATTATCTTATGGGTCCAAATAAATTGGGTCCAATTAAATTTTCAATTCAGGCATTTCGAAAAGACAAGAAAAACGGAATGATCGAAATTCGCTGCAGCGCTCTATTGTTTGATATGGATGGTGTGCTCATCAATTCCACTCCAGTCGCCGCCCGGGTATGGGCTCGGTGGGCTTCGGCACACGGCTTCGATCCCGACATGGTCGTCGAGATGGCTCACGGGCGCCCCAGCCGGCAGACAATTCGCGAACTCATGCCGAACTCCGACGTCGATGCGGAAGACAAAAAAGTTGAACGCATGGAGATGGACGACGTGGAAGGTGTGGTTCTATTGCCCGGCACTCGCGAATTGCTCGATAGCCTCCCTCCTAATCGTTGGACGATTGCGACCTCCTGCACGCGTCCTCTCGCTGAAGTACGCCTGCGCGCGGCGGGGCTTCCCGTGCCGGCGAAGATCGTGACTTCGAGCGAAGTAAAAATTGGAAAGCCTGATCCCGAACCCTACCTCAAGGCGGCAGCCAAATTGGGCTACGCCGCTTCGGATTGCATCGTTGCCGAAGATGTGAAAGCCGGCGTCGAGTCCGGCAAGGCAGCAGGCGCGCGCGTAGTCGCTTTTACGACGACGCTAACACGACACGAAATTTTGGAATCAGCTCCTGACTGGATCGTCGAAAACTGCGCCAGCATCAAAGCCTCATCCGACGCGCAGGGCTTGCGGCTTACCCTCTCCATGTAAAATCATCACACCACTAAATACCCAGGAAGCCAATTGCACGCCCATACGCGCTCGACTAGAATCCTCAGTTCTTCAGGACTTGCTCGCACCGAGAGGTTACGTCTCCGATTTTCAATGGTGATGATGAAAACATTCGCCGGCAAAGGCAGGGCTTCGTGATTATTGGCGTGCCGAAAGAGATTTATCCGGGAGAACGGCGGGTTGCGCTGGTTCCGGCAGTGATGCCGACGTTGACCAAAGCGGGCTTTGAAGTTCACGTCCAATCTGGGGCCGGACTTGAAGCTGGGTACCCCGACTCCGCCTACACCGACAAAGGAGCGAAAATTGCCGGTGATCGCGAATCGATCTTCGCCGCCGCAGACATTGTTGTGCAGGTCCTCTGCTATGGCGCCAACGACCGGACAGGCGAGCAAGACATGCCGCTGTTGCGGCGCGGCCAAATCCTTATGGGTTTTCTTCGCCCCTTCGGCACATTAGAAGCGCTGCAGCGAATCGCGCAAGCGGGGATTACGTCGTTTTCCGTGGAACTGATGCCACGCACAACTCGCGCCCAAAGCATGGACGCCCTCTCTTCAATGGCGACTGTCTCTGGATACAAAGCCGTCCTGCTGGCCGCCGACTCCCTCCCCAGAATGTTTCCCATGCTCACGACCGCAGCCGGGACTATAACCCCGGCGCGGGTCTTCGTGATCGGCTGCGGCGTCGCTGGCCTGCAGGCATTGGCTACGGCGCGGCGGCTTGGTGCGGTGATCTCGGCATACGATCTACGTCCCGCCGCGAAAGAACAGGTGCAGAGTCTCGGCGGTCGGTTTGTCGAACTTCCGATTGAAGCTAAAGACGCGCAGGACGCTCGGGGATACGCGCGCTCCCAGGATGAAGACTTTTATCGTCGCCAGCGCGAACTGCTGGGCAAAGCGGTACAAGAAAGCGATGTTGTAATTACCGCCGCCGTCATTCCCGGCAAGAAATCTCCGATCCTCGTAACAGAAGAAATGGTGAAAGGAATGGCGCCGGGATCGGTCGTCGTGGATCTGGCTGCTGAGCGCGGCGGCAATTGCGATATCACGGCGCCAGGGCAAATGATTGTGAGACACGGGGTGACCATTGCCGGGCCCATCAATATAGCTTCCGGAGTGCCGTATCACGCGAGCATGATGTACGCCCGCAACATCACCGCTTTTGTCACGCACCTGGTGAAAGACCAAAAATTGAATTTGAACCTGAGCGATCCAATCGTTGCCGATACGGTGTTAACCAACGACGGCGAAATAGTTCAGGCCCGTGTGCGCGAGTTCCTTGGCGTGTCCGCGCCTGCGCAGCAAGGTTCATAAGGGTAGGACGATCCACAGGAGGACGGTCCGTAATGAGCAGCAGTTCAAGCCTGATTAACGCTCTCTTTATTTTTGTGCTTGCCGGTTTTATAGGCTTTGAGGTCATCCGGCGGGTTTCCCCGCTGCTGCACACGCCGCTCATGTCGCTGACGAACGCGCTTGATGCCATCGCCGTCGTAGGCGCCATTGTCCTGGTCGGCGAGCATAAGAGCCAGCTCTCTGCGATTTTTGGATTTATCGCGGTAGTTGCTGCCACCAGCAACATCGTCGGCGGATTTATCATCACCGACCGAATGTTGAAGATGTTCAAGTCCAGCCGTCCCGCGACGAAAACGGCGGCCAAGTAGATGACCTCCGAACTCGCCGGTGGCCAAGTCGTGATCGAAATTCTCTATCTCATTGCCAGCGTCCTTTTCATTCTTTCCCTGAAATGGATGAGTTCGCCGACCACGGCGCGGCATGGCATCTGGGCGGGCGAAGCCGGCATGCTGCTTGCCATTTGCGGCACGCTTCTGCATCACGGGATTATCGACTACAAGCTCATCGCTATCGCTCTCGTCCTTGGCACGATCATCGGCGTACCCCTAGGCCGCGTACAGATGACGGCCGTCCCGCAACGTACCGCGCTGAGCCACGCCTTCGGGGCTTTGTGCGTCACTCTAGTCGGTTCAGCGGAGTATTACCTGCGAGCGCCGAACATCTCGCGCTTCATGATGTCAGTGCTGGCAATCGAAGTGATACTCGGAGGCTTGACCGTCACAGGCAGTTTGATGGCTGCCGGAAAACTCCAGGAAATACTTCCGCAGCGCCCTCTAACCTACAAAGGCCAGAACTTCGTTAACTTCCTGTTGTTAGCCGGAGCCGTCGTGATCGCGGTCTGGCTCGTCGTTCACCCCGATGCCAAAACACTTTTCCCGATCATGATCCTGATCGCCCTTACCTTTGGAGTGCTCCTAATCATCCCGATTGGCGGGGCCGATATGCCCACCGTCATCTCCCTCCTGAACGGCTATGCAGGACTGTCAGCCGCCGCGATGGGCTTCGTTCTCGATAGCAAATTGCTGATCATCGCCGGCGCCCTCGATGGATCTTCCGGCCTTATTCTGTCGATCATCATGTCGAAGGCCATGAACCGCTCGTTCACGAATGTGCTGTTCGGAGCCTTCGGACAGGTGCTCACTGCCGGGGCCGCGGCCGAGGAAGCGAAGCCCGTGCGCAGCGCAATTCCAGAAGAAGCGGCCGCCATTCTTTCCGCCGCAAGCCGTGTAATCGTGATTCCCGGCTATGGCATGGCCGTGGCGCAAGCGCAGCACAAAGTGCGTGAACTCTATGACAGCTTGAGCAAGCGCGGGGTCGACGTGCGCTTTGCGATTCATCCGGTAGCTGGGCGCATGCCCGGGCACATGAACGTGCTGCTGGCGGAAGCCGACATTCCATACGATCGCCTCATTGAGATGGACGAAATCAATGGCGACTTTCCCCAGACCGATGTTGCTCTTGTAATTGGCGCGAACGACGTTACTAACCCTGCGGCACGTTCGGATTCCTCGAGTCCCATCTTCGGCATGCCCATACTTGACGTCGACAAAGCGCACACTGTAATGGTAATCAAGCGCAGTATGAATCCGGGATTTGCCGGCATCGACAACCCTCTCTATTACCTCGATAACACCCTGATGCTCTTCGGAGATGCCAAAGCCTTCGTAGGTAACATTGTGCGCGAGTTGACCGGCGGGCAACACAGTTAAAACGCAACCGTCCTGTTTGCGTATCAGAAAATCGCGGAAATTGTGCGGTTGGCAAGCATTGAAGCGGAAGTTAGCGCCGGGAGTGACACCGGTGGGCCCGGCTTCGCGAACGGGGAGTTCGCGAAGCCGCAACCAGCGCGGCGCTTCAGGCAGCTTTTTTCATCTGCCGCATTTTTGCCCAACGAGCCTTCTGAGCCAGAGAAATTCTACGACGCCCTGCGGCAGATAGTGCCCGCCTGCCGCGCCCTCCGGCTGCCGATTGCTGGCTTGAGCCCCCACCCCGGGTCAGCTTTTCCAACACGGAAATGGCTTCTCCCAGTTTTTGGACTTGATTTTGAGCATCCCGGCGTTCTTCTCGAAGCCGGTCAATCGCGTTTGCAATATTCGTCATGAATACCCCCTCGGGTAAGTTATCGAGCGTAATTGTATTACTAACTCCCTATCTGTGTGGACATTTATTCTTATCTTTTTGATGACTTCTTCTGTTCGATGGAATTGAGAACAGGTAAGCGCAGGCTTCTTAAGCCAGCCGCGATTGCGAGAGCAGTAACGGTTCCTTACTGCGAAGGGGACGTCAAAAAGGCTCGTTATCGGCATCATCATTAGGTTTTCGTCAACGAAGGCAGAAGCTCGGACCATCCAAACAGAAAGAACGCTCCGACCGCAAGACTGTAGATCGCCGTCAAGGCTGTGACCGCATATTGGAGGCGCGGCAGGCGGGAACTGAAGCCGAATAGACCCACCGCCGAGGCAGTCATTAAAGTATTCATGAAAAGCAGACCGGCGATAAACATCGCCAACCCGATAAAGCCCTTGCCCACGCCGCCCAGATTTGCTGCCAACAAAAAAATCATGAGTTGCGAAGGAGTCTCTGCCCCAAGGCCATGCACTAACCCGATCACAAGTACGGACCTTGCCGAATAGTTCCACTCGGTTGCGTCTGGCTGGGGAATAGTGTGTTTGTGTCGAAGCAATTGCGCTCGCCATCGCAGCCAGCGGAACGCTCCGGCGAACAGATGGAAGCGGCTTCGCCGTGCTGGATTCCCTGTCGCGAGAGAAGTCAGGACGTACACGCCCAGAATTAACAGCGTGAGGCCTACCAGTCGTTCCGCAATACGGTCAACGTTGTGCGGTAGCGATCGCTCAAACACGACGACGGCACTTCCAAGAAGTGCCACCATGATGGCATGCCCCAGGGCATAGAGCACGCCTAACTTCATCGCGCGCCTTCTATCCGGTTGCACGCTTGTGATATCTGAAATGGCCGCAATGTGGTCGTAATCAAACCCGTGGCGAAATCCGAGAATCGCCGCTGACAACAGCGCCATGTTAAGGCTGGTTATGGACGTCATGAATTTAGGTGGTTCGAAGTAGAACGAGGCGCCATTGTTCCCTAAGCTTAAGTCCCAATGACTTAATGTTCCATAACCTTAATATTTGAAGGGTGACCTTCAAACTCATCCTTGAAGAGCAGGTCTCGATATCTGAGGTAGAAATATCTGAATGCGGCGACAGTTGCGTCCCGCCGGTAAAAAGCCAATCGCCACCGAGAGCTATCAAACAAGGCCCAAGCGCTTAATCCTTATCCTATTTTGACGGAAAAGCGCATACAATTACGCCACTTGAAAGCGGAGGTCTTGTGAAGTTTACTGTCAAATGCTGCGCCCTCGTTCTCACCTTAATTGTAATCTCCGCCGGAATGTCGGCTCAGACGGCGTCAGCCCCCCCGAACCGCGGAATTGTCGAAGATTGGTCCACTCGTCAAATTGTTTTCAGCCGCGGTGCGCTGCTGCAAAATCCTGATCTGCTCTATCGCGAACCGCGAGTGCTCGCCCAAGCGATGACTCGGTGGCAAGCTACGTCCTCGGGTAAGACGGCTGCAATGTCTAACCCTGCAATGGTTAACCCCGCAGTGACTTCCGGCAAAATCAATGTGACGAGGGCCGGCGACTGGAATATTTCATTAGGGAAGAGTCATGTCGCGGCCGATATGTACCCGGTCAAATATTCCAACGATCCAACGCAGCCACCCGACTGCCAGAATGACTTCGCTGCTTTTGGCCTGACAGTCGCCGGAGTTGACGGCGGAACATCCAACCTGGTGGCGCTTAATAATCTCTATTCGCCAAACGGAGTCTGTCAGGTTCCTGCTCCCACCGTGTTTTTCTCATATAACACCACGACCATAGCCGGCCTCGGCAAGATCACCACTTCGCCGGTTCTGTCGCTGGATGGAAAAAAGGTCGCTTTCGTCGAGAGCGTCGCCGGATCGCAAGCCATTTTTCACGTTTTGACCTGGACCCGGGGGCAGGGAACTATTGCCGCCGCCGCTCATCCCGCGGCAATGACTTCGTTAACGTTCTCGCCGACCAGCGGCGATACGCTTTCATCGCCGTGGATCGATTATTCGACCGATACGGCCTACGTCGGTTCTGACAACGGCGTGATGTATAAGATTACCGGAGTTTTTAAGTCCACCCCGGTATTGGCTGCCTCCTGGCCCATTACCTCAAACAAGTACCGGCTTGGTCCGCCCGTTCTAGACTCCTCCCGCAACCTTTTGGTGGTGGGTAGTGGCAATGCCAGCCTTTACGCTATCGACGTCACTACAGGAATCGTGCAGGCTTCACAGGCAATAGGTGCCATAGGTGCAAAATACGCTGCGACTATATCGTCACCAGTGATTGATATCACTACCGGATTCGTTTTTGCCGTCAGCGCGGATGACGGCTCTACGGCCGTTCTGAAGCAGTTAACCACCAGTACTTTGGGAGTGGTGGCAACCGCCCGCATCGGGATTGGGGGAACACCCGCAACCACTGCGCTCGTCATTCAAGAGCCTTCTTTAGACAACAACTACTATAACGATCCCGCCTCCGGAACCATTCGTGTTTGCGGTACGAGCCCGACTGACACTAGCCCCTACGAGTACGCTTTTGGATTCAGCCCTGCCGGAGTAATGAACACAAGTAGTTCCCTGGCTAGGTCGCTTTCAACATCAACAGCAGCGCGCTGCACGCCGATGCGGGAGTTTTATAACCCGAATCTGGCCGGGGGAACCGACTTTTTCTTCTTTGGCTTGACCCAGGACTGCACCGCTCCTGGTGCTACGGGCGGATGCGTCATATCGGAAGGTCAAAACAACGTCCTAACGACAGCCACCGTGAACGGCGGCCCGAGTGGCGTCATTCCGGATAACTACAGCACTCTCTCGCAAGCACACAGCATCTATTTCACCGCGACCAAACAAAATACCGCATACAAGAGGTATCAGGACACGCTGCAATAAACCGGTCGGGCGCTGCCGCAACGTCGCATCGCAACTAGCTGCAACTTATGCTTTAGCTTCAGCTTTGTAAGTATCTATAAGTAAAGCGTTAATCCGGCTACTAAACTGGCCCATCACGTGCCCCCTGCCGGAGGATGGGTTGGCTTCGGCGCTGGCATTGCTTTATCCCCGGCTTTTTGCCCAGCTTTATCCCCAACTTTCTGCCGAAACTTTGTGGATCGGTTTTCGCCCTGACTCTCGCCGCCTCTGCCCGGGGATCACTTCAACCTCTACCGCGGCTCACCAGGTTACAGCCCCTCGAGCAGTCAGAAAGAAAACTCACCGCGGCCGCCTGGCATGTCTCCGAATTCTCGCCCGACGATGATCCGCGCCTTGGGAAATGCCGCATAGCCCGCTCGCCGGAGCCTCTTTTAACTCCCGATCCGCGGCTTCCCCTTGCCGGAGACTCGCTGGAAATCAGGGTAAGCATCATCATCGGGCTTGATGGTCGAGTTCAGAGTCCATTCGTTCTCGATAGCGCAGAGCCCTTCGAGGCCGATCGTATCTTGCGTTCGATTCATTCCTGGCGCTATCGCCCCGCTCTTTGCAATGGAGTTCCCACCGATTCTGAAGCCGTCATACGATTCATCGTTCCCTAAGACCGCGAAAGTCTCCTACAATATTCGCAGCGAGGTAGTTGTGACCGACACACCCGATCCATTCGCGCCGAAGAACGAGAACAAGGTCGATCAACCGAATAAAGACCGGGTCGACGGGGACGATGCGTTGCAGGATTTTTTTCGAACACTACCGGGAAACTTTCGCTGGCCCAAGCCGGACCCCGCGGCCGTAGCTGCCGCCGAGCAAGCCATTCAAAAAGTGGCAAGCGGTCCAGCACCGGGCGACGCAAATGATCTCCTCTCAACCGAGAACTCACTTGAAAACGACGAAGAGCCCGAAAGTGTTTGTGCTTCGTGCGGAGGGTTGCTACCCACGGTTGCGCGTTTCTGCGTGTGGTGCGGCATTCCCACCAAAAACGCCGGAGGCGACGTCGCCGCGCAAGATGCCCGGCAGCGACACGTGCATCACCATTTTCATCACATCATGCCGGCGCAGGGAGCCACCGCTCAACCCGAGAGACCGGCCCCGCCATCTGCGGTGCGCCAGCCAACTGCCCCTGGAGGCCGCGCCGAAACGGCTGCCAGACAGGTGATTCAAAATTGGGTGCAGGCCTGCAACATTAGACATATCGACGATCTTCTCGAACTGTATTCGCCTGACGCGACAGTGATTCGATCAAACGTGCCCCCGGTGCGAAGTCTGCCGGCAATTCGCGCCTTTCTTGTTTCTTTACTTGAGGCGGGCCTCGGAGACGTAGAGATGGAATCCTTGCGCTTTGAATTGCTGGGAGATATCGCGCTCGATATCGGGCGCTGCAAGATGCTGGTTCCAGTCGCGATGGGGAAGCGCCGCGAGGAACGCGGAAAATATCTGATCGTGATGACCCGTCAAGCCGGTGTCGAGTGGAAAATTATCGCAGATTCATGGTCGTCGGATTCGCCGGTCAACGTTCCCATCACGGAGCCGGGCGCGAAACGACCCGGCGATCCGCCGAGGCAAACGCCTCAAGCGCCAAAGCTGCGTTAGCCTTGTGTCTACGTTCCACGCGCGGCGTGCGGGTTGTAGCGGCGGCGACTTCCGCAGCAGAGCCAACGCTGGACTCTTTCGTCACCGCAATCCCAGCATCCCTTCTGCGATTTGTTCCTGCAACCCCCATTCATTTGTGCCGCATCTGAGCGGCATGAGGACGTCGACCGTTCTTTCCTTAAGCTTCAGCCCCGAGAAACTGAAGCGCCGTGAAGATGCCCTGCGGCAGCGTGGTTTCCAAGTGAAGTCAGTTCTGAGCCCGGGCCAGGCCAGGTTCGAAATCGAAATGGGGCAATGCGGCGTTTTCGTGACTTGCGACTCAGTGCCCGATATCGTCAACCAGGATTTGATGAATCTGTTCCGCAGATTTTGCCCCAGAGATGGATTGATCATCTACTTCGAACGCGATAGTCACTCAGGGCATTCCATTTATCCGCCACCCGCAGACGTTCGCTTGCCTGAGGCGGATGACCCCGAGGGTATCCTAGACGCGCTGCAATCGAGGTCGGAGTCGCCTCCCGGGTGAATGAAGACCAAGCTCTTATAAGCCAATTAAAATCTGGCTACCGCAATCACAAGTCTCACCTGAACCTATCGCGTTTTCTTAGAAGCTGTTAGGATATTTTCTGTGACAGCAATCCCCGCGTCCGCCGTGCAACCCCGCATTGCGACTGGTGATTGTAGAAGTTGAAGTTTGGCGAGTGGGGACGTAGTTCAGTTGGTTAGAACGC
>JANYKL010000189.1 GCA_025361625.1 Acidobacteriaceae bacterium
AGATGCGGGGAAACGTACCATAAGCGCGGGGATGCGGATGCTCTTCGCCGAGAACGCCCTCCGGAGACGTGCCCGACGAATCGTTGTCCACGGCCATCCAGGGCTGTTGCAGCGCGAGGGCTACGTCAGGCTCGGACATTCCGAAAACTGCCACGCTGGTGAATCCGTTGTCGGCAATCAAGAGATCGAACAATGCGTCGATCGGATCTTTACCCATCGCTTTTGCAACTTCGGTCAATCGTTTGCCTTGAAAGTTTTTCAGGTCCGGGTTCTGAACTGCGGTGATCATTACGTCTTGGGGCCCAGTAATTTCGCCCCATTCGTTGTCCCAATCCTTTGATGGCGTTTGCATTTGTTTGCGAATTTTGGCGCGCGTTGAAGCATCTTTTAGACGCTCGATCATCTTCGCGTCGCCGCCGTCATGAACCCAAGGCGGAATGAATGCAGACATGCTGTTTGACCATGCGGTGTACGCATAAGTGTCCGCGCTGACGTCAAAACCTGCGGCGCGAGCTTTGTTGACCCGCGCGACAAGGTCAGGCATGCGCCCGAAATTAGCCTTGCCTGCGACCTTGAAATGCCAAATCTCAACCGGGATGTGCGCCTCGCGCCCGATGCGAACTGCCTCATCGATCGACTCTAAAACAGCGTCGCCTTCGCTCCGCATGTGGGTGGCATAAATCCCGCCAAACTTCGAGGCCTCTGATGCAAGGGCAATCAATTCTTCCGTCTTAGCGTACGGGGCCGGGGCGTATTCGAGCGAGGTTGAGACTCCGACCGCGCCATCGTTCATAGCGTCGCGAACGAGCTTTTTCATCTGCTCGAGTTGAGCGGGCGTCGGCTGCACATCGGCATCGCCTAACACCATGCGCCGGACCTGCGTTGCGCCGACGTAGCTGGCGAGGTTGATGCCCATGCCCTGCTTTTCAAGATGCGAAAAATATTGGCGAAACGTTTGCCAGTCAGGATTGATTTTGTAGTGCTGATAGACGGGACGGTCGTTCGCGATGATCGAATCGTTTAGAGGAGCGGCGGAGCCACCCTCTCCGGTAATTTCTGTTGTGATTCCCTGATAAATTTTTGACGGAAGCCGGGGATCAACCAAAATCGTAGTCTCTGACTGGCCGAGCATGTCGATGAAGCCGGGCGCCACGACTTCTCCTTTGGCGTCAATCGTGCGTTTGCGGGGGGCGGCTGTGAGTATCCCAATGGCGGCGATGCGGCCTTCGCGAATTCCGATGTCTCCGGAATACCAGGGCGATCCGGTACCGTCGATGATGTGGCCGTTGGTAATGACGAGATCGAATGTTTCGCGCTGACCCGCCTCTTGGGAAAATGTATACGCAGAGATACAGAGGATAATTACAAGGACGGAGCTTGTTCTTACGCGTGAAAAGATCATGGACGCGAATTATAAGACATTCCGTCCATTTTCCAGTTGAGTTAAGCGGTGGCGAATCGCGGGGCGGAGCAGATTGGCGTCCGTAAAATGCAGATCGCTTCTTTGAGCGACGAAATGTGGAACACAGGCGTCAGCTGCGTCGTGTCCAGGATTTGGCGGAAGAAATAAGGCGGATTCACCAACTCCATCTTTGCCGAATTCTGCAGCGCCCAACGGCGCGCAAGCAATAGAGTACCGATGCCCCCTGCGTCGAGTTGCGATACGTCGGTCACGTCCAGCACCAGCACCCGTATGCGCCCGAGCTGCTCGATTCTGCGCCGCAGATTGTCAAGCGCGATACCGCGCACCATGCGTCCACTAAGGCTGACCACCGCGACGTCTTGCAAGCGTTCGATTTTGTATTGGAGTTCCATATGTCTGTCTATACGCTCCTGCCTTTAAAAAGTTCCCTGGGTTTCGGTCACTTCATTGGACGAGGAAGAGAGGAAAAAGTAATCATTCAAAAAGATGTTAGCGGGGATGCTATTCGTACGTTAAAGGAAGGTAAATATTGCCGTGCAGAGTGTGCGTACGGCTTGCAAGTTGTTGTGAATGCGGGGGAGAGGCTTGTTTTCTTCGCACAGATGAATTTTTTCACCGAATGAACGAAGCATTGCGAAAAGTGTTATATGAAACAGCTCCTTGGTAACTGAAGAAGAGCTATAACCCGGCTTCTATTCTTGATCTGGGATCGAGAAGATCGCGGAGGGCATCGCCGATGAAGTTAAAAGCCAGCACTGCGAGCATCACGGTGATTGCAGGAAAAAGGACGAGATGCGGGGCGTCAAAAAGATGGGAGCGCGCATCATTCAGCATCGATCCCCAACTTGCCGTTGGCGGCGGAACTCCGAGACCAAGAAAACTCATTGTCGCTTCAGCCAGTACGGCGCCTGCCATACCGATCGCGGCTTGCACGATGACGGGCTGAATAATGTTGGGCAGAATGTGGCGTGTAATGATGTGCAGGTCTCCTGCACCGAGGGCACGCGCTGCTTCAACAAATTCTCGCTCGCGCACCGCGAGCACCTGGGCGCGAACCAGACGCGCGTAGCCAACCCAGCCTCCAATTGATAAAGCGAGGATGAGATTGAAGATGCCGGGCCCGCGAAATGCCACAAAAGCGATGGCGATGAGAATCCCGGGGAAAGAAAGGAATGCATTCATCAAGACGACGTTGACGAAACGATCAATGCCGCCGCCGTAATATCCCGCGAGGCTACCTATGATTAGTCCAAGAAAAAGTGAGCCGACAACCACGCTGCTGCCGACGAAGAGAGAAATACGCGCGCCCCAGATCAGGCGCGAGAGAATGTCGCGCCCTAACTCATCGGTTCCAGCCCAATGCTGCGACGACGGCGTTTGTAGACGGTTCGGCAAGTCGATATGGGCGGGATCTTGTGGAGAGATCCACGGAGCGAAGATGGCGGCGAAGAGGACGAGGGCGACGAGAACCACGCCGATTGCCGCCAACGGGTTGTGGCGAGCTATGCGCGGCAGCGATATGGCGAGGCTGGACATGTGGGAAGCATCCTTCTCTCGACCTACGGTATCGCAACCCATAGCTTTTCATCAGTGAGCACTTTTAAGGAGCAGGATTTTGGAAGAGGCAGATTGCAGAACTTCGTCACTGTCGAATCCTGGGGTTCACCGCCGAGTACAAGAGATCAGTCAAGAAGTTCACCGCAACATACGTCAATCCAATCGCAAGAATGCATCCCTGAACCAGATAGTAATCGCGGTTGGCGATGGCCTGTATAGTCAGGCGCCCGATTCCGGGCCAGGAAAAAATGGTTTCTGTCACGATCGCTCCCGCGAGAAGCGCTCCGAATTGCAATCCTAGAACAGTCAGGATCGGGATCATGGCATTGC
This sequence comes from Acidobacteriaceae bacterium, assembly GCA_025361625.1. Lineage (GTDB taxonomy): Bacteria > Acidobacteriota > Terriglobia > Terriglobales > Acidobacteriaceae > Acidiflorens. Next base: position 3,311 of record JANYKL010000189.1, read on the forward strand.
GCAATGCATGGCGATAGACGATGGTGTGCTCGGTGAGTCCTTTGGCGCGTGCGGTTCGTATGTAGTCCTGGCCTAATTCTTCGAGCATCGACGTTCGCACCATGCGGGTCAGGATCGCGGCGAGGGCGCTACCCATGGTCACTGCGGGAAGGACCAGATGCGCGAAGGTTCCGCTGCCTGAGACGGGGAGCCACCCCAATTTGACGGCAAAAAATAAAATCAGCACAGGCCCCAGCGCGAAATTCGGAAATGACAGTCCGAAGAGGCTGACCACGCTCAGGGCGCGGTCGTCCCAGAGATTACGGCGCTGTGCTGAGCGTACGCCTGCCGGAACCGCGAGGATGATGGCGACGAATAATGATGCAAGAGTGAGTTCGAGCGTAAACGGGTAGCGTTTTACAACCAGCGATGTTACGCCTTGGTTGAAGCGGAGAGACTTACCGAGGTCGCCGCGAAGAACACCTTTCCAATAGTTGAAGTACTGCTGCCCTAGAGGGACGTCGAGGCCATAGGTGTGGCGGACGACCTGGAGGTCCGCAGCGGGGGTGCCCTCACCCAGCATTTGCTGGATTGGGTCTCCGGGGACAAAGTGAATGAGCAGGAAGACGGTCGAGACCACCAGCCAAACTACCGGCAGGGTGTATAGGACTCGCGAGATGATGTAGCGAAACATTCCGTGGTGATTCCCCGTCATTTAGCGGCTTAAGGCGCCCGAATCTGTCACAACTTGCGCGGCGGTTAAGCGTTGCTCAGCAAAGACCTGTTTTCTGCGAATCAATCGACAGCCCAGCCTTAGAACCAATCGAGAGTGTAACGTTTTAGTTCCTGCGGCTAGTCTCCGGCGTGGTGCATTGTAGCCGCTATTGCTGGCTGCGGCTGGGGTGAAGACGGTTGGGGCGGCACGGGTGTAGGTTCGATTCTCACGGTGGCTATGCGGTGGCCTTCCATTTTTTCTACGATAAAGCGTCGGCTTTTATAGTCCAAAGATTCTCCTGCCGATGGTAACTTTTGCAAGCGCGAGAGCAGAAATCCGGCCAGCGTTTCGAAACCTTCATCTTGAGGAAGTTTTAGTTCGTATTGAGTGTCCAGATCCCGGATGTTGACGGCTCCGTCCAGTACTATCGGCGCATTGGCGTCCGTCACCGCAGACGGCGATGAGGCTACGTCGAATTCGTCCTCAAGTTCGCCTACCAGTTGTTCAAGAACGTCTTCGACTGTGATCACGCCGGCGGTCGACCCAAATTCATCTACGACCACTGCGAGGTGGCGTTTACGCTGCTGGAACTCGCTGAGCATGTCGAGCAATGACTTGGTCTCAGGCACGACCAGAACATCATGCATGATGTGGCCGATCGTCATCGCCGAAACACGCATGGCGGCGGGCGGGGCTGAGGTCAGGCTCAAACGCAAGCGCGTCCAACGCATTAAGTCTTTGGCATAAAGAACTCCCACAATATGTTCGGGGCCGCGCTGTGGATCATAAATTGGAATCCTCGAATGCTGGACTTCGACGACGCGCGAAAGTGCCTCATCCAGATTAAGGTCAGAAGCGAGAGAGAAAATTCTGGTGCGCGGTACCATCACCTGACGGGCGGTTATGTTCTCGAGTTCGAGCGCGTTTAAAAGCATCTCTTCTTGAGCTGGCGAGAGTTGGGCGGAATGGTGGGCGGCGGTAATGATGAGCTTGAGTTCGTCAGGCGAATGCACCGAGCCGTGGCGGATTTCCTGCGTTCCAAAAGCGCTCAGAACAAAGCTCGCGGCGCGGCTCATGCCGACCGTCAGAGGTGCGCTCAACGTCAAGAAAACGTCCATCGGCGCCGCGACAGCTAACGCGACGCGCTCCGCCCGCTGCAAAGCTAGCGATTTTGGAACTAGTTCGCCGAGAATCACGTGCAGGCTCGTGATCACAACAAAAGCGATCGCTATCGCAATGGCGTGAGCGTAAAGGGTGGCGTGGGGAATGCTACCAATCCAGCTCGCAAAAATAGGGGCTAAAACCGGTTCCCCGACCCAGCCGAGGGTGAGGCTGGTGATGGTGATTCCCAGTTGCACGCCGTTCACAACGCGACCAAGCTGTTGATGCAACTTGAGGACGGTGCGCGCTCCGGCGCGCTGAGCTTCGATCAGTTGCTGGATGCGCGTTTCACGCACACTGACCAATGCAAACTCAGCTGCGGCGAAGAAGGCATTGGCCGCCACCAGAAGCAGGATGATGAATACCTGCAGCGGTACGTGGGCAATCATGAAGTCCTAATTCTAACATTCCAAAGGTGAGAAAATCAGTGTTATGACACGAACTGCGGATGATTGGGCCTATATCGCTTCGGAAGGGCCTGAACCCGGCGTGCGGCTACAACAGGAGCAAAACACGGCTCTTAGCGTTAGTCGAGGCTGACCTTCCTAACGTAGTAGCCAAATTCGTTCGGGAATCAGCTTCATATCTCGATGCGAACAAACTCCAAGGGTACAATTATCAACAACCTGATCGCCTAGACTTTGTGCTTTCTTTTTTGAAATCCTGCGGTCTAAGCAGGATTGATGCCCCTGCGACCGGTTCGCAAAGGGGGGAATAACAATTTCGGAACTATTTTATTGTTTTAGTCGTAACACCGAGTGTAACTAGTTTGAAGATTTTGGCAGGAGGCAGTCGTGGAAGGTAACGGCAATAACAAAAAGAAGCGGCGCAGAAAAATAATCTATATCGTGATCGCGGTCGTTGCAGTTCTGGTTATTGCCGGTGGTCTGATCGCCGCAACCAGCGGAGGCACGAAGATTGATCCTTCAAAGCTCGCGAAGGTTGAGCGCGGAGACCTCGCCAAGAGCGTGGTCGCGACGGGTAAGATCGAGCCCATCACGAAGGTGGAACTCAAATCGAAGGCCAGCGGAATCGTGAAGAAGCTTTACGTCGAGTATGGCGACCGCATCAAGAAGGGGCAAATGCTCGCCGAGCTTGACCGGGAGGAGATTCAGGCTCGCGTCGCGCAGGCTCGCGCGCAGCTGGACGCCTCGACTGCCAGTTTGAACGGCACTCGCGCCGATCTTGAGCGCGCGAAAGTGGACGCGCAAGGGCCTGACGTACCGCTTTTGAAACGTGCCTATGATCGCGCGCAGCGAATGGCGAAAGAAGGCGTCGTGTCCGTCTCCGCTCTCGATGACGCGCAAAAAAATTATGAGATGTCGTTGAATAAGCAAAACGTATCCAAGGCGCAATTGCAGGTTCTACAGGCGAAAATCGGCCAGGCGGAGGGGCAGCTTGGGCAGGATCGCGCCAATCTCAAGCAGCTTGAAGAGCAGCTCGCCTACACCACGATTGCATCGCCAATCGATGGCATCGTCTTATCGCGTGACGTCGAGATTGGAGACGCGGTGAGCTCGATTTTAGTTTTAGGTTCTTCGGCGACGCTGGTCATGACGCTTGGTGATACGAGCGAAGTCTATGTCAAAGGCAAGGTCGATGAGAGCGATATCGGCAAGGTCTATCTGGGCCAGCCGGCGCGAATCAAAGTCGAGTCATTCAAAGACAAAACCTTCACCGGCAGGGTCACCAAGATCTCGCCAATGGGCGTCGAAAAAGATAACGTCACCACGTTTGAAGTTCGGGTGTCGATTAACAACCCCGAGGGCGTGCTCAAGGCAATGATGACGGCCAACGCCGAGATCATTCTGGAAGAGCATAAGAACGTTCTCCAGATTCCGGAAGGCTCAATCATCTACGACAAAGATAAAAAGGCTTCTGTCGAAGTGCCCGATCCGAAAGTAAAAGATGGCAAGAAAAAATTGGCGGTGAACATCGGAATTTCTAACGGTGCTAAAACTGAGTTATTGCAAGGTCTGAAAGAAGGCGATCAGGTGGTGTTGCAGTAGGGTGGCGTGGCTTTCGCACAGTTTGGAGATTTTATGAATACTTCCACCGAGACAGTTGGACTGGTACCAGGGCATTCTTTCAGCGATACAGCATGCGGGGCATCAAACGCCCCTTTAGGGTCTGAGGGCGACAAGACCAGGTTCTCTCTCCAATTGTTCCCGCGCCATCTCGCATTGATCGCTGTCTGTATTTTCTGGGCTTCCATTGCGAGCTTCGCTTCCGTCATAGGCACCTTCGACCGCTCCTATCAAGTCAACGGTCCGGTCAACCTGGAAGTTTTAACCAAATCAGGTGACATCACCGTTCATCCCGGCACCGGCAACACGGTCTCGATCCATGCCGAAATTCATTCCGGCAACTCCTGGTTTGGCGGAGACCACAAGGCCGAAGTTCAGGAACTGCAGAACAATCCTCCGATTAAGCAGAACGGCAATGGTATTCGCATCGACTACATCAATATGAACAATATTTCGATCGACTACAACATTACCGTTCCGGCCGAGACCGCGCTTCGCACGCACACAGGAAGCGGCGATCAGAAAGTTGACGGCATTAAGGGGAACATTGACATGGAGAGTGGTTCGGGCGATCTGAAACTCTCAAGTCTCGCCGGCGAAATGCGCTTTCAAACCGGATCGGGCAATGTGAAGGGACGCGATCTTGACGGTCCGACGAGAATTAAGGCGGGAAGCGGGAATATCCAGATCGAACAGAAGGGCGCGGGCGATGTTGAGATCCGCACTGGCTCGGGTGACATTTCGGTTGACGGTGTTAATGGAGGACTTCATGCCGAGGCCGGCAGTGGAAACATTCATGCGAACGGCTCGCCAAAAAATATGTGGAACGTGCGCACCGGCTCTGGCAATGTCAACTTGCGCTTACCCTCCGACGCCTCGTTTGATGTCGATGTATCGTCCAGTTCAGGAAGTGTGACGATGGGTCACGCCGTCGCGACCACGGTGCAGGGGCGCGTTCAGGAGTCACGCAGAAGCGTTGTAGGCAAAGTGCGCGGCGGTGGGCCGACGGTTTCAGTTCACACCGGCTCAGGAAATATTTCCGTCGATTAAGCCGAATTTTTTCAAGGGGCTTCCTCGTTCTGCGCTGATAAGCCATCGAAAGGCACGTTACCGACTGAAAATGTTCACTCCGCGACCGATTGGCTTTGTGAGCAGCCCGTACAAAATTAGCCGTGAAATCCCAAAGGGTTTTGGCGTGAAACACGAAGCCGAAGGGTCGCTCGAAATCTTGCCCGAATTCGAGCTTGGACTGACCGACATCGAGGGCTTCTCTCATCTCATTGTGTTATGGGAGTTTGATCGTTCCGGAAATTTTGAATTGATCGGTACGCCTCCAACGGACGATCGTCCACATGGAGTGTTCGCAACTCGATCCCCGCGCCGCCCCAACCCGATCGGACTCACAGTCGTTGAATTCCAGCGTCGCGACGGGCCCACTTTGTACGTACGGGGCGTCGATATGCTCGACCGGACGCCGATTCTCGACATTAAGCCGTACTTATCCAACGTGCCGGCTGAAAAGTTGCGCCGCGGCTGGATGACCGAAGCGGAGTCACGAAAATCTCAGATGTCTTGACGCGCCCTCCAGCCACGTCCCATACTCTCGTGGAGCCCTAAACAATTTCTATCTCAACGAGGTTCATAGTTGCCACGTATCCCGATCATTACACTTACTACAGATTTCGGAGTCAATGACCACTTCGTGGGGGCGGTGAAGGGTGTCATTCTCGATATCGCTCCCGAAGCCCAGATCGTAGACATCAGCCATGCGGTGCAGCCCTTCGATATTCTTGATGGCGCCCTCACTATTTCGCAGGCGTACAGCTACTTTCCTTCCGAGACCGTGCACATGGTGATTGTCGACCCGGGGGTTGGAACGGCGCGCAGGCCGATTATTCTGACCGCCGACCGGCACATCTTTGTCGCCCCAGATAATGGAGTGCTGTCGCTCGTCTACGATCGCGAGGAGCGTAAGTCGGTGCGACATATTACGGCCGAACATTATTTCCGCGAGCCGCGCAGCAACACATTTCATGCGCGCGATATTTTTGCTCCCGTGGCGGCGAACCTGGCGAAGGGGCTGGGGGCGGACCGGTTCGGTGAGGAGGTAGCTGACTACGTCCGGTTCGCGTCGCCGCGTCCAAAACCAGGGAGTGAAGGAACGCTTCGCGGCGTGGTCCTGAAAGTCGATCGTTTTGGTAATCTGGTCACGAATATCACTCAGAAAGATGCGCCTCTTTTATTCGGCGATGCGCCTCCCGCTTTCAAGATTTCAATAGGGACAAAAGCTCAGGCGACGAGGATGTGCACGAATTACGCGGAAGGAACTCCGGGTGAGGTGTTTGCAATCATAGGCAGCATGGGATTTTTAGAGGTTGCGACGAATCGCGGCTCGGCGTTTCAAGTGATGGGAGCAGGAAAGGGTAGCGAAGTGAATTTGGTGTTAGAAGGGTAGCTAAATTTCAGGATCACCCGTCGGTTCTTTTCATTCGGCCAGCTAACCTCCAGTTTGCGCGACTAGGAGTTTTTCGATTTGGGGTGGACGTAATGGTCCATCTCCGCAGTCCACTTTAGAAACCGCCAGAGGCTGGCGCGCTCCATCCACATAAATTCCCAAAATTCCAGGAAGCCAATCTGCGTCATTTTCACGCCGCTAAAGGTTTCCATTCTCCACAACAGGTAGGGACTGCGCCAGGGAGCAATTCTGTGGCCTCGGGTCGCATTCCAGAGAAAGCGCAGCATGGGACGCATCGGCATTCAGTATAGCGGGGCGCACCTTTCGAGCCTGTTCGCTGTGAAAGCCGGCTCGAATCACTCTCACACGGATCTGAACCGGTTAAAATTTTGCGATCACAGCCTGGTATTTGAACGCTGCAAAGAAGTAGAGACGGGGGCTAGCCCCGTCTCCATGTTGCGTGATACTGAGCGCTATGTTGAGTGATGTTATTTTTCGCTGATGTCGATGCTGGCTCGGGTGTTCTCCCACTCGAGGTGCAGTGTGCACATGCTGCCGCCTGGGTCATAGGAGATGGTGAAGTTTTCGACCGGTGATGACGTCTTGGAGACTTGCATGTCAAAGCGACCCAGTTCGTCGGATTCATATTTGTATGGGATGCCCCATTCGCCGGTCTTCTTGCTGATGATTAAAGCCCACTTATTGGCGTCAGGAACCGAGAATAGTGTGTAGGTGCCGGCAGGAATCGACTTGCCGCCAATGTTGACATTCGTGTCGGTCACAAAGGTAGTGGCATCATTCGCGCCTGTGCGCCAGACTTCTCCGTAAGGGACGAGAGCTTTATCGCTAGCGCTACCGAAGATCTTTCGTCCTTTTGCGCGCGGACTCGAGTAGTCAGTCTTTATCATCTTGCCGTCAGAGAACTTACATTCGGCGTTGGCAGCGGGGCTAGGACGCTGCGATTTATCCTTCGACATGGACATCTGCGCGGAGGCAAGCGCTGCCATCGCAATACACAAGCTCGTAACCAGAGCAATTTTCTTCATCGTGTTTTTCTCCTAAAAGCTTTTGCGCTTGGATGGCTAAGAGCTAATTGTAAAAGCTCAGGTCGCAGCGCTGTTCCGGATTATACCTGTGTCCCCATTACAATCAGCAGATGGCGATCTTCAACGAAAAGCAGGAAGAGCTCGAACATTTTGAAATGCGCATGGGCATTCCTCGTGGACGCCTCGCCGTCACCATGGATCTGGTCACCGACGCCATGGCCCTCGTCGGCCAGCACAGCGTCTATTGCCAAAGCGAACGTTGGCCGGGCAAGCCGGTCATGGACATTCAGCTCATCATGAAAAATCTGACCGATGCCAAAGAACTGATTCAGAGTGTCATGGAAGAGCTGCGTCCAAAAGGCTAATCGCACTTGTGAGTTGGGTTAGACGCGGTTAGCTTCTTTCGGTCAACCAGTCCCGCCGGAAAAAATTACTCAAACCAGCCGCTCCGATAAGCGACCCACCACGAGAGGAAGCAGATCGGGATGGTCGCGATGATCGCCCACCAGAGCGGCAAGACGACGTCGGCGAGAATGCCGAGCACGGTAAAAGATAGCCAGAAAATTTTGCGCTCCATAATTTTGATTGTAAGACAATGTTGGTTTGTAAGACTTTGCGTGAGTCTGGGATGCTACGGCCGGGCGGCGAAACTATGTTTGGTAGCGCGGCAAGTGAAGTGAAGAGGGGCGGCTTGGTTAAACGGCGGAGACGTCATGCGGTTTCGCATGCTCACGAATGAATTTGACGATGTTATCCATGGGAGTGCCCGGCTGAAAAATTCCAGCTACTCCTATTTTCTTTAAGCCCTCAATATCCTGATCGGGGATGATGCCGCCCACCAATACGAGAACATCATTCATTTTATTTTGCTTGAGAAGATCCATAACACGCGGCACGATGGCGTTGTGCGCGCCTGACAAAATGGATAGCCCGATCACCTGGACATCTTCTTGCAATGAAGCGCTGACGATCATTTCTGGTGTCTGGCGAAGGCCGGTATAGATGACCTCCATGCCAGCGTCGCGGAGGGCGCGAG
>JANYKL010000008.1 GCA_025361625.1 Acidobacteriaceae bacterium
GTCGGCAAAGACGCCGACCTGGTTTTATGGGATGGCTATCCGCTATCAAGTTATGGCGTCCCCGAAAAAGTAATGATCGATGGCGAAGTTTACTTCGACCGCTCGCGCCCCGGTTTGGGGACGACGCATTACAAGGAGGGAGAATGATGCAGCTATCAACGATTTGCTCTCAGCCTTCGAACAGTAAGCCCACGCAAACCACACTCGTCTGGAGCGGGCGCCGGCGCCTGCTGCTGGTGTTGTTTAGTGGGCTCGTGGCAGGAACATTCTGTAAGCCCGCCTTCGCCCAGGAAATAGCGATAGCTCTAAAGGGAGGCAAGCTCCTAACCATCACTCATGGAGTCATAGAAAACGGCGTCATCGTAATGCAAGGCGGAAAGATCACAGCCGTTGGCCCGGCCAGTTCGAGCAGCGTGCCGAGCGGCGCGCAAGAAATTGACGCGAGCGGCATGACCATCTACCCCGGACTGATCGATTCAGAAACCAATCTCGGCCTGACAGAAATCTCGCAAGAGCAGTCGACGAACGACTTAATCGAACTGAGCGACGAGATCATGCCCCACATGCATACGGCCGACGCCTTTCATGCGGAGTCGGCGTTGATACCAGTGGCACGACTGAACGGAATCACCAACGCCATCATTGCCCCCTCAAGTGAAGACACGCTTCCTGGACAGGATTCGTTCATCCAGCTTGACGGAAAAAGCGCGAACGAAATGCTTCTGGTCCGGGACAATGCCATGGCGCTGAACTTTACGGGAGAAGAACGCAGAAATAAAGGTGCTTTCGATAAACGAAAATACCCGTCTACGCGCATGGGCCTGGCTGCGCAATTGCGTCAAGCCTTCATAGACGCGCAAGACTACAAATCAAAGCGGGACGCCTATGATCGCAAGAACGATACGGCACAAGACCAAGCCCAGGCGAGGAATAAGAATGGGAAAGCAGCAACTGACGATAAGCAGAGCGACGCCGCGCCACCGAAGCGGGATCTCAAGTTGGAAGCGCTGATTCCGTATCTCGAAGGCAAGAAGACAATCGTGCTCGCCGCCCAGAGTCCAAGCGATCTTCAAACAGCGGTCAGCCTGGCGAATGAATTTAAACTGAAATTCGTGCTGAATCACATCAGCCACTCGCAATCGGTTCTTGACTACGTCGCAACTCTCAAAGTGCCGGTCATCGTCGGCCCGATCTACGAAGCTCCGAAAGAAGGCGAGCGCTATGACACGGTTTATAGCCTGCCCGCGCAGCTTCAGAAACGCGGCGTGAAAATCCTGTTCGCTTCCTACTCCGCCCACAACGTCCGCAACCTGCCAGACGAGGCCGGATACGCAACCGCATTCGGCCTTCCCTATGACGAGGCGCTAAAAGCTGTCACACTCAACCCGGCAGAAGTCTGGGGAGTGGCCGACCAACTTGGCTCGCTCGACGTAGGCAAGAGCGCAAACATAGTGATGGCAAATGGCGATCCGCTAGATATCAGGACCGATGTAAAGCAGGTCTACATTCAGGGCCGGGCGGTTCCGATGACAAGCCGTCAGACTGAACTGCGAGACCAATATTCAAAATAAGAACAAAAAATTGTGACGAAACACTTCGAGAACAGGTGCAGTGACGTTCAACCTGCTTTGCATACTTTCCCAATCCCTTTTAGACTACAGTTTCGACCCGGATTCGATTTTTCACAGCACATGCAGTCTTAAGATCAGCAAACGCCGGCCCTGAACGGCCCGGCGATCCCCAAAAAGTTGAACGAGGAAAAACATGGCAGCCGTTGATGAAAAAGTGAAACAAATTATTATCGAGCAGTTGGGTGTGGATGAGGGCGAAGTTACGCCCAGCGCTTCTTTCGTAGATGACCTGGGCGCGGATTCTCTCGACACGGTCGAACTCGTAATGGCCTTTGAAGAAGCCTTCGATATCGAAATTCCGGACGAAGACGCCGAAAAGATTCGCACCGTCGCAGATGCGGTCGACTATATCGGCAAGCACGCAAAAGCGGGCAAGTAATTCGGTGAGTAATTCGGCGAGTAATTCGGCGAGTCAATCCGGGAGACGGGTCGTCATTACCGGCATCGGCCTGATCTGCTCCGTGGGCAATACCACGGAAGCGGTTTGGAAGGCTCTGCTCGCAGGGACGAGCGGCGTCCATCGCATTACCGCATTCGACGCCTCCGCGTTTGCCTGCAAGATCGCCGCCGAAGTGAGAAATTTCGATCCGCTGCAGTTCATCGAGAAAAAAGAAGTGAAGAAGATGGGCCGCTTCATTCACTTCGCCATCGCCGCCTCAGATGAAGCGATGAAGATGTCGCAGCTGAAGGTTACTCCTGAAAACGCTGAGAACGTCGGAGTGCATATCGGCTCGGGCATCGGCGGATTCGACGTCATCGAGCGCGAACACACTGCACTCATCGAAGGTGGCCCGCGCAAGATCTCCCCATTTTTTATTCCCGCGGCCATCGTCAATTTAGCCGCCGGACACGTCTCCATGCGCTTCGGCGCTAAAGGCCCGAACGAAGCGACGGCGACCGCCTGCACAACAAGCGCGCATTCCATCGGTGATTCATTCCGCATCATTCAACACTGTGATGCCGACGTAATGATTGCTGGAGGATCCGAGGCCGCGATCACTCCAATGGGAGTCGGCGGGTTCGCGGCCATGCGCGCGCTTTCCACGCGCAACGACGATCCCTCTCGCGCCAGCCGCCCGTGGGATAGAGATCGCGACGGCTTTGTTATGGGCGAAGGCGCCGGAATCATGGTGCTGGAAGAACTCGAGCACGCACGCCGTCGAGGCGCGCCCATCCTTGCTGAAATCGTAGGCTACGGCATGTCCGCCGATGCATTTCACATGACCCAACCCGCTCCCGAGCACGAAGGCGGCTTCCGGGTCATGCGCAACGCCCTGCGAGACGCAAAACTCGAGCCGGGTGTCGTTGGATATCTGAACGCCCACGGCACCTCGACTCCTTTGGGCGACACGCTCGAAGCCCACGCCATAAGAAATTTATTCGGAAAAACAGTGCCGATAAGCTCGACGAAGTCGATGACCGGCCATCTTTTAGGCGGAGCGGGTGGTTTAGAGGCGGGAGTGACAGTGCTCGCGTTGCGCGACCAGATTTTGCCGCCCACCATCAATCTTGAAAATCAGGATTCCGAAACCGAAGGCATGGACTTTATCCCCAATGAAGCACGCAAAACGACCTTCGAATACGCCATGTCGAATTCGTTCGGCTTCGGCGGCACCAACGGCGCTTTGTTGTTCCGCAAATGGGCTGAGTAGATGCCCGGATGTCCGCCTGAATCTTTATCACTGGCTACGAAGGCTACGAACCAATCCGCTCAGTCCTTCTTCATCGCGTCGATCATGATGTAAAGCTGATTCGTATCCGTGACCTCGACATACGGCTTGCCGCTCTTCTTGTTGCTGACAATCCAGATCGTGGGCGTGTGATCCACCTTCAATCCGACTCCAACTTCTTTATCAGCCCGTACCGCCGCTGCCAGTTTGCCATCCGGATCAACTACAAACGGCAGCCCAATCTTGTGCTCCCCGGCAAATTTCTCCGAAAATGCATGCAAGTTTTGCGGATTAATTTGGAGCTGATGAGCGAAAACCGTCTCGCGAAACTCGTTACCGATGTCTTTTGAGTGGGCATCGAAATACCGCGCCAGCACCGCAGCGTCAAACGACCAGTTGTGCATTGGCAACGGGAAGTCGTGCTGTACCAGCGGAATCTTATAGGTCTTCGAAGCCTGCACCAGCAGCGGAGCAACGCGTCCACACTGCGGACACTGCAAATCTTCAAAAACCACAAGCGCCACCTGCGATCCTTTCGGCGGACGCAGCGCTTCGGGAGCCTCTTCAGCGGCCAGCAACCCAACCGTCAATAGGGCAAATACAGCGATTGACAGTGTCCGAAACGGTGTTCGACACGGTGCCCGAAAAGGCAAGGCCAGAATTTTAGTTTTCATAATTTCTTAGGAGTCCAACCGATTCAAGAATATCGAATCCAGAATGTTCCGACAAACCGCAACCTACTTCACTTCGCCATTGCCGGGTTCGAGGTTATAAAAGTAATAGAAACGCAGTCCAAGATTCTTGCCAGGAAATTCCTTCGGCAGCGGAGGAAAGGGCGTCGAAGCGGTAATGCTCGCGAGCGCCGCTCGATCGAGCGCCACATCACCTGATGGCGTGTGAATCACCAACCCGTCCGCCTTGCCGTCTTTAAGAATGGAAAACTCGAGCGAAACTTTGCCCTGCTTGAACAGCGGAGCGTAAACCGACGGCGGCATCAGGTTATACCAATTCTGCCGGACAATTTGGACGATGCGAGTGAGATACGGCCCAAAGTCCACTCCCATCGTGTCGGTGAGGACTTCAACCTGGTCGGCGGCCTTGGCTCCGCCTCGGCCATGGCTCAATCCGTAATCACCTGCCTCGCCACTGCCATAGTGCCCGCGATTCGCGGCGGCCGCCTGCGTAGCCTGCTCGATGGCCGAGCCAGCCGTCATCGGAGTATTAAAATTCGGCACCGGCTTCGGGGTCTGCGGAGGCGTACGTAGCTGCGCCGTCTGATCGGGCTGCGGCGGAGCTGGCTGACTAGCCTGTTGCGTTTCCTCCGCGGGCTTCTGTGGCTGCTGCTGAGGCGGCTGTTGCTGCGTCTGCTGCTGCGGCTGACCTTGTGCCGGAGGCTGCTGTACCCGCGCTCCCGGACGACCCGGATGCGCGCTCTGCAAAATCTTTTTCAAATCATCGCGATTGATCTGCGGCGTCTTGCTCGTTGCAATCCGATCTTTGTCGGACATTACCTTCGCATCAGGACGCCGCGTCAGCTTCTGCGCATCGGGAGGCAATTCCAGAAAGGTCGCGTCTTTTTGACGATTCGCGTCGGTGCGGATCTCAACATTCATCGTCCGATGGGGCAACAGCATCATGAGCTTTTCACTGTTCCACAAAAGGATGATGACCAGGAAATGCAGAATCACCGACAGCCACAGCGCTTCACGCCTGCGCGCCTGCGACAGGTCGTCCTGCAGTTGAATCAATAGATGCGGTACTTGATTAGGATCGAAGCTGCGATACGCCGTCTCCCAATGTTGGGCCTCAAACAGGTCGCGCTGCTCTGCCTGATCGGCGGATGGAGTAAGCGGGTCGCGCGACGGAATTTGGGTGACTGGCATCTACCGGGGATAACTGCTTAGAGCTGTCGACAACTCCGCGGGTTGCGTAAACCCGCCTGCGGACGAGTAAAGTTACGTAAACCTTCGCCCTGCAATGGATGCAACTATTGTCGCATTTTTTATGACTCGAGAGTGAGTACCGGAGTAACGAAAATTCTGACTGGCGGTGGTTGTGGGAGCGATGTGAAACGAACTATGAAGGAATGATGAGTGTGGAATGGCGCGACGTCGCTGGTTCGCTGCGGGCAGGCCAAAACTCGTGCCCTTCAGTCTGGATATCGTGAGTCACGGGAAGCAACCAGCAAACCTGCCCATGCCGCCTCGTTAATTTCAGTTCACGCCAATTTGGCTCGCGTGCCGACGAATCTCGTGGAGAATCGATAAGGCCAATTCGAGCGCCAGGCGCCCATCTTCCAGGGGCACAACCGGACGCGACCGATCGCGCACCGAAGTGAGGAAGGACGTAATTTCAGTGAGCAAAGGTTCTTCGGCAATGACGGCAGGCTTTGACATTTGAATTTGCGGATTCACGCTAGGCTCGCTCGGCAGTTGGCCACTAGCCGCGCCAACCGAGAATACGAGAACATCCTGCCGCTCGTAATCAAGCGAGATGTATTGTGCCGGTTGAAAAAAGCGCAGCTTGCGCACCCGTTCAGTCGAGACCCTGCTGGCCGTAAAATTTGCCACGCATCCCGACTCAAATTCGACACGAACGTTTGCGATGTCGACTTTGCCGGAGAGGATCGGCAAGCCAACCGCGCGGATCTCCTTTACTTTCGACTTCGCAAAAGTCAGAACAATATCCAGATCATGGATCATGAGGTCGAGCACCACATCGACGTCTAGCGATCGCGGAGAAAAAACACTGAGCCGGTGCACCTCAAAAAACATGGGACGATTAATCAGCGGCAGGGTCGCCCTTACCGCCGGATTAAATCGTTCCAAGTGCCCAACCTGGGCGACGCGCTGGTGCTTGGCCGCAAGAGAGACAAGTTCATCGGCTTCTTTCAGAGTAGTTGCGATCGGCTTTTCAATGAGCACGTCAACCCCGGCTTCCATGAGGCTTCGCGCAACCTGAAGGTGCAATACCGTCGGCACGGCAACCGATGCTGCCTGAATTTCGCTGTAGGTATTGATCATCTGCGTGACCGACCCAAACGCCCGGCAATCAAATTCTTTAGCGATCGCATCCACCCGAGCCGTATCAGAATCAACCACCGCAATCAGCCTGACCAGGCCGGCCTTCTGCAATTGCTTGTAAACCCGGGCGTGGTTGCGTCCAAAAGCGCCCACGCCAACCACTGCAACATTGATTGGAGATTTAGAGCTCGGATTGCCGCTCGGAGAATTGCCGCTCGGAGAATTGCCGCTCGAAGATGTGTCGTTCGAAGATGTGTCGTTCAAGCGAATGCTCCGTGCCCCACAGGGAGGGCGCCCTATTGTCTCAGTTCGAAAGCTGATTATGAAGGTGCAGAAGAATACGCTCCTGCCAATTTATTACTCGGCGCTCACGCAGATCCCCAACTCATCCGCCCTCTGCGTAGTCTTCGGTCCGTCCAGCAACAGACAGCGCCCGGCATCGATGGCCAAACAAGTCGCTCCCGTGCGCGCCATTGTCTCAATCGTAGGCACCCCAACCACGGGGACATCAAATCGCATATCCTGCTTCGGCTTCGCGATCTTAACGACAGTCAAAGAGCGGCTTAGAGTCGATGCGGATGCGTCTCCGGTTGAGGCGGGATCGAGCGAACGCATGATCTGCCCGGCTCGCTCGATGGTTGCGTCAGTACCTTCCATCGCCTCAACTGCGACCGCGGCCGCCTCAGCGATAACCACTGTCTGCCCAATGTCGTACTCCGCCAACCGCCGTGCAACCGCACGCCCGTAAGCCATGTTCTTGCGTTCCTGTTCCGTCGGAGCGCGCTTGCTCAACACGCCCGCTTTCGCCAGCAGCGGTTCAAGGAACGAAGTGGAGTTTTCAAGAATAATTCCTTCGTCAGCCAGAACTTTCGCGATTGCTCCCAATAGCGAATCCGTGTTTCGAGTGCCGAGAGACAACAGCAACTTGGCCAGGCGCCAGTCAGGCTTGATGGCTGAAAAAATCTGTTTATGTTTAACCTGACCGGCCATCACGGCTCGCGTGATCCCTTCGCTCTTAAAGGTGTCGATCAATTTTGACAACTCACCGAGCGAGAGCCAATGCACGGTCACGCCCTTTGCTTCAACTTCAGGAGAGGTCTCTTCTTTGATCGCGGCAACGACTACTTCGTATCCTTGCGCGTGCGCCGCATCTAGCAGGAGCAGTGGAAACGTCCCGTTGCCCGCGATCAGCCCAAGCCTCCGAGAATCTGACGAAGCGCCGGCCATCACTTGATCACGCCGCGTTCGGAGCTTTCGATAAATCGAATCAACAGCCCGACGTCTTCGCCAGCGCTGCTTGACTCTGACTTCAGCTTTTCTAAAGCCTGTGAAGTATTAAGCTTTGAAGCGAGCAGAATTCGGTACGCATGATGAAGCTTGTTGATTCGCTGTTTGTCAAATCCGCGGCGCTCCAGCCCTACCGCGTTCAATCCGTAAGCGTGCGTGCCACGCTCGGCCGACGTTTTCGAAAACGGAAGCACGTCGCGCGTTACAGTCGTTCCGCCGCCGATGAAGGCGTGAGTTCCAATGCGCACGAAATGGTGAACCGGGCACAGCGCGCCGACGTTCGCCCAGTCTTCAACGATCACGTGTCCGCCCAAAGTAGCGGCGTTCGCCATGATGATGTGATTTCCGATCTCGCAGTCGTGCGCGATGTGCGTGTAGGCCATGATCAGGTTGTGGTCGCCGACACGAGTGCATCCGCCGCCCTTGACCGTTCCGCGATTGATGGTCACGAACTCGCGCACCTGATTGTGATTTCCGATCTCGAGGCGAGTCGGTTCTCCCGCGTAAGTGAGGTCC
>JANYKL010000018.1 GCA_025361625.1 Acidobacteriaceae bacterium
CCCTTCTCCGGATGCTCGCGCACGGCAATGACCCGCATGGCGAGCGCCTTGGCAGTTTTAGCAACCGCTCGACCGATGCTTCCGAGACCTAGAATCGCAATGGTTGCGCCGGCGATCTCGCGCACGCGGGGACTTTCATCCCACAAAATCTGCTGCCCCCAAACATGCCTCTGCTGAAGGAGGACCGAGCCAGGAAGTTTCTTGGCGAGGGCGAAGATGAGCGCGATCACGTGCTCCGCGACGACCGGCCCATGCACTTCACGCGCATTCGTCAGCATGATTTCGCTTGCGATCAGCTCAGGAAACATCAACTGGTGAACGGCGGCTGCTGGAGAATGAATCCAACGCAGTTCTTTCGCCGCCGCAATCTGTTCCGGGCGGATGGACCAGGTGATCGCGATTTCTGCGTTAACGATTTCTGCGTCGACTCGTTTGTAGTCGGGAAGTTGAACGACCTCGACGTGCGGGAACTGCTGCTGCAATCGCGTCCTGAACCATTCAGGTGCGTTCCATTGATCGAACGGGTGATGAACGAAAATGAGAAGTTTCATTCGTGAGGTACGACGCCTAGCTTCGCTTCAGCCGCAGGTCAGCGCCCGTCATTTCTTTCGGCTCATCAAGTCCAAGCATTCCCAGCATCGTCGGAGAAATGTCGCGAAGTGATCCGTTCGCCTTTAATGTATATTGCTTGGCGTCTTCGGCGATCACGATGAAGGGAACAGGATTTGTAGTGTGCGCGGTGTGCGGGCCTCCACTCACGGGGTCGATCATCATCTCGGCATTGCCGTGGTCGGCGGTGATCAGCATCGCTCCGCCCCTGGCGCGCACAGCTTTCTCAATCTGCCCAAGACAGGCGTCGACAACTTCTACGGCTTTTATGGTCGGCTCGATCTTGCCGGAGTGGCCGACCATGTCGGCGTTAGCAAAATTAACAATGATGACGTCGAAGGTGGCGTCGTTCGTGGCTTTTACAACTGCCTGCGCGATGCCCTCGGCGCTCATCTCTGGTTTTAAATCGTAGGTTGCAACCTTCGGGGATTGCACCATGACACGGTCTTCGCCAGGGAAAGGCTGCTCAACTCCGCCGTTGAAAAAGTAAGTTACGTGCGCGTATTTTTCTGTCTCGGCGACGCGCAGATTCCGCATATTCAGGCCGCCCATCACGTTAGCCAGAATGTTCGCCATGGATTCCGGCGGAATCACCATTGGCAGATCGAAATTCTTGTCATAGCGAGTCATGCAGACATATTTCAAGTTTTTTGGGACGCGGTTGCGCGGAATGGTCGCGTCGAGATCCTCCGCTCCGGGCAAATCGCTGCCGAGATTTTGGTTGAGCGCGCTGTTACGACAGAGTGCCCGCGTAATCTCGCGCACGCGATCGGCCCGAAAATTAAACGAGATGCAGGAATCTTCATCGCCGATCGTTGCCACCGGATCACCCCGTTCATCGGTGCAGACGAATGGGATCACAAACTCGTCAGTCACATCTTTGTTGTAGGAGTCTTTCATTCCCTGCACTGCGTCGGTGCGAGTTCCGCCTTCGGCTTTGCCATCGACCATCGCACTGTAGGCCTTGGCAATCCGCTCCCAGCGGCGGTCGCGGTCCATGGCGTAGTAACGACCGCTCACGCTGGCAATCTTGCCAGAGTTGTACTCCAGCATCTTTTGCTGCAGCTTTTCGAGGTAGCCGACGCCGTTGGTGGGTAGAGTATCGCGGCCGTCCATGAAGGCGTGCACAAAAACGCGGTCAACCCCTTGCTCCTTCGCCATCTTCAGAAGGGCGTAAAGATGTTCCTGCCGCGAGTGCACTCCGCCATCGGACAGCAGCCCGAACAAGTGCAACTTGCGCCTGCCTTCGCGAGCATTCTTCATCACTTCAAGCAGCACGCGATGAGAAAAGAATTCGCCGTTCTGAATCATCAGGTCGATTCTGGTGATATCCATGTGGACAATGCGCCCGGCACCCATATTGAGATGGCCGACTTCGCTGTTGCCCATCTGCCCCTCGGGCAATCCGACGAACGGACCACTGGTGTGAATCAGGGTGTTGGGATACTCGCGCAGCAATCGATCGTAGATTGGCTTGTGAGCGAGCGCGATGGCGTTGGCTTTGGTTTCAGCGCGGTATCCCCAGCCGTCAAGAATGACCAGGACAAGAGGTTTAGGTTTACGGCTGGACATTTTGTAACTTGAGCTCCCTTGGCTGTAACGAGATTGTTTTCAATGATCTTGAAGGACCACAGATGACGTTGAAGCCACAAAAGTCTACTATACTGCCACCGATGACCATGGATGATAGCGGCACGAATTCGGCTGACCATGCTCAACTTCCCGGAGAACATTGATGAACACCAGCGAACTGCTCTTAACGGAATTCGATGAAGAAATGAAAAAGACCCGCACAGCGCTTGAGCGCGTGCCTGAAGACAAAAAAGATTTTGCTCCGCACCCCAAGTCGACTCCGCTCGGCAAGCTTGCGCCCCATATAGCGCAGTTGGCTGGCTTTGGGTTGGCGATTCTCACAACTCCTGAACTCGATTTCAAGGCCGGCGGCTACAAGCCTCTTCCGTTCGAGTCGGCTTCGCAACTGGTCAAGGTTCTCGAGGACGGTGCAGGCAAGGTTCGCATTGCGCTGAAAAACACACCCGACGAAGCATGGACTCAGACTTGGAAATTAAGGGCAGGCGACACAATCATTTTTAGCGGGACACGATTTCTTGCGTACAGACAGATGTTTCTCAACCACATCGTCCACCACCGCGCGCAACTCGGGGTGTACTTGAGGTTGACGGAGACGGCAGTGCCCGCAACCTATGGACCGTCCGCGGACGACAGGATGGGTTTTTAGCAAAATCAATTTCGCTCGTAGAACAGGCCTACCAGATCACATCCACGGGATAGCGCCCGAACCACGGATCGGCGGTAATGATTGGCCATCCCTGGTGGATGCTCTGGGCAATCAGCATACGATCAAAGGGATCTCGATGATGGGGTGGCAAGGCTTCGGTTTGCAGCACGTGATCGAGAGTAATTGGCAGGATCTCGATGTGATCTTTGGCTAGCTTCTTGGTGAGGTAGGGACCGGCAGGCTCGGGGAATGGAAGTTTACCGATTTGAACTTTGATCAAAATTTCCCACACGCTTACAACGCTCAACCATAGATCGTTGGAACCTGTATAGATTTGACGTGCGCGACGCGACAGCTTATCTTCCTCCGCTATCGCCCATAAGAACGTGTGGGTATCGAGGATTGCTTTCACTTGTAGAAGAGATCTTCGACGTCTTTAGGCAGTGGATCATTAAAGTCGTCGGGCACTGTGAACTCCCCTTTTGCTGACCCGGGCACACGCTTTTTGGAATGCGTCTGTACGGGCACCAACCTAGCGACGGGAGTTCCTGATTTGGCGATCACAACTTCTTCACCCATGGCGACGCGCTCGAGCAACTGAGAAAGATGTGTTTTAGCTTCGTGAATGTTCACTTCCACAAACCTAGAGTAGACTAAGTCGTAAACTAAGTCAAGCAGGCGGGCCAGGCCTCTTAGCCCTTATAATTCAGCGCTTTGACGCCAAGAAACCGAGCGGCGCCCCCCAATTCCTCTTCAATTCGAAGTAGCTGGTTGTATTTGGCGATGCGGTCGGTTCGCGAAGCAGAGCCGGTTTTAATCTGACCTGCGCCGGTCGCTACGGCGAGATCGGCGATGAAGGTGTCTTCGCTTTCACCCGAGCGGTGTGAAATCACCGAGGTATAGCCGTTACGGCGGGCTAGATCGATGGCGTCCAGGGTCTCACTCACAGTGCCGATCTGGTTGACTTTGATCAGGATTGAATTGCCGACGCCTCTCTGGATCCCTTCCTGCAAACGCTCGACGTTGGTTACGAATAAGTCATCGCCGACGAGCTGAATTTTATCTCCCACTTCTTTTGTCAGAAGACTCCAACCCTCCCAATCATCTTCGGCGAGGCCGTCTTCGAGCGATACGATGGGATAATTTTCAACCCACTTCGCCCAGTACTGCACCATCTCTTCTGAAGTCTTTGCGGATTTATCGGACTTTTTGAAAACATATTTTCCATCCTGATAAAACTCGCTCGCGGCGGGGTCGAGCGCAATGGCAATCTCTTCGCCGGGCTTGTATCCGGCCTGCTGGATCGCCTCAAGCACGACTTCGATACCCTCGACGTTCGACTTGACCGACGGTGCAAATCCGCCTTCATCTCCAACCGCGGTATTGTAGCCGCGTTTTTTTAACACGCCCTTCAGCGTGTGGAAGACTTCTACGCCCCAGCGCAGAGCTTCCGAAAACGAAGGCGCACCCACCGGCATCACCATAAACTCCTGAAAATCAACGTTGTTGTCAGCGTGGGCGCCGCCATTCAAGATATTCATCATTGGGACCGGCAAGACGTTCGCCGCGGCTCCGCCGAGATAACGGTAGAGGGGCAGACTGCATGCGTTGGCGCAGGCACGCGCAGCCGCCATCGAGACGGCGAGAATCGCATTCGCTCCCAAACGCCCTTTGTTAGGAGAACCGTCAAGGTCGATCAGCCTCGCGTCGAGCGTTCGCTGGTCGGCGGCATCAATGCCGCTCAAGGTTTCAGCTATTTCGCCATTCACGTTGGCAACGGCCTGCAGAACACCTTTGCCGAGATAGACGCTCTTGTCGCCATCCCGCAGTTCAACCGCTTCATGCTCGCCCGTGGAGGCTCCGCTCGGAACGATTGCGCGGGCACTGCTGCCGCCATCGAGAAAAACTTCTGCTTCCACGGTCGGGTTGCCGCGGGAGTCAAGTACCTGTCGTCCGCGAATATCGGCGATGCTGGTGAGGGCCATTGTCCATCCTTTTATTTTATTGAAGCGAATGATCCGAAGAGAGGCAGCGGGCCGCGTCTCTCGCGAAAAATTGCAAACTGTTATTTTAGGGCACGATTTTAGGGTGCGATTGTAGGTACGATGTTAGGCACGAGTTTAGGGTGTGATTTTATGCACGATGCGAAATTATAGCGGAGGTTCGAGTTCTTAACGAAAGTAGACAACGAACTATTGTTTCTGTAACCGGACGAGGCTAGAGTCTATTTTGCATGAAAAACCGTACTGAGACTTTGCAAGTAGGTTCGCAAGCACCCGAGTTCTCTTTGACCGCCGCCAATCGTCAAGGCGTATTCACGTTGAGCTGGTTTCTTGCTCGCGGGCCGGTGGTGCTTGAATTTATTCGCGGAACCTGGTGACCGAACTGCGTTAAACGCATGGCTCAGTTTGAGTCGCGACTTGAAGATGTGGAGAAAGCTGGAGCGCAGCTGGCGTTCATTGCCGCCGAGAAACGAGAGGGCGTGTGGAAGCCTGGCAGATATTTGGAGAAGCACCCAATTAAGAGCGGTTTCTTGCTTGACGAAGATCGCGCTGTCACGAAGAGTTATGGCCTGCATCATGCGCTCGGCACCGATGCTTTGAACATCGCACACCCCGCCACTTTGATCATTCAGAGCGATGAGAAAGGGATCGGGATCATACGCTATATCTATCGCGGCGATAACCAGCTTGACCGAGTTCCTATTGATGCGGCTGTGGCCGAGTTGCAGTCGCTGCGATAAGAATTGCGGTCTCAACGCACGGTAAAGCCCAGCAATTGAGATGACAGTTTTTTTTCAATTCGACCGGCGGTCGTTTCAACCTCCCGACTACAATCTCCGACTACAACTCCGGCACTATCCGCTGATCGCCTGAAGATCTTCTTCGGCTACGAGTTCGAGCTCAACCCAGCCTTCGCTCGGCAGGGCGTCGACCGGCAGGCGCTGCTGCCACAAGCTGAAGCGAATACGAATGCGATCCGCGCCATTTTCGCGAAAATCTGAGTGCGGCTCGCTGGTAACTTTAGGGCGATTTCTCAGCAACGAAATCGGAAGTCGGAATTCGAAATTACGGTCGAGAACCGCTCGCGAAGAAGCATCAAGGAGAAGGTTATTATCCTCCGCTACTTGCCAAGCCGTTATTTGCTTATCGATCACCGAAGCACCGAGCCGCAGTTTTGTTTCAGGATCTCCGACACGTGGGGTCATTGATTCCACATTCACGACGATCTCGAAAGGGCCTTCGGGAATGCCGCTTGCGAAGTCAAGCCGGCCGTAGACAAATTCTTCATCAATTCCTGCAAATACTTCATCAATCAAAAATTGTTTGCCGTGCATCGCGCCAGACCTCGCGTCTGCTGTGTATCGCGCGGCGCCCATCCATTCAAAGTAACGGACCATATCTCCCGCTATTCTCGGATGGATGTAGGCGGTTTGAGGAGTGTATGAAGGCCTCGATCCTCCGCCTGCGATCGGTTGCGCGAGGTAGTCGGGCGGAACGCCGCCCAGCGCCTGGTACACGTTGGATAAGTGCTTACGATAAAGCTCATCGAAATCGCGGTCGTTCGCTGAATGGTGCTCGGGCCCGTACCACCAATTCCAATCGCTGCCTTCGGCAATCAAAAGCTCTTCGTAGGCGAGCTTACGTTGGTTCTCGGTGGCACCTGGGGCTGCCTGCTCGTAAAAAGTCCGTGCGTGGTAAAGGTAATCCCACGCTTTGTTGTCTTCGGGGGCGCCTATCCACACATTGAAATTGGCATGGATCCAAGACCCGGGCACGAGTGATGGAAGAGAAGAGGTAGGCTTGTGGCGCTCGATCGCCTCAGTAACGGTGACGGCTTCCATATCTGGACTACGCTGCAGAGCATCGTAGAACCTTCGGAGAAACTCTCTTCCCGACTGCGGATAGTATTCCCACGCATTTTCGCCATCGAGAATGATGGGGACGACTGCGTCTCGACCCTCCGCAATCAGTGGCTGGGCCGAATCTCTTATTTTGTGGATGAGATTGTTCGCCGCATCTTGCGGCGGCATGCCCGAGTAGACAAACCCGATGAGGTCAGAGAGCGTGTGATCGCGGAATAACAGATTCATCACCGCGCCTTCTTTTTCGTACCGGTAGGTCGTGTAGAGCTGATGAGCCAGGCCTGCGCTGAGGCGGCCGGAGCCGTCGCGCGAGAAATTGGTGCCCAGGCTTCGCCCTAAAACGCCTTCGTCGGTGGCCATCCACTGCACACCCAGATCGTGCGCGACGCTGATGGTTTCTTCGGAGACGCTGCCTTCGGAGGGCCAAACGCCGCGCGGTCGCACGCCAAAAACTTTTTCGTGCAGATCGAGACCGCGCTTCAACTGTTCGCGAGCATCTTCGGGATGGCGGTAGCGGTTCTGCGGAAGGGGCAGGCCGGGAGTGGAAACGGCTCCCTGTTGCGAATCACAAATGAGCGGCAGGATGGGATGATAAAAGGGCGACGTAGAAATTTCGATCAGGCCCCGCCTGGCCGCGTCGGCGTGGACCGGCAATACCCGGCTGAGATATGTGCGTTGCTGCTCGATGACGAAACTCTGGTCTTCGAGTGAAAAGTTGCGTCCTTTACGAATCAGTTCTGCTACTTCTTTTTCAGCCAGAAAAAATTCGTCGAACCATCCAATCTGAGAGAGCACCTGGAGATCGGTCAGATCCTGTGTAGAAAAGTTTTTTTCGGCGCGTTCGGGAGAATCCCCGGCGGATTGGAATTTCTCTAAAAGTTCTTTGTAGCGGGGATAGCGCCCGATTACGTTGACCAAGTTTGCCTGGAATAAGTACTGCAGGGCAAACTTCCTTTCTTGCTGCGATAAATCACTCGCGGGCTTGCTTGCCACCTGCAGGAAAGGATCTTGCGCGTTTCCTGAAGCGTAGTCCTGAATCTGGTTGACGAGCGAAGGCACAAGGTTGAAGGTCTGATGCACCTCCGGAAACTCATCGAGCAACTTCACCATGCCGTAGTAATCCTTCAAGGCATGCAGGCGAGTCCAGGGCAGGCGGTACTGCCCGGTCACGAGATCCTTGTAAAACGGCTGGTGCTGGTGCCAAAGAATGACTACGCGCAGTTTAGCCATGAATTACTGTCTCAACTCCTTATATCGGCGAAGTGACAGTTTAATTCACTCGGCGTACGAAGAGGTCGGAGTTTGGCGTGGTTCCGTATTTACTCCGTGCATTTACAATGATCGCGCATGAAAATGTTTTTTCTCTCGATTATTCTGTTGGCGCCGACCTGCTTTGCGCAAAACGACAACAAGCCAGAGCTAGCCGCAGTGGCGCGCAAAGCGCTCGCGACCGTTTCGGGCGAACTTCACGTAGCTGGATTACAGAAGCCAGTCAAAGTCTTCCGCGATCGTTGGGGGGTAGCCCATATTTACGCCCAGAACCAGCACGACCTTTTTTTTGCGCAGGGTGTCGTGGCCGCGCAAGACCGTCTTTTTCAAATGGAGATGTGGAAGCGTGCCGGCCAGGGGCGCCTCGCCGAAGTCCTTGGCCCGGGGTTCGTTCCGCGAGACACCAACGCCCGCGCCCTGCGTTATCGCGGCGACATGCAAAAAGAATACGAGAGCTACTCGCCCGATACGCAAGCCATTCTCACGGCATTCACTGACGGCATCAATGCCTACGTCGCAAGTCTGAGCGCACCAGGGGCCCAAGGCTTCCCTCTCGAATTTCAGCTTGCCGGCTTCGTACCTGACGCATGGCGTCCGGAAGATTGCCTCAACCGGATGGCGGCATTTTCTATGACGGGCAACGCGTTCAGCGAGCTTGAGCACGCCATGGTGCTTTCGCAGTTCGGCGCGCAGACGGCAGCGAAACTATTCGATTTCGATCCTCCGGTAGCGCTCGACCCCGATCCGCAGGTGAATCTTGCGGGCCTCTCGCCGCAATTGTTGAAAAATCTGGTTGGCAGCGACCAGCGCATCGAGTTTCCCGCACGCCCTCTTGCTGAAAGCAACAATTGGACAATTTCCGGGAGCCTTACGGCAAGCGGCAAGCCGCTTCTTGCAAACGATCCACACCGAGTGATCGCTCTGCCCTCGCTTCGCTACATGATTCATCTCGTAGCCCCGGGATGGAACGTCATTGGTGCGGGTGAACCTGGACTGCCTGGCGTGGCTCTCGGCCACAACGAACATATCGCGTGGGGATTCACCATCTTTGGCTTGGATCAGCAGGACTTGTATGTGGAAGAATTAAATCCCGCCAATCCGCGGGAGTACAAGACTGACAAGGGCTGGGAAACCTTCAATACTGTGCAAGAAAAGATTTTGGTTAAAGGAGCGGCGCCCTCTGACGTAACTTTGAAATTTACACGCCACGGCCCGGTTATGTGGGAGGACGGCAAGCGGGCGCTCGCGTTGCGATGGGTGGGCAGCGAACCCGGCACGGCGGGCTACCTGGGCTCGTTGTCCATTGATCGCGCGGAAAATTGGGAGCAGTTTGAAGCAGCCATCCCGCGCTGGAAGGTTCCTTCGGAAAATATTGTTTACGCTGATAACGCCGGCAACATCGGCGAACATTCGGCGGGGCTCGCTCCGATTCGCAGCTGGACTGGTTTGATCCCAACGCCCGGCCCAGGAAATTATGAGTGGCACGGCTTTATCCCCGCTCAAGAACTGCCGCATTTCTATAATCCAGCGGAAGGTTTCGTAGCCACCGCGAATCACAAGATGATCCCCGACAACTACCCCTACAAGGTCGGATACGAATGGGCTTCGCCATACCGCGTGACTCGAATTCGTGCGGTCATTGACGCCGCCAAGCGGGACCACCGCAAGCTGACGGTTGGGGACCTGGAAGGACTGCAGACAGACGTCGTCTCGCTGCCTGCGCTCGAGTTTCAAAAGACTCTTGCCTCTTCTTCATTGCATGATGATCCGAGCCTGAGGGATTTTCTGCACTGGGATGGACGCCTGCTGCGCGAATCCTCTGAAGCGGCCTTATTTGAGGTGTGGTCGCAACGCATCCGTTATGCGATTGGGGAACTGTTTGCCAAAGTTCCTCAAACGCCCGCGCAGAAAACCGGCGGACGCTACGATGAGTTGCCTCCCGACCACATCCTGAAAATGCTCGCCGATCCGGAGACAGATTTATTTGGAAAGCAGGCCGTCGAAGCGCGCGACAAGTTGCTTAAGGAAACCCTGCAGGGGGCACGCGAAGATCTTGAAAAACTTCTTGGATCGAACCGAGAAGCGTGGACGTGGGGCAAGTTGCACGTTGTCAACTTTCGAAACGTGCTTGATCAACAACCGGGAGCGAAGGATCTCCTCGACCTGGGGCCGCTGGCCCGCCCCGGAGATGAGTACACGGTGAATGCGACTGGAACGGCCGGAGCCTCGTGGCAACAGATATCAGGCGCGAGCTATCGCGAAATTCTTGATACGAGCGACTGGGATCAATCGGTTGCAATCAATACGCCGGGTCAAAGCGGGCAGCCAGGAAGCCCTCACTACTCGGACCTTCTGCCGTTATGGGATACGGGCAAGTATTTTCCGCTAGCGTATTCACAAAAAGAAGTAGAGAGGGAAACAACCGATCGCCTGGTATTGATGCCATAGATTACTTTTCTGGGAGCTGTGGCGGCGCCGTCTGGTTCCGTATGCGGCAAACGCAAAAGCGGGCGAGCAAGTTTCGAGCAGTCTTTCAAGCAACGTTTTCAAGTAATCTTTTCCAGTAATCTTTTCAAGTAATCATGAACAGCACAATTAAGTTTATTTTCTTCGACGTTGGAAACACCCTCCTGTTTCCAAATCGCGAAGTGATCGACGCGCCGTTAGCCGGTACCGGTCACACCGTCACAAGTGAACACTTGCGCGATTTGGAATGCCGAATTAAAAATCAGTTCGACAGAATGCTGACTTCGAACGGCAGCACGGACCACAGTTTTTGGTGGATGTTCTACTCCCAGTTGCTCCTGGAAATTGGGGTAAACGACGACGCGTTACGAGATCAACTGGTAGCTAATATTCGCAATTCGGCAAATTGGAACATTATTCTTCCTGGCACGCGAGAGCGGCTGAAAGAGATCAGCGAACACTTCCCTATCGCGGTCATCTCGAACGCGGACGGAAGAATTGAGGACGTACTCAATCAGTGTGGCATCGCGCAATACTTTCGGACGATTACGGACTCGGGCCTGGTGGGGCTGGAAAAGCCGCATCCCGAAATTTTTCGGCAGGCCCTGCTGAGCATGAACGCGTCGCCTCAAGAGAGTCTTTATGTGGGAGACATCTACTCCGTCGATTACCTGGGAGCAGCGGGGGCGGGCATGCAAGCGGTTCTCATGGATGTCGCCGGTGCATATTGCGAGCTAGGCGTATCGGGAGTGCGATCGCTTCAGGAATTGCAGGAGATGCTGTGCAGACCAGACACAGCATAAACATCATTACTGAACTTCGATCACCTGATGATCGTGGCAGTCCGGATTGATGTGTTCGTATAAATCTGCCAGCAGCTGCAATCCGTATCGCGCTACGAAGCTTATGCCGGCGATTTCGCGCTCCTGCAGCGAATGATTTGGGAACAGGGCGTGGCTTACGGTGGCAGCGTGACGCGAGATGACCTCGTTGCGTAATATCTCCGCTCGAGTTGCGCGCTTATGAAGCCGGTTCACCTGATGCCACATGCTGGTCCGAGTTCGGTCGGCGGCAGATATGAGAGTTGAGTCGAGTTTGCCGATTGATCCGCGAAGGGCGACCATAGATTTTTCGACCTCAGCATAAGCGTCCTGAAATCGTGCCTGCAAATCCGCCGGCAAAGAAAGCGCGCCGATGGACTCGCGAACCTTATCCTGCCCACCAAATATCTGCGGGAGATCGAGTTTGTAGCGATTCAGAATGCGCTCTGGTTTAGGCTCGAGCAAAGTTGCCGAAAAGCGGGGCAGTATCGGTGTGATTCGTCCCAGTAATTTCTCGTAGACGACCGCGCCCTGGGCGAAATATGCCACTTCTGCTGCGCCTCCGGTGTAGACGAGTGTCGGCAGCAAATAGTCTTGCACGACGGGACGCAACAGGACGTTCGGATTGAACTGCTCCGGGGAACGCTCAATTTTCGAGATCAAATCTTTAGCCGAGAGTTGTTCGTCTCCGACAACAAACCCGACTTCATGCACACTCTCATCTTTGCGCTTTACCACAGTGCGAGTGCCGTTCTTCACTTGAAAGAGCAAAGTGCTTCGGGAAGTGACCTTCACTTGCTGGTGGTATCCCGAGGCTTCGATAGCCTGACCTCGTTCGAGCAGTGTATTATCCAGTTCAACCGCACGCTCGGCCACGGCGATCATGAGAGGCTTGGCGAGATCATGAAATTCCCTGTCTGACGGGTCTAATAAAACCACTCCAAAATCGGCAAAGAGTTTGGAGAAAAGTGACCCAAAAGCGCTGCCGAATGTTTCGCCCGGCCGATATGAGTCTTGCAACCATTTGGCAACTTCAACGTTGCCCAATAACTCCGTGGCGCGTCTGACCGGGGATTCAACTTCCGATCCCAGAACGATGGTTCCTACCGGAGCATCGCTTACCACGGGGGACGGCCTCCCTTGCCAATCAAGGGTTAACCGTTCTGGCGGCCGATTGTCGGCGGCGAGGCTCACATGATCGACTTCAGCGAGATCGTGGTCCTCGGTCGCAAGCCAGAAAATTGGAATGCAGTCGACTCCACCCTTTGTCGCCTGCTCCGCCAGCTTTACGGCAGTGAGCGCTTTATAGATAGAGAAGAGAGGGCCGCCGAAGAGGCCTACCTGCTGCCCGGTCACTGCGGCCAGCGCCCCCTTTTTCAGGCGTTCAATATTCGCCAGCGTCTTCGGTGACGCGGACCATGCGCGATTCTGGCGCTCAAGAATTGCCGCAACTTTCTTTCGGCGATCGGCGTCGTATTTTACCCGCGACGCTTCATCCTTCATCCATTCTGAAAATAGAGGGGACCGGGGATAGAAGGCGCGAACAGCAGGAGCGAAGGAAAGATAGTCAAGAAAAAGGTGGGAAGTGTGAGGAATGTGCTGAAAGGGGAGGCATTGCGACTTCATCGGCAATTCTCCCGACAGGGCTCACCGGTCAATCGCTGATCAAGAGTTAGCATGAAGTTCATCGCAGCGGCGAGTTTCGTCCGCATTACAAAGTAGCATCGCTGTGTAGTTTTGCGCCAAGCCTAACTAACATCAGATGAGTTTGACGTATGGAGGTTGCAGAGAGTGTGCAAGGACCGCAAAAGGGAGGGAAATAAATTTACAAGAGGAATGGCGGGAGGCGAAAGCGGTGCTACCGACGCAGTTCGTCAGCTGAGAGGCGAGCGCCGAGATCGGCCAAGAGGCGAAGAATGTCTTCGCGCTCCGCGTCGTCGCGGAAATCAAACTTTACGCCCATACCGAAGCCGGGATGAATTGCAAGGACCTGACCTGCGATTCTGACTTTCGCGTCATCCGTTCGGACCACGATTTCAACGTTTGATTGCACTGGCATCGGCGTCGGCATCTCAACATAACAGCCGCCCTCGCTGATGTCTGACAACGCGCAGCGGTGAGGAACTCGGCTGCCGCGCTTATACACATCGGCACCCAATTTGCATCCGACACGCAGACCATCCCGGCGATTGCCGGCGGTCCCGACAAATTCAAGCTTTTTCTCGATTGGTGTTTCCATTCGCGGGCCCGATGCGTTGACCAGCGGCTTTGTATCAGGCAGCATACTCGGCACTCTTTTGCTGAACGCAGTCGATGACTGCTGCCCCTTGCTCTGCTGCAGCCATGCCTGTATCGAGCGGCGCGAGGACTGCGGGACGTCGATAAAACGAATGCCGCTGCGCCCACTTACGTCTTGCCAAGCGACCTCGCCCGACAAACGGATCAATTGATCCTGCCCGGGAAGGGTGAAATCAAAATAGACCTTGCACTCGGGGGGCGGCGGATGGCCGGTAGTGATCGAGGTGCCGTCGATGCTTAGATCTTGCAAAACAGCTTTGAGCTCTGGTGCGCCCGGGTAAGCAACATTGACCGTAGCCGTAACCGTTACTCGCGGAGCACGCCGACGCTCTCGCCGAATAAGGCCTCTCGCCGCTCGCAGACTGACGCGCGTGCGCTCTGACGACAACGGGCGGTAAAGAATAAACTTTGCACCCAGCCCGAAAAGGGGCCTGGCATTAAAGTCAGTATCTACAATGGCGATCAAAACGCCGATTTTATGTTTTGAATTTTGGCGCAGCCCACGCAGAAACTCTTCGGATTCACCGTCGGGACGGTAGTCCAAAATGATCGCATCGAAGCGTTCGTGATCAAGTCGCTTCAAAGCATCGCGGCATGAAGCGGTATGTTCAGCCACCAGCTCCAGTTCGGACAGAATGACCTTGAGCAGATCGGCTGCCTGTTGATCAGAGCTGACGACCAAGGCGCGCAAATCCATGTTTCGATCGTACGAGTGGCCGTCACCTGCCACAAGTTACCACTGTCACCAAGAAATAAGGCGGTTTGGTAATAGTTCAGCGTTATGAACGGGTTGAAGGTCTTTTGAGGACCTTTTGCGGTTATCGGGCTTTAAGATCGGAGCATGCAGGAAAGATCTGTAAACGTGGTCCGTTATGAAGTTTCCGCCGAAACGATGGCCGACAACATTCCGATGCAGGTCTTGATGAAACGTCTGGGCTTTCGAGCCGAGCCCGAAGACGCAAACTCGATTCGGGCCGTCTTAGATTTGTAAAGGAAAGTTTTTGAATGACTGGGTGCGGAAGGGGGAGCAGAATGCCGACCCCTTTTTTATTTATGGCCCGCTGCCTACGGGGTTCCGAAGTGCTCTTCCTCGGGATAACGGAGGATTTATACAACTACCTCATCGTAATTTGAGGTTTTAACAACGAGAAGGCAGCCCGTTTTTGAGTAGCTACCCTGGTGAACGGTATCAGGCTGCGATAAACAGAAATCGCCCTCTTGTAGTTCAATTCCTTCGACTTGCAGATGACCCTGGAGCACGTACACTTCCTCCACCCTTTTGTGCCGATGGGCGGGGTAGATCGTCCCCGGCTCCATACGCACAATGGTGGTGGTCATGTCGTTCGCTTTGTCATTAAACAAAACCTTCACCGAAAGGCCGGGTAGAGGCGAGGTCCACTCCATTTGTGACGTTCTCAGGACGATTAACCCGGCTTCGTCGAATATCACTGGGGACTGGGGACGCGACGGCGGCGAAGATTTTTTTCGAATACTCTCTAACAACCGTTCGCGCAGAGAAGATGGCGGGGTGACAGCGTT
>JANYKL010000068.1 GCA_025361625.1 Acidobacteriaceae bacterium
GCGCGCGCGCCTTCAACCATGGAGAGGCATTCGGGTGCATCGCGCAGGCAAGAACTGTTGATGTGCACAATGTGCAATGGAGCGCCAGTGATGGCGGAAGCTCCGATTACTTCACTTAAGGACTCGATGGAGGAGCCGGGATCGAGGCGGCTGGAGCTGCGCACGTGAGTGTAAACCGGAACTCTCCGCTCGGCGGCCAGACGGAAGATATCAATGATTTCCCAGCGGGTGGCTCCGGGGGTGTACTGGATGCCCATGCCGATAGATAAGCCGCCAGCGTCGAGTTCGTAGCGCAGACGATCTTCGATCCGCGAGAGTTGTTCTGGTGTCGCGCGCTGGTCGGTTGCGGGTCCGCTCTTGGGAAGAATTTCAGCCACTGGAATTGGAGTGCCGAATACCAGAGCCCGTGCTGCAGCATGGCTGGCGGAGGTGCCGTAGTGAATGAGCGAGCGCCCCTCTTTCGCTCTGAGGAACTGATCGACATCGGGCGCGCCGATTTCCAGTTCGAGTGCGGTGGTCACGCCGTCGAGCGCTTTCACCCGCTGGCTCTCCATCTCCTGACCGTGCTGATGCAGGTCAATGAATCCGGGAGCGACGACCAGGCCACTGGCTCGGATGACACGGCGTCCGCTCAGCGCGTCGGACGAGACGCGGACAATCTTGCCGTCGAGGATGCCAACGTTGCTCACGGCATCGAGGCCGGTTTCGGGATCCATAACACGTCCGGCTTCGAGCACGAGGTCGAACTGTTGCGCGGACACAATGGTGGTTGATAACGCGAGAAAGAAGAGAAAGAGAATCAGCTTGCGCATGGTTGCTCCGACTGATGCGCGATCATAGCAGGAAGGCTCCCTTTGCAGGCTTTCCTCCGTTGCGGACGGATAACGGGCTATCCGGAAGGTATTCCAGATAAACTGGACCGCAACATTACTTCCGGCTTGCCGACAATCCAGAAGTTGAGCAAGCTCGCCATTTGTTCATCGATTCAGCGCCCGAAGGATGCACGTTAGCGCAGCAAGTTAGCGCCGCAAAAATCGGGTAAAACTTCTTCTTCAATTTAGCTAGTGCGCGACAATCAAGGATTCACCACTTGAGTCATGGTTGTCGAACTCTTGCCGGAGGATGTGTCTCCGCTGTAGATTACTGTGATGGTTGCGGTCCCAATTGGTAACTTAGTCGTGCCGAGAACTGCAGTCCGCGCTTTCAAACTCGCCGTACCTAACGAAGCGGTTCCATTCTTAAACGTGACCGTGCCGGTCGGCCCGCCCAGCGCTGAGGAACTCACGGTGGCGGTCAATGACACAGATTGTCCGTAATTAGACGGATTGGGGCTCGCTGTCAACAAAGTACTTGACGGATAAAGAATTACATTTTGCGATATCGTGCCCGCACTGCTGCCTAGGTCAAAATTGCCGGGGTACGCGGCCCGTATTATGTGGCTCTTTGCCGATAGAGAAGAGATCGTAAAAGTTGCCCTGTTGAAGGACGTGGCTCCGATCCCGACGGCAACGCTCCCGTCGTAAAATGTTACGATTTGTCCGTCTGGAATCGGCACAGTAGACGTTATAGACGCGGTGAACACTACTGTCTGCTTTATGAAGGAAGGGTTATTCGATGAAGAGACCGTGGTTTTTGTAGCTATCGGTTGACGAAGCCGAACTGCAACCGAACCGTATGTACAAGCCGGGAGTACTTCACAAGCATTTCCCGCCACAATATCATTTCTGCCATCGCCGTTTAGATCACCAACCGCCACTGAAGTAGCAAAGTAACCTCCCGTGCCGGAAATACCATAGAGGGCACCACTGTAGTTCACGTCGTAACCGATGCTAAGTTTGCCCTGGCCATTGTTTCTATTACTGTTTGCAATCACAACGCTGAGGGTGCCGTCTCCGTGGACATCCACTTGAGAAAGAGCGTCCGGAAATCCCCCGTCGGAGGGATAAACGACGGATTCTTGAAAACTGCCGTCTCCCAAGCCAAGTAGGATTGCGAGGCCTCCGTGGCAGCAAACGTTGTTGCCAGTGTTCGATAAAAACCCATTCGTTACCAGCATGTCCGGAATGCCATCTGCATTTAAGTCTTTCACGAGAATCGCCGTCGCATCGTACGCGCCACTTGAGTAAGTGAGAGCAGTTTGGAAGGTCCCATCGCCATTACCAAGAAGAACTCCCACCAACCCGACGGGACAAACCTCGGGAAAGATAGCAATGCAATCCTTCCCGTTTGCAACCACAAGATCTAAGTTTCCGTCCCTATTTACGTCCGCCACAGTTATCGAGTTAGCGCAGCAATCGGTACCTGAACCATACGCGACAACTGCTTTGAACGTGCCGTCACCGTAGCCTAAGAGCACTCCGACGGACGAGTTCACGCAGTAGCTAGTCGATACAACGAGACAGCCATTGGTCAACAAAAGATCGGCTTTTCCATCTCCATTTACATCCGCAATTGCAACCGAAGAGGCAAGGCCACCCGAAGGGTACCCAATTGCAGATTGAAATGTACCGTCGCCTTTACCAAGCATTACGTCAACTGAACCTTCACCGTTGCACGTCGTCCTGCACTGGCTTGCGACCGCTATATCTAGCAATCCGTCACCATTCAAGTCTGCGACCGCCAGCGAAGTGGCAATCCCACTGGTCGGGTAAGTTGCGGCAGTTCGGAAACTACCGTCACCATTGCCCAGCAAAATAGCTACCGATCCCAGTTGTGGGCAAAAGCCCTGTTGGTTACATCCGCTGTTTGCCAGGACCACATCGAGTTTGCCGTCCCTATTCACGTCAGCAAGGACAACAGAAGAAGTGCCAATGGCCCCGGCGCTATATAACTTAGGCGGAGCGTAAAGTGTGGCAGCATTTGATAAGGCAACAGATGTTAGCGCGATTAGAATCACTAATTGTTTCATCCACCCTCCGCCGACTGCCCGGCGACCGATGGTAAGAGGGTTATAAGGTGTTGTCAACACCGTTCCCAAATGGTTCCCCAAGGTGTGTCTCTGTCTATCTTCCCGGTGGAGGGTGTTATGGTTGCTCTTTACGCGCCTAGTTTCACTAGCGCCCAACGTAAAACTGAAGCCATGGACACGCGGCACCGGTTCACTTTAAGTTCTGTATGGGTCGGTTTCCCAAGCGTAATACCCAGCTCTTCAACTGAATATCCCGTGACAGGGATTCAGTGTTTCTCTAATCAACACGCTTCGCCGGGACCCTTTTTCGTCGTTTAGTCTTTGAATCTGCACCCCCTTTTATAAGTGCAGGAATAGCTAGGCCGACATTGAAAGCGGTGATTGGGCTGATCGGTTTTGTAAGGTGATTAGCCAGGGCACAAACTCCAGCTAGCAGAGAAAGAAGTATAGCTTGGGCAAAGTACGGGAAATCATGGGGGGCCGCGTTTCCTTTGGCTGTAGCGATGCCTCAAAAAGGCGGTAAATATTTACTCCTAAGCCTCCGACGCAGCCCAGCAAGAAGCTTACGAGAGCATCGCTCAATTCTAACTATGCGACCATCCTGTCTGCGAGTGCTGATAAGAGCTTGTCCCCAAAGCTGTGTGTTTTTCGTAGTGATTGCGAGTGGTGAACAAACTTCTGCCATCGGCGTCCGAGGCTCGGACGATCTCGTCGGGCATAGAATTAAGAACGGCGACTATTTCCTTTTCACTAGTCTGGAACGCCTGCGCGAGGCCACTTACCGTTCGCCAATCAAACCTTGGGTCTTCGAGTGCCTCAGTGACCGACGTTTTTAGATCAACGCTTTTCGCCGGGTTGAAATCCCGTCGGGGACGCCAAACTTATTAATGCGTTACGGAATTTGTAGAGGAACCGTCGCCAACGACCGTACAACTTGGTTTCGAGCGGATCATGCCGACCGCTTTGTTTTGGGGCGCTTGCTTCCAAGGACTCAGGGCCTGGGTGCAGGTTTCCACGTCTGGATCTCAGTAGTATCCCCAGTATGGTGGTCGTCAATCTGGAAACGAAGAAAGTTATGAATTGCTTTGAGCGCGTCTGGATTCGTTGTTTTAATTCGCACTGTGCCACCTGCTGGTAACCCTCGAACGTGTAAAAAATCTCAGTCCGTTTTTCTTTCATCACAGGTACGCCGGGCGGCACCTGATCGTGCACAAACATTGGAATCGAGAATTCCCCGCTGGAGAACATCGTGACAATGTGTGTCAGGTGCGACCGGATTGCCTGCATGTTTCGCGAATCTTTCGTGTCATTGGCGGTCACTTCAATAGCTCCACCGTCTGAGTACAGCCGGAAATGATGCGCGGTCTCGTCATGAGGAAAGCCCATAGCCTCATCACCATGCTTTTCTACGTCGGCCTGATGCTGCGATGGCTCTTTCATATGCTCTTTGTGCATGGGGCAAGACTGCATGTCTTGGGCCGCCATGTGCAGCCCGCTGAAAAGAAGAAATGCGATTACTGTTTTCATGTTCTCCTGTTCCTCCGAAGCTGATTTGCTGGAGCGCCGGACTTCATTGCTGCCTCACTTAGCGAGTACAGCAAGTGCGATTTCTGCCCTGGACCCGCAATCTGAGTGCGCTGTTCCCAGTCGGCTAACACTTTCTTGAGATATCGTTCTGTGCGTTTTAGGGATTCTATGTCTGCTGTGATCCCCTTAAGCTTTTCTTGGGCCAGGTGGTAAACACGGCGACAGGGAGCGCCTCCAGCATCACGAGCTTTCAGTATTTCGGCCAGCTCCGCCAGAGTGAATCCGATGCGAAGCGCCCTTTGCACCACCAGCACTCTCTCCACGGCGCTCGAGGGGTAGCGGCGGTAACCAGACTCTGTTCGGGAAGCTCCTGGGAGAACGCCAATCCGTTCATAATGTCGAATCGTATCTGGACTCACACCAGTCACCTTGGCGAGAGACCCGGAACTAAGAGCTTTGGGATCGCTGCTGTGCACCATGAGAAGTATGAACCCTTGAATGCATTCCAGAGTCAAGACGTTTTTGAAAAGTCTACTTGTCTTGATGGGTAGGAAAATGATGAAGCGCCGATCGGCCGCGCCCCTTTGGGGAACTCGCTACGCCGGATGCTGCGCAACCTCTAATCTCACGCGCATCTCGCACTGGAACCATGTTCTCCAAATCCTGACGATGTTCTGCGCCGATGGTCGACTGAGTTTTGGGGCGAACCGATTGTTCATTCGCAAATTCTTGGCTTAGGAAACCGTTTCGCCAGTTTTGCGGATGCTGCATTTGTTCGCCGTACTCCAGAGATACATGCTCGCGTAAGACCGCCATGGCCGCCAAGCTTCGGCACGTTTCTCTAGCTCCCTTGAAGTCCTCAGACCGAGTGCACGAAGAAGACCCAGGTCGCCGGTCGGAAGGGCGTCGGGTTCTCCCAAGACGCGCATGGCCACGTATTGCGCCGTCCAACGGCCAATGCCGGGAATCTCAAGGAGTTGCGACAAGAAGGCATCGGAGTCGGCGATCCGTTCAAAGCTAATCTTTCCGTCGCAAACGGCACGAGCCAGAGCGCGAATCGTCCCCGCCCGCTTCTCGGTCAGACCAACCCCTGTCAGTTTGGCATCAGCAAGAATCTCCGGCGTGGGAAACAGATAGGTGAGGTTCCCTGCATCAGAGATACGTCGGCCGAAAGACTTTGCGATGCGCCCCGCAAGCGTGGTTGCGCCCTTCACAGTGATTTGTTGGCCGAGAACCGCTCGCGTTGTGAGTTCGAAGCCATTCCAGCAACCGGGGAGGCGGAACCCGGGTTCCGCGGCAATCCGTGTAGTCAACTCGGGGTCCCTTCCGAGGGTCTCCTCTATGGCGGCCCAATCCGCATTCAGATCGAACATTGTGCGGATTCGCTCGATGATCAGGTAGAGCGACTGCGGGTCGTCAATCTGCACACGAACTGCAAGGGCATCCGGCGCCTCGTCGAGCGAAACCTGAAAATGGCCGTCGCAGCCGTTCAACGAAATGGAGCGGCGATAGCGTTTAAGATCCACCGCTTCGACGCCGGGAGTGGCGCGCGCCGCCAGAAACGCCAACATGCCCTTCCAGTGATACGGCGGCCGGAAACGTAGATGGAAAAGATACTGATTCTCCGGCTGAATCGCCTTCTGCTGCCTGAAGCGCCTGAGTTGCGTCGGCGTTCTGTTGTAAGTCTTGCGGATGGCGGCGTTGAATCTGCGCACGCATCCGAAACCCGATGCGAGGGCGACGTCACTCATGTGCAGCCTGGTCTCATTTATCAGTTTCTTGGCGAAGTGCAGACGGCGAGTCTGCGCTACCGCGCTTGGCGGCGCACCCAAGTGCTGGATAAACAATCGCCGAAGATGCCGCGAACCTACTCCCAGGCGCTCCGCAAGGCCTTCCATTCCGCCGTCTTCTAAGCCACTCTCCCCAATCAGGCGCAAAGCTCTCGAAACTGTGCTCGAAGTTCCCAGCCAGGCGGGAGTTCCAGGCGAACATCCCGGCCGACAACGCAGACAAGGACGGAAACCAGCTTCCGTGGCCGCAGCGGCAGTTGGAAAGTAACGGACGTTTTTTTCTTTCACAGTCGGTACCGGGCAAATGGTGCAGCAATAGATTCTGGTGCTGAGCACACCGATGAAGAATTTGCCGTCGAAGCGGGGATCGCGCGCGAGCCTCGCTTGTGAACATACCTGCCAGTCCAGCGTCATGACTATTACAAACCTGCGGATGAATCGCGACTGCTGATGCGCGATTGCGTTCCTATGATAGTACGACGCTTCCAGTTCGGACGACGTTTTCGCACTGCGATCCCGAGTGTTCGCCGAGGCCAAGGAAAGAGGTCCGCAGGCGTCCAACGTCGACGAATCCTTTTCGTTATAGTCACGACTGCGCTGCGTTGTTGGCTTTGTACAGCAGGTGATCCAATGCGCAGATGCGGCGCGCAGCAATCAATCCAGACATTGGACGTGGAGGCAGCATGCAACGCAAGGATGTCAGAACAATCGGGGATTCGTCCGCACTTGCAAATCGCTGCTTTTGGCGCAGCCCGCTCGCAAGGATTTTCGTGCCTCTTCTTCGCTTTGCGCTGCCGGTCGCTATCTTCGTTTGCGCGCTTTCGTTTGCCACAGCCGCGCCACCTGTTGCTCAAGGCGCCAACGAAGATGATATGGACCGTTCCATCAAGCCAGGCGACGACTTCTACCAATACGCCAACGGGGGTTGGCTAAAGCGGGTAACGATACCCGCTGGCCAAACGAGCTTGGATACGCGCGCAGTGTTGAGAGAGAAAACAAGCCAACAGGTGCGTGATCTCGTTCAAGAGGCAGCTGGGGCCCGCGCACCCAAGGGCAGCATTACGCAGAAAGTTGGCGACTACTACGCCAGCTTTATGGACGCAGACGGCATTGAGGCCAAGAAGCTGACGCCATTGGCCGATGAAATCGCTCTGATTTCTGCGATCGCGAACAAGGCATCGCTGTCAGCCTATCTGGGTACCACTTTGAATAGCGAAGTCGACGGACCCACCGCGAACGCCGACCATATTTTCGGCTTGTGGGTCAACCAGGGCTTTGAAGACGCGAACCACAACGTTGTCCATCTATGGCAAGGTGGTTTGGGGATGCTCGATCGCGATAATTACATCGACCCGTCGCCCAAAAGTGCCGACCTTCGCGCTCAGTACCAAACACACATTGCGGCGGTCCTGAAACTGGCGGGCATTGCGGACTCCGAGAGCAGAGCGGCGCATATTTTGTCGTTTGAAACCCGAATTGCGCGAGCCTTCGCGCCAGACGCTGATGCCGCCGACCCTTTCAAGCAGAACAACCCGTGGAAACGTTCGGACTTCAGCGTCAAAGCGCCGGGCATGGACTGGGGCGAGTATTTTAAATCGGCTGGACTTGACCAGCAGGCCGATTTCGCCGTTTGGCAGCCGTCGGCTGTGATCGGCGTCTCCGCCTTAGTGGAGAGTGAAAGTACCGATGTGTGGAAAGACTATCTCAGGCTTCACTTGATCGAACATTATGCCAGCCTCCTGCCTAAGGCTGTAGCTGACGAACATTTCAGCTTTTACGGCGCCACCCTATCGGGTATGCCGCAGGCGCCAGACCGCAGCGAGGTAGCCATCGCAGCCACAAACGGAGCGCTGGGGATGGTAGTCGGCCAACTCTATACGCAACGTTATTTCTCGCCGGAGGCTAAGGCGAAAGCGCAAGCCATGGCTGCGGATCTGATCGCGGCCTATCGCACTCGCATTTCAAATCTTACGTGGATGTCACTTCAAACAAAAGAAAAGGCTCTGGCTAAATTGGCCGCCTTCGAGATATTCATCGGCTACCCCGATACATGGGTCGATTATTCGATGCTTGATGTCGTGCGAGGCGACGCCTACGGAAACTTGCGCCGAGCGGAAGCTCGCCTTCGTTTGCGCAACTTAGCCAAGTTAAAAGAACCGGTCGATCCGATCGAGTGGCCGATTAATCCGCAAATCCCCAGCGCGGTCATCATGTTTAGCCCCAATGCTGAGTTCTTCTCGGCCGCAATTTTGCAGCCGCCATATTTCGACAGCAAGGGCGACTCTGCCTCCAACTACGGATCCGCCGGCGCAGGCATGGCCCACGAAATCGGCCACAGCTTCGACGAACTGGGCAATATTTACGACCCTCAAGGCCGGCTCGGCGATTGGTGGACCGCGGAGGACAAGGCCTCGTACCACGCGGCCGCGGAGAAGTTGGCGGCGCAAATGAATAGCTACTGCCCGTTCGCTGATGTTTGCGTCCACGGCAAGCAGGTCTTGTCTGAAAGTATCGCCGACCAGACGGGGTTGCTGGTGGCGCATGACGCCTATGTCCTGTCAACAAAAGGTAAGCCCGATGTCGTGTTAGGCGGACTGAGTGGCGAACAACGCTTTTTTCTGGCGTTCGCCCAAAGATGGCGGAAGATCCAGACCGAAGCCGCACTACGCCAGCAAATCAAGAGTGACACCCATCCGCCGGGGAAATACCGAAGCGATTCGGTGCGAAATATCGATGCCTGGTACAAAGCCTACGAGATCGCGCCCAGCGACAAGCTATATCTGAAGCCCGAAGATCGCGTTCGGATTTGGTGACGTTCCCTGTTGTGCCCAAGCCGCTCCAAAAACTTCTGGCAACTAAAAACGGAATAAGTTGCTAGTCTCGTGCGCCTAAATAGTAAGAAGTATGGGATTTCCTCGGCTGGTTCGGCATCGCAGTTCAAGTTTTGGCTTTCTCCAATACCAAGTGCGTCGCTTGCTCAGTCGCCTTGTGATACATCACGGAGAATCCCAGTGCGTGCAGGTCGAGACCGGTAAACAAGGCCTCGCCGCGGCCGAGTACGACTGGCGCCAACGCAAAGTGCAGGGAATCTACCAATCCGGCCTCAAGGTATTGACGCAAGGTGGAAACACCGCCGCCGATTTTGACATCCTTATCGCCCGCCGCCTGCTTGGCGAGCCGAAGTGCTTCGTGGATTCCGCCAGTCACGAAGTAAAAAGTCGTCCCGCCCTCCATCACGATCGGCTCGCGTTCGTAATGCGTCAGAACGAACGTGTCCGCATGGTACGGCGGATTGGCTCCCCACCACCCCTTCCATGAGAGGTCCGGCCACGGGCCGCGCACCGGACCGAACATATTGCGGCCGAGGATGAAGGCGCCAAAGTTTGCCCGGCAAGCCATGTCGAACTTTGGCGCCTTCATCCTCGGCCGCAATATGTTCGGTCCGGTGCGCGGCCCGTGGCCGGACCTCTCATGGAAGGGGTGGTGGGGAGCCAATCCGCCGTACCATGCGGACACG
>JANYKL010000075.1 GCA_025361625.1 Acidobacteriaceae bacterium
AAGATTCAGCGATCGATTCTCACGTTCAACGATCGCCTCAGCCGGATATTTTGTCTTTGCAATCGTTTATTTCGTATTTGCGCTGGCGCCTTCCCAGCTCGCGATCTGGCTGGCAATGGCATTTTATGGTTTGTTCTACGCACTGACGAACGCAGTTCTCAAGGCATTGATCGTCGAAAGTGTCGAGGGGGATGTGCGCGGCCGCGCGCTCGGAATTTATTCTTTCTTCACGAGCGTGACCACTCTGCTCTCAAGCGTCATCACGGGATCATTGTGGAAGGTGTATGGAGCGGCGATACCGTTTTACGTTTCGGCGGGGATCGCGGCGGTTTCTGCGATCGCGTTGCTGGCCTACCGCACACCTCGTTTAACAAGCGGATAGCAACCGGCGGAAGCTTAGCATCTACCTGGGCGTCGTGTGCGTCGGGCGAAACCTACGCCACTTTCCGCAACCTGCTTACAACTCCGGTCGCATAGCCATGAAGCGATGGAAGACGGTCGATAAGTTTTCCGCTGACAACTCTCGCAAAATGGTTCGTTCGTCCCGTGAGCCGCTCGATCAAAGGCACGAAGGGCAAGCGAAAGTAACGGACGTTTTCAACCGAAAAATCGGTAGCCAGGCATTGAAACTCAGACTTTGTCAACGGATGTTCGTACTCTGAGATGTTTCGTCTCTTTGGAAGAAGTTTCCGAACGCGATCATAGGATTGCGAAAAGCGCACGGGTTCCGAGATAATAATGAATCCAGTTTTCTTCAAAATGCGCCGCATTTCAGAACACAGTTGCGGAATATTTAAATGATGGACAAGGGCGATGCAGAAAACTATGTCGGCACATTCGTCTGGAAGGCCGGTAGCGTAGGCCGAACCGACGCGCAGGTCGGCTTTCACTCCAGCCGCCTCCACTCGCCTTTTGGCTAACTCCACAAGTTCAGGTGAAAGATCAACACCTACGATATAAGCTCCGCGCCGGGCGAGTGGGACGAGGTTTTCTCCTTTACCACATCCCAAGTCAACCACAGTCTTCCGACTGATATCGCCTAACAAATGGAAGGCATATTCGAGTGCATAGGGCGAGTTGGCGGGCGGACTCAAATAGCGTTCTATCTGCGCCTCGGTGCTGGGACAAAAGGAATAGGCGCGGGCTTCTACCGCGCTGCGGCGCAGCTCATCCAGATCGTGAATATCAAGAACGGGAGAAAGATCAGCGGCCATAGACCTCCGGACGAAGAGGAACATTTTGTAGAACGAATGCCCTGTTTACAACGCGATCTTTTAAGGGGCCCGGAACGAAGCGTAGTCTAGCGAACCGTAGTTTAGCGAACCGTAATGGAAACCGGAAATGAACGGACTCTTAGGAACAGTGCCCTTCGACGAAGCCGGGTGGCAGTGAGCGGAGAAAGTACCAAACTTGTTCGTGCAAGTCAATAAAAACTTATACGGTTTTACGCACTTATTTTCGCCCGTTCAAGCCTGTCAAACCGAATAAGTTAGCGGGAAAGTATGGTTTTTGGATATCTCAGAAACCTGGTGGATCGCTCGCGACGACTGCGCTGGCGCGGCGTGCGCGGCGCAACCAGAAATAAGCTACAACCAGAAAAATAAGGCCTGCAGTGCTGTCTAAAACAGCGTCTCGCCATGTGCCGGTGCGCGAAGGAATGTAGCTCTGGTGCCACTCATCCATGCTCGCCACAAAGGCGGTTCCGAGCCAAGACAACAATGTTGTTTTAGGCAACTTCAGGTCTTGATAGTCGAGTGTAGCTCGCCAGCCGCGAAGCAGTAAGAGAGCCAACATGCCATAGCCGATTACGTGACCGGTCTTACGCAGGTAATGATGAAAGACAAGGAATTTATACAAGTCGATCTGACCGAGAAGATGGGTAAGCATCGAATAGAGCGCGCCACCCGTATGCTCGGACGAAAAAAAATCGGTGGACTCGAAAGTAATCAGCACTACCCAGATGAGCGCAGGCCACCATGCTCGGAAGAGGTTCGGAGGTGACGGGACAGGATCGCTCCCCAGCTTGGGCACGCCGCTATTCGGCCGCATAGTTCGGAGCTTCGCGGGTGATCATGACGTCGTGTACGTGACTCTCTCGCAATCCTGCTGAACTGATGCGAACAAACCGTGCTTTCTGCTGCAAATCAGTTACGGTCTCGCAACCGCAATACCCCATTCCTGACCGAAGCCCGCCAACCATCTGATGAACAATCATCGATAC
Organism: Acidobacteriaceae bacterium; assembly: GCA_025361625.1. GTDB lineage: Bacteria > Acidobacteriota > Terriglobia > Terriglobales > Acidobacteriaceae > Acidiflorens. The sequence goes on from JANYKL010000075.1 coordinate 2,222, forward strand.
CGATCCGCGATACGGCACTCGCCCTTCAATTCCCTCGGGAACAAGCTTGCCAAGCCGATTTGCGTCTGCACCCATTGAGGCCGCAGTGGAAGAGTCGCCATCCGAATTTTGAAAGTAGCGTTCGCTCGAACCTGCGGCCATTGCCCCGAGTGAACCCATGCCGCGATAGGCTTTAAAGGTTCGACCCTGATAAAGAATCAATTCGCCGGGACTTTCATCCGTGCCTGCAAACATCGACCCAACCATCACGGCGGACGCGCCTGCTGCGAGAGCTTTCGTCATGTCTCCCGAATATTTGATTCCCCCGTCTGCGATGATGGGAACTCCCGAACCTCGCGTGGCACGTGCTGCTTCGGCGATTGCGGTGATCTGGGGAACGCCTACTCCAGTGACGATTCGAGTGGTGCAAATCGAGCCCGGCCCGATGCCCACCTTGACTCCATCGACTCCCGCCTTCACTAAGTCGCAGGCGCCGTCAAAGGTAGCCACATTGCCGGCGATCAACTCCATCTCAGGCAGCATGGCTTTAACGGCCTTGACTGCCTCTAGAACGAGTACTGAATGTCCATGCGCGCTGTCGATGGCGAGCACATCGACTTTCGCCTTCGCCAGTTCCTGCGCCCGTTCCAGGAAATCCCCGGTCGCCCCGATTGCCGCGCTTACACGCAGTCGACCTTGATTATCTTTGGCCGCTCCCGGATATTTCAGCTTCTTCTGAATATCCTTTACCGTTATCAAGCCTTTAAGGTTGTACTTGTCGTCGACGACAAGCAACTTCTCCACGCGATGCTCGTGCAAAATCTCTTCCGCCTGCTCGAGCGTGGTACCTACAGGAACCGTAATGAGGTTTTTGTGCGTCATCACCTTGCTGATGGGAATATCAAAGCGCGATTCGAAACGCAGGTCGCGGTTAGTAAGAATACCCACGAGCCTTCCATCTTTCTGCGTGATGGGAACGCCTGAAATCTTGTATTTCTTCATGACGTCGAGCGCGTCGGACACCTTCGCGTCGGGCGACATGGTGACCGGGTCGACGATCATTCCACTCTCCGACCGTTTTACCTTGTCCACTTCATTTGCCTGCTGCTCGATGCTCAGATTGCGATGAATAATCCCCATCCCGCCAGCCTGCGCCATAGCAATCGCCATAGGGGATTCGGTCACGGTATCCATGGCAGCGCTGATGATCGGAATATTCAGCCGAATGTTGCGGGAAACTTGCGTCTGCGTGTTCGTGGTTGCAGGCACGACTACGGAATGAGCGGGAAGAAGCAGTACGTCGTCAAATGTAAGAGCTTCAGGAACGGGAAAATGAATCATAAGATTAATTGATGTCTATTGTAGGGAGCGCATTCCTATCAGGCAAATGGTGCATTTCAGCGGGCTGCCGTCGGTCCACAAATGTTTTGCCAAGTGAAAAGAAACAGGGTACGCTCCGTTGTTCTCCCCGAACTGCTTTGGCTTCGCCGGAGGTTCTATGTCATGCAACCAGTTGTTTAAAACCGCGATTGCCGCGGCGCTTGCTTTCAACCTGACAACCTACCCTGAAATTGCGAGCGCACAGCAACCTGCCGGCGGTGAACCCACCCTCACCATCCGTACAAATACCAGGCTGGTCACGGTCGATGTTGTCGTTACCGATAAAAAAGGGCTGCCCGTAAGCGGGCTGAAAGCGGAAGACTTCACGGTCGAAGAAAACGGCAAAAAACAGAAAGTGTCGCTGTTCACCGCCCCCGGCTCAAACGATGCGGCCAAGCCTGTGCCCGTCCCCGCTGGGGTGCTGTCAAACCGGCCGGAAAATGTCGGGCCGGGGGGTGTGGCAACGGTGTTGCTGCTGGACGCGATGAACTCGCAATTCAAGGATCAGGCTTACGCTCGCTTTCAAATGTTGAAATACGTAACAGAGCAAGGGCAGGCTGGGCATGCAATGGCGGTGATGACGCTCACGGATAGGCTCGGGGTGTTGCAACAGTTTACGAGCGATCCTCACGTTTTGATGACAGCCATTAAGAACCTGAGGCCTCAGGAACCCATTCTGCAGTCATCGGGGCCTGCTCCAGAATCGCACGGGATCTCAGCTGGTGGTGACGCTTCGTCTTCCTCAATCGCATCGGCACAGGCGGCGGTACAGCAATTCGCGGACCTTCAAGTGGGGTATGCCCTCGAGCGCCGCACCATAGCCACGATCGAAGCGATGCGATCATTGGCCAGAATTTTAGGTGGGCTGCCCGGCCGCAAAAACGTGGTTTGGCTTACTGCTTCATTGCCCTTTGACCTGATTCCAGAAGACCGCAATGTGACCGATGCCGAGTTACTGGCCGATCTCCCTGGTCAGGGCCGGCAGCGGTCGGTCTCAGTGAACGCCGCTGGTGCTTATGCCGCCGAAGCAAGACAACTGCACGGGCAGGACATCAAGGCAGCCGAAGCCGAACTGGCGAATAGCAACATTGCGATTTATCCAGTGGATCTCACGGGCTTAATGAGCGGGATGGAGAGCTCGGCGACGCGATCTGGATCCGTTTACCGTGACACAGCAATAACAGATCGAGTGATCGCCGGCCTCTCAGCCCAGCAATCAGCACAGGGCACCATGAGAGAGGTGGCCGCAGAGACCGGAGGAAAAGCTTACGTCAACCAGAACGAAATCAAGGATGGAATCTCGTTGGCTGTCTCAGACGAAAAAGCATCTTACACACTTGGCTATTATGCCGAGAATAAGAAATGGGATGGGAAATTTCGAAACTTCACGATCAAGCTCGACAAAGGCGACGCCCAACTTCGATACCGAAAAGGCTACTTCGCGGTCGAGCCGGCTCCTGATAAGAAAGGTAACTTCGAACAGAACGTAGCCGCCGCGCTAGAAATTGGCGCCCCGGCAACGCAAGTGGCATTCATGGCGCAAGCGAAACCCACGGAGCCCGGCAAGATGAGAGTGATATTTCTGGTAGATGCTCATACGTTGTCAGCCGAAGATGCGGGGGGCGCCAAAAAAATGAACGTAAACCTTTATGCCAGCCTTTTCAGCGCAGCCGGCAAGAACATGGGAACTAAGAGTATAAAAGTGGATCGTACCTTCGATGCCGCAACCTACCAGCAACTGCTTGATAAGGGAATGATGGTTCCGATCGACATGGACATGCCCGCAGGTGGCCAGTCCCTCAGACTAGCTGTGCTCGACAACAAGACTGGATTTATTGGCACGGCTAGCGGTGAGGTGCACTAGCAACAGAGAGCTTTTACGAAATAAAACAAGGCGTCCAGGACTGGGCGCCTTGTTTATGTTTTAAGTTTGCGCTGTGGCGCGCTTACTTTTCTTTATCTTTATCTTTTCGTTTTCGTTTTCGTTATCGATTATCGTTTTCGTCGTTATCGACTATCGTTTTCGTTGCTGTCGGTCTTGCCTTCTGACTCGTTTGCAGCCATATCTTTCTGTGCCTGAGCTTCTTGGTCGGCGTGTTCCATGGCTTTGCGGTTCTCTTCAGCGCGCTTCGCGCGAATTTCTGCACGCTTCTGGCGCTTTTCATCCAGAACCTGCTCGCTGCCTAGAAGCTCGATGAATGCTTTTTCGGCGCCGTCGCCCTTTCTCCATGCGGTGCGGACGATACGGGTGTAACCGCCCTCGCGATCGCCAAATCGAGGAGCCACACTGTCGAAAAGTTTTGTGACAGCTTCTCCAGTCATCAAATAAGCCGCAGCCTGACGGCGAGCTGCCAAGTCACCCTTTTTGCCTAGAGTGATCATCTTCTCGACCGACGGACGAACCGCCTTCGCCTTGATCACCGTGGTTTCGATGCGCTCTTCCATGATGATCGAAGTCACCATATTGCGCAGCATCGCGCGCCGGTGAGAAGTAGTACGACCTAATTTGTAACCCGCAACTCTGTGACGCATGGATCCCTCTTCATTTGAATGGGGTGACAGGCGGTTTCGCCTGTCAAACGCATTCCGCGATTTTGGCATCCTGAGCGAAGCGAACGATTCATGCAATTTGCCACTTCAGGCAAACAGAAAATCTTGCGCTTTCGCTCAGGATGACAGGTCTTCTAGCCGTTCCAGTTTTACAGATGTTCTTACAGATCGCTTCTAAAGAACGTTTTTTATAGATCGTTGTCGCCGTAAGCTGACGCCGGCAGAATCTGGTTCGAAGTCGGCCCGGGAACGGCGTTGCCTTGCTCGTCGATCTTCATACCAAGGCTCAAGCCCATGGACGAGAGGATTTCTTTGATCTCGTTAAGTGACTTGCGACCGAAGTTTTTCGTCTTCAGCATCTCGGCTTCTGTTTTCTGCACCAACTCGCCGATCGACTGAATATTGGCGTTCTTCAAGCAGTTGTAGCTGCGAACGGAAAGCTCGAGCTCCTCGACTGAACGGTTGAGGTTCTCGTTCTTGATCTCCGGACGCCGCTCTTCGCTGGCCGACGCGGTTTCGATTTCTTCTTCAAAATTGATAAAGATGTTCATGTGATCTTTAATCAACTTTGCCGACAACCCGAGAGCATCGCCCGGAGTAATCGATCCATTGGTCCAAACCTCGACGGTGAGCTTGTCGTAGTCGGTGATTTGACCGAGTCGCGCCGCTTCGACGGTGTAATTGCACTTACGCACCGGCGTATGCACGGAGTCGATGGGAATAAATCCGATGCCCAGATCTTCTTCGAAATTCTTGTCGGCTGAAATGTAACCGCGCCCACGCTTCAGGCGCATTTCCATGTCGAGCTTTCCGCCTTCGCTCACGGTCGCGATGTAAATGTCTTTGTCGAGCACTTCGACGTCGCCATCCGCTTCAATCGAAGCGCTGGTCACAACTCCCGGCTGATCGGCGCGCAGATAAATCGCCTTCGGGCCATCGCCCGCAAGCTTGAAGGGAATCTGCTTCATGTTCAGGATGATGTCAGTGGCATCCTCGACCACGCCAGGGATCGACTGGAACTCATGCAGCACGCCCTCAACCTTGACGGCGGTCACGGCCGCGCCTTCGATCGAACTTAACATGACGCGGCGAAGGGCATTGCCAATCGTCGTGCCGAAGCCTCGTTCAAAGGGCTGCGCCCAGAACATTCCGTATTTATCGGTAAGCGAACTGGTATCGCTCGCTAAACGTTTCGGTTTTTGAAAACCTCTCCAAAGCATGTGTTTCTCCTCTCGGCCATGTGGCTCCGCGGTGACTCTCCGAAGCGGCCCGGCTTCGGATCGAGTGTCGCCGCAGGCTGATCTGGCACGAACGTAGGCCAAAAAAGTATATGCTGCGCGGGGGCGGGCGAAGTCACCCGTCCCCCGCGCAACCAATTTATTTCGAGTACAGTTCGACGATCAGTTGCTCGTTTACCGGCAACTGGATGTCTTCGCGTTTCGGCAACGCGCTAACGCGGCCTTTGTAGTTCTCGCGGTCAATTTCCAACCACGCGGGCGCCGGCTGATGGCTGGCGAATTCCCTGGCGGTTTCAAGAATTGGAACTTTGCGGCTGCTCTCGCGAATCTGCACTTCTTCGCCGACGCTGACTTCGTAAGAAGGAATATTGACCTTCTTGCCGTTCACCTGCACGTGCCCGTGACGCACCAACTGGCGCGCCTGGCGGCGTGAGATACCGAAACCAAGACGGTAAACGACGTTGTCGAGACGGCGCTCGAGCGATTCGAGCAACTTCGCACCGGTCACACCCTTCGACTTGACCGCGTTCTCGAAGTAATTCCGGAACTGGCCTTCTTGAGTGAAATAGATGCGCTTTGCTTTTTGCTTTTCGCGCAACTGGAGACCGTAGCCTACGACCTTGGTCTTCCTATCCTTCCCGTGCTGGCCGGGAGCGAAGTTACGCTTTTCGATTGGGCATTTGTCGCTAAAGCACTTCGTGCCTTTGAGGAAGAGCTTGATGCCTTCCCGGCGACATAGACGACACACTGCATCCGTATAACGAGCCAAGTTGTTCTCCTTAGTTAGATGACCGGTTTACAGGTTTGGCTTCACCCTTCATCCCGGACCAAAATCACTGTAACTTTAAATCCTTGAACTAGACTCTTCGACGCTTTGGCGGACGGCAACCGTTGTGCGGAATCGGCGTCGTATCTTTAATCGAACGCACTTCGATTCCAGAGGAAGCGAGAGCGCGGACAGCCGACTCGCGGCCGGATCCCGGCCCACTCACCCGCACGTCTACCGTGCGAACGCCGTGATCACGCGCCAGGCTGGCTGCGCCCGACGCCGCTTGCTGCGCCGCGAACGGAGTGCCCTTACGCGAACCGCGAAAGCCAAGCGACCCTGAACTCTTCCACGACAGCACGTTACCGGACATGTCGGTGATGGTCACGATCGTGTTGTTGAAAGAAGCCTGAACGTGAACCAGTCCGTGCGGGACGTGTTTGCGCTCTTTCTTCTTAAACGTTTTTTTCTTGCCTTTTTTGTCGGGCGCCGCGGCGCCGCCTGCTGCTACTGGTTTAGCCATTCTTGAGATCTCAGTTCTCATCCCGTGAGCTTCAGCTGTCGTTCTTACTTCAAGAACTTGATCGCTGAAAGCCGAGGGATAGTTTTAAGCTTTAGTCGTCTTCTTTTTCTGCGCGACGGTTCCCTTGCGCGGACCTTTACGGGTGCGTGCGTTGGTGTGAGTGCGTTGGCCGCGAACCGGCAAGTTCCGGCGATGACGGAATCCGCGATATGAACCGATTTCGATGAGACGCTTGATGTTCATCGAAACGTCCTTGCGCAAATCGCCTTCGACCGAACCTTCCGCCTCGATAACTTGACGGATACGGTTGATCTCGTCTTCGCCAAGATCAGAAATTTTCTTCATGGGCTCGACGTTAGCCGCGTCCAAAATTCGCGCTGCGCGCGAGGTGCCGATGCCGTAGATATAAGTGAGCGCGATGTTCGTGCGCTTGTTGCGCGGAAGATCGACGCCTGCGATACGTGCCATAAATCCCTCTCTTAATTCAGCCGCCAGCTACTGGCTACCGGCCTCGAACCTTCGAAGCTCAATTCGTAAACTCAGTTCGTAAACCCAGTTCGCTAGCCCTGGCGCTGCTTGTGTTTCGAATTCTCGCAAATCACCCGCACGACTCCCTTGCGGTGAATGACCTTGCACTTGTCGCAAATTTTCTTAACCGATGCTCGTACTTTCATGATTCAATTCCATTCCCAGTGCGCGATTCTGTAGGCCGCAACTGTAGCGCCGGCATCCTGCCGGCTATTCGGAGGGCGTTTTGCCCTGCGCATAAATTATTTATATCGATAAACGATCCGGCCACGATTCAGATCGTAAGGAGAAAGCTCGACCGCCACTTTATCTCCAGGCAGGATGCGAATGAAGTTCTTTCTCATCTTGCCGGAAACGTGAGCCAGAACCTTATGTTTATTTTCCAGTTCAACCTTGAACATGGCATTCGGCAGCGGCTCGACGACCGTTGCCATCACCTCAATCGCGTCTTCTTTACTCATTGACTCCTTAGGAGCTGCCAGCTGGTCAGCTGTCGGCTCTCAGTTTTTGCCTCCAGATTATCGTCTCAACTGAGAGCGGATAGCTGAAGGCTGTTTACTGCGTCAAAATCACCGGGCCTTGCTTGGTTACAGCCACACAATGCTCAAAGTGCGCACTGTAACTGCCGTCGAGCGTTACGGCCGTCCATTTATCGCTCAATACTTTCGCTTCCGGGCGGCCCGAATTCACCATGGGCTCGATCGCCAAAACCATGCCTTCGGTCAACTCCGCTCCCTGGCCCTTCTTGCCAAAGTTGGGGATCTGGGGCGCCTCGTGCAGCTTCGTGCCGATTCCGTGGCCAACAAATTCCCGCACTACACTAAATCCGTTTAACTCTACGTGCTTCTGAATCGCCGATCCAACGTGGCCGACAGTGTTGCCGATCTTCACCTGCTCGATGCCTTTGTAGAGCGAAGCCTCAGTCACTTCAAGCAACTTCTTCAGTTCGGGAGTGACCTGCTCGCCTACCGCTACGGTAATTGCGGCATCGCCGTAATACCCATCGAAGACGACGCCACAGTCGATGGAAACGATATCGCCTGTTTTGAGCGCCCGTCTTTCGGACGGAATGCCGTGCACAATCTCCTCGTTGATCGAAGTACAGAGCACACAGGGATAACCAAAATATCCCTTGAAAGCCGGAGCCGCTCCGAGTTCCTGGATCATGCTCTCGGCAGCCTTTTCTAAATCCATCGTCGTAACACCTGCGGCGACGATGCCCTTCAGATGATTCAGAATCTTGCGGACCATCTGCCCGCTTCGCCGCATCTTTTCGATTTCTTCGGGCGACTTGCGAACGATCCGGTCTTCCCCGAAACTCATAGTGCTTTCATCGATCCTTCATCGATCGTTCGTCTGATTCGCGGCCATCTACTGAGTGGCCGTCGGTGCGCGGCGCTAACATCCGTGCACGCAGTGGCGGTCAATCACGCTGAAAATGTGTGCCGTCACGGTTTCCACGGGACGATCCGCATTGATCGCTACCAGTTGATGCTGATCCCGGTAGTGATTCACCACCTGCCGGGTCTGCTGCTCATAAGCATTAAACCGGCTGGAAATCACTTCTTCGCGATCGTCTTCGCGGATGTAAAACTTCGAGCCGTCATCGTCGCACGACTCACTGACAAGTGGCGGGTTCAGATGGAGGTTATAGACTCGTCCACAGGCGAGACACGTGCGCCGCCCGGTAAGACGTACCAGTAACTGATTATAATCCACCACCAACTGGATCACAATGGGCGGGCACTTATCCGACTTATCAAAGACCTCGATCCGAAGAAAATTCTCCAGCCACTCCGCCTGAGCGGAAGTTCGGGGAAACCCGTCGAGCACAAAGCCGCGCTTGCAATCCAGGTTACGCAAGCGCACGCCGACGATCCCATACATCAACTCGTCCGGAACCAGCTCGCCCCGGGCCATGATGGACTTGGCCTGCAATCCGAGCGAAGTTCCCAGGGCAACGTTATCTCGCAGCAGGTCTCCGGTCGATATCTGCGGGATACCGTAGTGCTCAACAATTTTTTTGGACTGAGTGCCCTTACCGGCCCCCGGGGGGCCGAGCAGAATCACGGGTCCAATTTTACGCGCGGTGTCTGTGGCCATGGAAAAATAACTTCTCTTGCTCGTGTTTCCCATCGCGGAAATACAACCCGCTCCGCGCCGCAAAATTTTTCTTGAGGCAGGCCGCCCGCCTTGCCATCCTTACCAAGTCCGGCGACCGCGAATTCGTCCGCTACGTGGCGTGAAGCCATCGTAGTGACGCATGATCAACTGCGCTTCGATCTGCGTGACCGTATCCATGGCAACGCCGACAACGATCAGTAGCGATGTGCCGCCGAAATAAAAATTGACTCCCAAACCATTCGTAACCCAGGTCGGCAAATTCTCAAACACCCGGCCAATCAAGGGCAGGTGATTCAACTTGATTCCGGCGATCATCCACTCGGGAATCAATGAAATCAGAATGAGGTACAGGGCACCCACGAGAGTAATGTGCGTGAGCACGTCGTTGATAAAATCTGAGGTCCTTTTGCCAGGACGAATGCCGGGGATGAACCCTCCCCACTTGCGCATGTTGTCGGCCACCTCGTTCGGATTGAACACGATCGAGATATAAAAGTAGGCAAAAAAGATAATGCCGAGGCAATAGAGCAGCGTGTAAAGTGGCTCGCCCCACTTCATCGCGTCGAGGATCGGCCCGATGACGCGATTGTTGTGAAAGGCCGCGCCCAGCATCTGCGGTAACGCGAGAATCGACGAAGCAAAAATCACGGGCATGACGCCGCCCGCATTCACGCGTAGAGGCAAGTGGGTAGACTGCCCACCCATAACTTTGCGCCCAACCACGCGTTTCGCGTACTGCACTGGAATCCGGCGCTCGCTGCGCTCGACGTAAACGATGAAAGCCACAACCGCGATCATCAAAGCGAGCAACATGATGATCGCCGGAGCCGTAAACACACCCCATGCCGAGGTTTGCGCCTTCTGATAAAGGTCGATGACGCCGCGCGGAAGCCCTACAACGATGCCGGCGAAGATCAGCAAGGACATGCCGTTGCCAATGCCGCGTTCGGTAATCTGCTCGCCGAGCCACATGATGAAGGCGCTGCCGGTGGTCAGAGTAAGCATCGTCATCAAAATGAATCCGGGGCCGGGATGATTGACGAAGTCACCCGCCTTCTGAAGGCTTAGAGCGATGCCAAACGATTGCACGGCGCTCAAAATCACGGTGAGGTAGCGCGTCCACTGCGTGATTTTTTTGCGTCCCATCTCGCCTTCTTTTTGCAATTTGGCGAGAGGTTCATAGACGACGGTGAGGAGTTGCAAAATGATGGAGGCCGTAATGTACGGCATGATGCCTAACGCAAAAATCGTGAGTCGCCGAAGGTTGCCGCCACTGAAGAGATCGACAAAACCGAGCACCGAACCGCGATTCTGCTCGAAGAACTGCGCCAGCCGGTCGCCGTTGATTCCGGGCGTCGGGATATGGCCGCCGATGCGATAGACCGCCAGCAGGCCGAGCGTGAAGAGCACGCGTTTGCGAAGATCAGGAACCCGGAATATATTCGACAGCTTGTTGAAGATTGCGACTTCGGCCATTACTGCAAGACCTCGAATTTGCCGCCAGCCCTGGTAATTTTCTCTTGTGCGGTCTTTGAAAACTTGTGGGCGTGAATGGTCAATGCTGACTTGAGTTCGCCGGTTCCAAGAATCTTGACCGGAGACTTGCCATTCACCATGCCTGCCTTTTTCAACACTTCAACCGTAATTTCAGTTTCGGTCAAGGTCGCGAGGCGATCAAGATTGACGACATCATATTCCTCGCGGAAGATGTTGGTGAACCCGCGCTTCGGAATACGGCGGTGCAGCGGCATCTGGCCGCCTTCAAATCCGCGGATCAGGCGCGCTCCGGTGCGGGACCACTGCCCTTTGTGACCGCGCGTGGAGGTCTTGCCCATGCCGGAACCCATGCCGCGGCCGACTCGTTTTTTCTTTTCCGTCGCCTTTTTTGGCGCCCGTATACTCGATAAATTCATAATGTCTCTCTGGTGAAACGCAGCGCGCTGCGTCCAAAACTGCCAATCTTGAACTAAAGTTCTGAACTAGCTTCCGTACTAGTTACTAAACTAGCTTCCGAACTAGGCTTCGACGATCTCAATCAGGTGCGGAATCTTCTTGACCATGCCGCGAATGGCGGCGTTATCCGGACGCACAATCACCTGATTCAATCGCGTGAAACCGAGCCCCTTCACGACCAGCTTTTGCTTGAGCGGAGTACAAATCGCCGATCGCACCCATTTCAACTGGATGGTGCCGGGTGTCGACTTCGATGTCTTGGTTGTCATTTCGACTCCTAGTCCAACATTCTCTATGGCGACGCACTTTATGCGACGCTTTATGAAATTCCAACCTGCTTTAGAGCTCCTGCACCGATTTGCCGCGCAACTCAGCGACATGCTCGCGGCTCTTCAGCTGCTTCAGCGCATCGAAGGTCGCCTTGATCACGTTGTGCGGGTTCGTTGTGCCAATCGATTTCGTCAAGACGTTCTGAATTCCTGCGGAAGTCATCACCGCGCGCACCGCGCCGCCAGCGATCACTCCGGTTCCTTCCGGGGCTGGCTTCAGGAGAACTTTGCCGGAGCCAAATCGTCCTAGAACGGTGTGGGGCACGGTTGTCTGCGTTAGGTTGATGCGCATCAGGTTCTTCTTTGCGGACTCAATCCCCTTGCGAATTGCCTGCGGAACTTCTTTCGCTTTGCCGGAGCCGAAACCAACCACGCCGGCGGAAGGATCTCCGACGACAATGAGCGCTGCGAACGACATGTTCTTGCCGCCCTTAACGACTTTCGTCACACGGTTGATCGAGACTACCTGGTCCTTCAACTGGAAGGAGCTAGCATCGAGCTTTTTTGTAACTTTAGGCATTCTGAAATCTCATTTCTTAAGTTGCGAGCCGCTAGCGTTTAACTCTAAACACAAGCCGAAGAATTCTAAAACTGCAATCCCGCTTCGCGCGCCGCATCCGCCAGGGCCTTGACGCGGCCGTGATAGATGTAACCGCCGCGATCGAAGACAACTTTGGTGACGCCTTTTTCCTTGGCGAGCTCGGCAATCTTCTTGCCGACGGCTTTCGCCGAAGCCACGTTGCCGCCGGACTTGCGATCGTCCTTGCGGTCATCCGCGCTTGAAGCGGCAACTAACGTTTTACCGTCAAGATCGTCGATGAGCTGCACATAAATATGGTTCAACGACCGGTACACATTCAGACGAGGACGCTCAGGCGTTCCCATGACCTTCTTGCGAATGCGATCATGCACTCGCTGCCGGGATCGATTTTTTGCAGTAATTTTAAGCATTTTAATAGCCCCTCAGATATCAGCGCTATCCGCCGTCAGTGAATCAGTTTTCAGCTCCGTCGAAATCGCGGAAACCTACAGCTTAGAGCTGACGGCTGCCAGCCAGATTTTTCACTTTGTTCGGGATGATCGCGGCGGATTCAAACGCCCGCCAAGCGCGATCATTTTGCTCCCGTCTTACCAACCTTCTTCTTCAATTTCTCGCCAGCGTAACGCACGCCTTTATTCTTGTAGGGATCGGGCGGACGCAGCGAACGCATTTCGGCGGCAACCTGCCCAACTCTCTGGCGGTCGATCCCATTCAACGTAAGCTTTGTCAGCTTGGCGTCGATGGCGCAATCGACTCCGGTCGGCAGCGGATATTCCACGGGATGCGAATAGCCGAGACTGAATACGACCATGCCCTTGCCCTTCATCTCGGCGCGGTAGCCGATGCCAACAATCTCGAGATCTCTCGTCCAGCCCTTAGTCACGCCTTCAACCGCATTATTGACGAGCGCGCGCGCCAGACCATGCACGGCCGCCTGCGAATCATTTTCGCGGGTAGCGATGAGGTTGCCGTCGTGCTGCTCCATTTTGATGCCCGCCGGAAGTGGCGTATCGAGCTTGCCCTTCGGCCCCTGGACGTGCACGTTATTTCCTTCAAGCTTTACCGTCACGCCCTTCGGGATCGCGATCGGTTTTTTTCCAATTCGTGACATAGATTCTGCTCTTAGCCTTTGGCTCTTAGCTTTCGGCTTTCCAGCGGTCGCGCTTACTTTTAGCTCAACGCTAAAAGGCAAGAGCTAACAGCTTCGATTTTTACCAAACTTCGCACAACAACTCGCCGCCCAAGCCTTGACGCCGCGCCTGGCGCCCTGTCATCACGCCCTTTGGCGTGGTCAGGATGTTGATGCCCATGCCGCCAAGTACCCGCGGAATCTCGGTGCGGCGAACATAGACCCGGCAGCCGGGACGCGACACGCGCGTCAGATCGGTGATTACTGCCTCGTTATTATTGCCGTATTTTAGATATACGCGGAGAACCTTGTGGCCCTCGTCTTCCGCCGGCTTGAAGTTCGCAATGTAGCCCTCTTCTTTGAGAATGCGGGCAATCTCGTTCTTCAGGTTGGAAGCTGGTATATCGACTTTTTGGTGCTGGGCGCGAATCGCGTTGCGAATGCGCGTCAGCATGTCTGCGACCGGATCGGTCAACCTCATCGTTTGCTTCTCCTCGCGCCGCTCGTTCGCTCCGCGTTCCGCGGAGAACCTGGCAGCAGCTTGTCTACGTCACTTCTTCCACTCGCCGGACTGAACCCCCGCGAGCGCTTGGTTCCTGCTTGCTCACTAGAAATTACCAGGACGATTTCGAAACGCCTGGAATTTCGCCCTTCAAAGCCAGACTGCGGAAACACAGGCGGCATAGCCCGAATTTGCGCAGATAGGCTCGTGGACGCCCGCAAATCTTGCAGCGGTTATGCTTCCGCGTCGAAAATTTCGGCTTCTTGACGTTCTGCGGCTTGGTCTTGCTATCCGTGCCGTCTTTCACTCTTTTCGCTGTAGTCGCCAAATTTGCTCCTAACTTCCGCTGCCAGTTTCAGCTGCCAGCTTTCGATAAACTTTAACTCGCTCGCGATTCCTGATCGACTGTTTCCTGATCGACGTCGATGACGAGCTTGATTTCTCACGCCCTGAACGGCATACCAAGATGCTTCAGCAGCGACCGCGCCTGATCGTCGGAACGCGCCGTGGTCACGATGGTGACGTTCATACCCTTTAATTTGTCGACCTTCGAATAATCAATCTCCGGGAAGATCAACTGGTCGCGCAATCCGAGCGTGTAATTGCCGCGCCCGTCAAACGACTTCGTCGATACGCCGCGAAAATCGCGCACTCGCGGAAGCACGATGCTCAGGAGGCGATCAAGGAATTCGTACATGCGATCCCCACGCAGCGTCACCATGGCACCGATCGGCATGCCTTCGCGGACTTTGAACGCGGCAATCGACTTTTTTGCCTTCGTCGTTACCGGCTTTTGTCCCGTAATCTGGCCGAGTTCGTTGACCGCAGGATCGATCAGCTTCGCGTTTTGCGTCGCTTCGCCCACGCCCATGTTGACGACAATTTTGTGCAGCCGCGGCACGGCCATCGGATTCTTCAGCTCCAGCTCTTTCATCAAGGACTGGGAGACTTCTTTCTCAAACCGGGTCCGCAGGCGAGGGCGATCTTTGGCTGAATGCCGCGGAGCCTCAGCGCTCGGCTTTTCGGCCACTTGTTGCGACTGACGCTTTTCGCCCTTGGGCTTTTTCTGCTGCTCGTCCTTTTTCTTCTCGTCTGCCATTGTCTCTGCTGCCTTCTCTCACGCTTTCGGAGTGTCTGCTTTACTTCAAGCGAGACGTATACCGTTTCGTGAATCTAAATTTGAAAATCAAGCTTGATCGCCGGGCTGAGCTAGAAAGCTGGCAGCCAAAAGGGAGAAGCTTATTTTTCGAGCGTCGTGCCGCACTTCTTGCAAACCCGAACTTTCTTGTCGCCGCGCATCTCGTGTCCGATGCGTACCGGGCCGCAGGTCGGGCAAACGAGGGCCACATTCGAGAGCTGAATTGAGCGCTCCTGCTCCGCGATTCCGCCCTTCACGTTTTTTCCCGGATTCGCGCGCACATGCTTCTTCACGAGCATGACGTGCTCCACCAAAACTTTTCCCTCGTCGGGAAGCACGCGCAAGACGCGCCCTTGCTTCCCCTGGTCTCGCCCGGTCATGACTTTTACCGTGTCGTTGCGGCGGATGTCGACTCGCTTATGTGCTGCGCTGGTTGCTGTTCCCATTTCCAAATCCTTTTCTGTTTATGTAGCGACCGAGTTCTGTATCGACTTAAAGTACTTCTGGCGCGAGCGATACAATTTTCAAAAACTTGCGCTCGCGGAGTTCGCGGGCAACTGGCCCAAATACGCGCGTACCCACGGGTTCGCCCGTTTCGTTAATCAAGACTGCCGCATTCTGGTCAAAGCGGATATAGGTGCCATCGCGCCGCCGCACTTCTTTGCGGGTACGAACGATGACGGCCTTCACGACTTTGCCCTTCTGCACCTGCCCGTCGGGCGCAGCTTCTTTTACGCTCGCCGTAATCGTGTCTCCGAGGCTCGCGCGCAATCCGGTCGAACCGCCGAGCGGCAGAATCATCTGCAACTTGCGCGCTCCGGAGTTATCGGCAACTTCGATCATCGACCGCATCATCAACGACATGACTGTATTCTCCTCTTCCCGCGTCTTACTTGTCGTTCTTGGCCGACGTCTCGCTCTTGGCCGACTTCTTGCTCTTCGCCGGCTTCTCGCCTTTGGCCGACTTCTCGCCTTTGGCCGACTGCTCGCTGTTGGCCGTCGCGGTCAGCCTGGTGCCGGCTTCGACGTCCACGTCCGGAACTAGCGCCGTTTTTCGCACGACTTCCTTCAGCTTCCAGCGTTTCAGCTTCGAAAGCGGCCGCGTCTCTTCAATTTTCACGACATCGCCGGGATGGGTCTCGTTGTTTTCGTCGTGCGCATAGAATTTCTTTCGGATCGAAATCACGCGCGCATACATGGCGTGCTGCTTCTTTCGCGTCACTTCGACGACGATCGTCTTCTGCATCTTGTTCGAGATGACGATTCCGATCAGCTCTTTATGGTGCGGTACACGTTTTTTCGTCTCGATCGCGGTTTCCGCCATTATTTTTTCTCCGTCTTGCGGGATGCCAGTTCCTGTTCGCGTCGAACGGTCTGCACGCGCGCGATGTCGCGGCGCAGCCCACGCACTTTTTTCAGGCTCTCGGTCTGTCCCATATTCATCTAGAACTTCAGCTTGAACAGCTGGTCCGCCAAATCGCGCTCCTGGTGCTGGAGTTCGACGTCGGTCAAATTGCGAATCTTTTCTGCCTTCATATTTAATCTCTTTTAATCTCTGCTATCAGCTCCCAGCTTTCAGTTCAAAGAGAACTTTCGGCATGGTACAAATTTCTTTATCCTATTCGTAAATCCAATTCGTTAATCTTCCGCTTCGCTAATCTTTTAGAGCACTTCACGCTTCACGAACGTGGTTCGCAGCGGAAGCTTATGGGAGGCCAAACGCATTGCTTCTTTCGCGTCGAGGATGCTGACGCCTTCCATCTCGAATAAAATCTTGCCCGGGCGAACCACAGCGACCCAATGATCCGGAGCGCCTTTACCCTTACCCATACGGGTTTCAGCGGGCTTCTTCGTCACCGGCTTATCCGGAAACAGGCGAATCCAAATCTTGCCGCCGCGCTTCACGAAGCGTGTCATGGCCACGCGGCTCGCCTCGATCTGACGGTCGGTAATCCATCCCGGCTCGAGCACCTTCAGGCCGAACTGCCCGAAAGCCAGCTCGGAACCGCGCCAGGCCTTGCCTGTCATGCGACCGCGCTGCTGCTTGCGGTACTTAACTTTTTTCGGCATCAACATAAAATCTATTCTCAGCTTTCAGCTTCCCAGCTTTTCGCCGCCCGGAAGCTTTGCTTCACATCAAATTTAGAACGCGCCTGTAATGCCCACTTCACGCGCCGGGGTCGCTTCGCGCTTTTTTGTCGGAAGGATTTCGCCTTTATAAACCCAGCACTTCACGCCGATAACTCCGTAGGTGGTGCGGGCTTCCGTAAATCCGTAATCGATATCGGCGCGAAGGGTATGCAGCGGCAAACGACCCTGCAAATACCATTCCGAACGCGCGATTTCGTTGCCGTTCAAGCGCCCGCTCACGCGAACCTTGATTCCCTTGCAGCCGAAACGCAGCGCCGAGTCGACCGATTTGCGCATTGCGCGACGGAAGCCAACACGCTTTTCAAGGTGCAGCGCGATCGATTCCGATACCAGTTGCGCATCGAGCTCAGGCTTATGCACTTCCTGAATGTCGACGTGAACTTCGCGAGTCGTCTTCTTCTGCAAGTCCTGCTTCAGCTTGTCGATCTCCGCGCCCTTGCGCCCGATGATGATGCCCGGACGAGCGGTCTTAATAATGATGCGCAGCTTGTTGCCGGGGCGCTCGATTTCGACCGAGCTTACGCCCGCCGACTTGAGCTTTTCTTTTAGCTCCGTCTTAAGCCTGTAGTCTTCAAGCAGCAGCTTGTCGTAATCCTTCTCGACAAACCAGCGCGACTTCCACGGCTTCGTATAGCCAAGCCGAAATCCGTAAGGATGTACCTTCTGTCCCATCGTTGCTCCTAAAGTTTCTGCTGCTAAAACTTGTCGCTAAAAAATAAAATCTTTCGAACTATTTCCTGGCAGTCGCTTTCTTGCCGACGGCCTTCTTCTTGGAAGGCGTCTTGCTTTTCGCCTTCACGTGCGGCTTGGCCTTCGGCTTTGCGGGAGATCCGGAAGTACGATGCACTGGATGGGGCGAATCCACTTCGGCCCCGTTGCGGTTCTTTTCCGCGAGCACAATTTCCAGGTGCGCAATACGGCGCACGTAGTGATAAGCGCGCCCCATCGGAGCGGGACGAATGCGCTTCAAGCGCGGGCCATCGTTCGCCACCGCGGACTTTACATAAAGGTTGTCGAGCTCAACATCCAAGCCCTTTTCGGTGCTCAGGAAGTTGGCATTATCGATCGCCGACTGCAGCAGCTTTCCGACCGTCGCGGCCACCCGCTTCTTCGTAAACGCGAGAGTGTTGCGCGCCGACTCGACGCGTTGCCCCTTGATCAGGTTCAACACCAGACGCGCCTTCTGCGGCGACACCCGCATGTATCTTGCTTCCGCTCGAAATTCCATAGTTTCTCTTGGTTGCAACCTTTATGTCGCGGTCACTTATTTTGCGATCACTATTTCGCGATCACTATTTCGCGATCAGTGCTCGGCTCGTCAGCACTTAACTGACAGCCAAAACTCATCGCTGCCTATCTCGACGGCGCTCCCGGACCACCCGGCGCTCCGGCAGGCTTCGCAGCACTCTCCGTCGGGGCCTTCATCGAGTGCCCCTTGAACTGGCGCGTAAAACTGAACTCGCCAAGCTTGTGGCCGACCATGTTTTCCGTCATGTACACCGGAATAAACTTTCGTCCGTTGTGCACGGCAATCGTATGACCGACCATCTCTGGAATAATCGTCGACCGGCGCGACCAGGTACGCAGCACCTTCTTTTCGTTGCGCGCGTTCATGCCTTCGACTTTCGTCGCCAGATGCGCGTCTACAAAGGGTCCCTTTTTCGTTGAACGGGCCATAGTTTCCTCTTAACCTTTTTTCCTGCGGCTCACGATGTACGTGTCCGTGCGCTTATTGTTTCGCGTCTTGTATCCACGAGTCGGCTGCCCCCAGGGCGTAACCGGATGACGCCCACCCGAAGTCTTACCTTCACCACCGCCATGCGGATGGTCAACCGGGTTCATGGAGACGCCGCGATTATGGGGACGTTTCCCCACCCAGCGCGTGCGCCCCGCCTTGCCCCAGGTTACGTTCTCATGATCGGTGTTGCCGACTTGTCCGATGGTCGCAAGGCAATCGAGCAGAACTCTGCGCGTTTCACCCGACGGCAACTTTACCAAACCGTAGTCGCCTTCTTTCGCCACCAACTGCGCTGAACCGCCCGCTGAACGCACCATCTGCGCGCCCTTACCCGGACGCAGTTCGATATTGTGAATGGTCGTGCCCGGAGGAATATTGCGCAAAGCGAGCGCATTACCGACAAGAATGTCAGCCTCAGGACCGCTGATAATTTTCTGCCCGACTTTCAGGCCGTCGGGCTGAACGATGTAGCGCTTTTCGCCATCCGCGTAGCTTAAGAGCGCGATGCGCGCCGATCGCCCCGGATCATATTCGATGGTCGTAACCGTGGCCGGGATTCCGTGCTTGTCGCGCTTGAAATCAATGGTTCGAAGCAAGCGCTTGTTGCCGCCGCCGCGAAAACGCATCGTCGTATCGCCCGAATTACGGCGTCCACCGGAACGAATCTTGCCTTCAACCAGCGGCTTGTGCGGCTTGGACGTGGTGATGTCGTCGGTCGTCACCGAAGTGCGGTAGCGCAACGTCTGGGTTGTCGGTCTATAAGTCTTAATCGGCATAGAACTCTCAGCTTTCGGTTATTGGCCCTCGTTATTGGTTCGCCACGGCATTCGCCGATCGCGGACCAGTAAGAGCTGACAACTTTTTACAAATTCTGCGCGTACTCCGGCATTTTCTCGCCGCTCTTCAACCGCACGTACGCCTTCTTCCAATCCGGACGGTAGCCGGTAAACTTTCCGCGACGCCGTTCTTTGCCGGGATAATTCGCGGTGCGCACGGAATCGACTTTCACTTTGAAGATCGATTGCACGGCCTGCTTGATCTCCGTCTTCGTAGCCTTTGGCGCAACCTGGAAGACAAGCGTGTTCTGGGTCTCTTTGATGCCCAGGCCTTTTTCGGTGATGACCGGCTTTTGAATGATCTGATACGCGGATTTCATCAGGCCACCTTCGCTTTCGACTTCGTCTTCACTTTGCTACCACGACGCGCCGCCGGCTTTTTCGTCTTCTTTTCTTCCTGCGCTTCGTCGTTCGCCGGTTCCGCTTCGTGCGAACGGCGCGACGCCGACTTCTTTAACGAATCCTGCAACTTTTCAAGCGCAGGCTGCGCAAAGATGACATGCGTGTAACGCATGATGTGATAAGGATGAACCTCATTTGCGCGCACCAGTTCAAGTCCATCGATGTTGCGCGAACTCAGAGCCAGGTTCTTGTTTTCAACCGTCGAGTTGTCAACGAGAAGAGTCGTGCCATCGACCTTCCACTTGCCCATGGCTTCGCGGAACAATTTTGTCTTCGGCTCCTTCACGTCAAATGCCTTGATGACCATGAGCTTGCCGTCGGCAAACTTCGATGCTAACGCCGAACGCAATGCTCCCAGCAGCTTCTTCTTCGGAAAAGCATAGTCGTACGAGCGCGGCTGCGGTCCGTGAACCGTGCCGCCGTGACGCCACAGTGGCGATCGCACGGAACCGATACGGGCCCGCCCCGTACCCTTCTGCTTCCAAAGCTTTTTGCCGGAACCGGAGACGCGCCAGCGGTTCTTCGTGGCATGCGTGCCAGCGCGGGCGGAGGCGCGGTAATGCGTGATCGCCTCCCATAGCAGGTCTTCGTTGACGGCGCCGAACACCTCTTCGGCCAGTTCGAAGGTCCCTGCCTTGCCGCCACTCATTGTGAAAATATCGATGCTCGCCATATTTAATCTTTCTTGCTCGTGTCGCCTTGCTCGTGTCGACTTGTGCGTGTCGCCTTGCTCGCGAATACCTGCTAACTCTTCTTGGACGCCCGCTTTGCCGCCTTCAAGGGATCAACCGTAGCCGAACCCGCAAATCCGCGACGCTCTCGAGGTGCCTTCTTAGCGCGGTTGATGATGATGTAACCGCCATTCGCGCCCGGGACGCTGCCCTCAACCACGAGCAGGTTCTCGTCTTTGTCGACTCCCAAGATGCGCAGGTTGCGGGTCGTGATCCGCGTGTTTCCCATGTGCCCCGACATGCGCATGCCTTTAAACACGCGCGAAGGGAACGCCGACGAACCAATCGAACCGGTAATTTGAAACATCGAGCCGTGCGACTTTGGACCGCCGCCAAAGTGATGGCGCTTCACCACACCCTGAAAGCCGTGCCCCTTGCTGGTTCCGATGACATCGACGAAACGTTCATTCTCAAACATGTCTACCAGAATGCGGTCGCCGGCCTTCAACACGCCTTCGGTCGTCTCGCCCGGAGCGTCGACTTCGACTCCAACTTCGCGCATGAACTTGATGGGCGGGAGATTGTGCTTGCCGAAGTGTCCCTTCATCGCCTTGGTAAGGTTCTTCTCTTTTACGAACTCGACGAGACCGATCTGAGCCGACTCGTATCCATCTTTCGTCTGGGTCTTATGCTGCGTAATGACGCATGGTCCCGCCTGCAACACGGTCGCCGGACGAACATTGCCCTTCGAATCGAAGAGCTGCGTCATGCCGACTTTCTTTCCCAGAATTCCAGTAACTCTTGCCATAACCTTCTCCATCTCCCAGCTTGGCTCGCCGCAACAGGTTCGGCGTCTATTGGCTGGACCGTTCGTTATTTATTAACGGCGCTATCTTAAGGGCGATTTCTAAACGGCAGGCTCTTAACCGTCTATTAACGACAGCTGCGGGCGTCTTGCCCCGCCGACCACTTCTACTTATGTTCCTTACCAAACGCCTTAATCTCGACGTCGACGCCCGCCGGCAAATCAAGCTTCATGAGCGCATCGACTGTCTGCTGCGTCGGCTCGAGGATATCGAGCAGGCGCTTATGGGTGCGGATCTCAAACTGTTCGCGCGACTTCTTATCCACGTGCGGCGAGCGGAGCACGCAATACTTATTTTTCATCGTCGGCAATGGAATCGGCCCCGCTATTTGCGCGCCCGTCCGCTTCGCCGTCTCGACGATCTCGCCCGTCGACTGATCCAAAATGCGATAGTCGTAGGCTTTTAATCGGATTCTTATTCTTTCTTTTCCAGTCACGATGCACTCTCTTTGCCCCTCCCGGCGGCGCTTTACGAAGCCCCGGGAAGAAAGATCTGGCGGCAAGCTACAAGCCGCGAATTAAACTGCTGACACTTGCCTGGTGACGGGCGATTTTGCCCGCTCCAGCAAGTCCATTCTTACTTTACGATCTCGGCAATGGTTCCAGCTCCGACGGTGTGGCCGCCTTCGCGGATCGCGAAGCGCAAGCCCTTTTCCATCGCCACCGGAGTGATCAACTCAATCTCCAGGCTGATATTGTCGCCCGGCATCACCATCTCCGTGCCGGCCGGTAACTCCGCCACGCCTGTCACGTCCGTCGTGCGCAGATAAAACTGCGGACGATATCCCTTAAAGAATGGCGTGTGCCGCCCACCTTCTTCTTTCGTCAGGATGTAAACCTCAGCCTTGAACTTCGTGTGCGGAGTGATCGATCCCGTCTTTGCAAGCACCATGCCGCGCTCAACATCTTCTTTCGCAATGCCGCGTAGCAGCAGCCCGGCGTTGTCGCCCGCCATGCCCTCGTCCAACTGCTTCTTGAACATTTCAACGCCCGTCACCACCGTCTTGCGCGTGTCGCGGAAGCCGACAATCTCCGACTCTTCGCCAACTTTTACCTTGCCACGCTCGATTCGTCCCGTCACCACCGTGCCCCGCCCCTGAATCGAAAA
>JANYKL010000106.1 GCA_025361625.1 Acidobacteriaceae bacterium
GCACGCAAAAAAAAGTGGAGCTGACTAAACGCCACAGCTCCGAGTTATCTCCATTGTTATCAAGATTTTGCCCGCATCTCCTTTAGATGCAAAGATCTGAGTGTTATTCCCCACGCAACCTCATGATTCTAATAGATCACGGGGGAGGGGGGTGGGGAGCACAAGCCGATTAATAACTTCGAAGTAACAAACTAAAATATCTACCGGATCCGGCACACCCGAACCGTGGAATTCGAAAAGGGACACTCCAGCCCTTCTTGTGCACTCGACGAATCTGATTGGCGGACGACCGCCCATGTCACTCCGTACTTCTGCCGCAGCCGCTCAAAATTTTCCGTCTCGAACCCTGAAAAATTCTGCTGATCTGCAATCTGTTCTGCCCAATCGGTCGAAAGCGCCGGGAACATCGAGCACGCTCCTTTGTCTTTGATCAGATCCGCTAGCCTGCCGCGTTCCGCTCGGGCGCGGAACCCATTTTCATCTTCGCCTCGCAACTCCATAAATCGAGGGTCGAGTGCAAACAGGGCTTCAGGCGGCGTGTTCGACCGGATCCACTCAAACGCCTCGGCCCACTGATTTCGTGGACGAGCCCAAGGCCACTCCACATGCGCGCTGTTTGGGAACAGCCTAAGCTGCACGAAAAACATTCCTAAGCCAAGCGGCACAAATAATAGTGCCCAGCGCCACGCGTGATTGCTCAGAAAGTACTGCCCCGCCAGGCCCCCTGCGATCACCACCAGCACCATGTATCCAATAGCGAGGCTGCGCATAGGCTGCAATCGTGTCAGAGCTTCAAATCGAACGGAACTCGATAAGACGACGGCAGCGCACGTCGCCACCGCCAGGAACGGAACCATCGCCCGCGACACAAGTTCCAGATTTTTCGCTCCCTGACGGCGCGCCCAATTACCCAACCACCAGAAGATTACGATGGGAGCGATTAATCCCAGCCACTCATACCACTCCCAACGCAAGATAAAGTGCGCCGGCTGTCGCAGCGCCACTTCGTGATACGCGGCAGGTGGAGGATCGAGCGTAATGCCAAAGGGAAGCGCAATCGCAAATCCAAGGGCCTGTGGACGAGCCCAATCGAGCAGTACGATCCATCCACAAAACAGGATCGCAAAACTCGACATGAAGGGATGAACTGCCGCGGCGAACGCTAACCAAAGTGCTGCTCGCAAATATTTGCGATCCAAAACCTCAGCCACCGCAAACAGTGCGGCAAAGGCCGCCAGATTCCGCGGATTCAGAAATTGATCAAGGATGTACAGCGTCGTTCCCGCGAGCGGCAGCGTTAAGAGCGCCGACATGAGGGCAATCGCTCCCCAATGAAAATATGAGCGATCAGAGGTCTCGCTTCCACCCCACGCCCCGCTCGGTTGCGGAGTCCCGAAAAGCACCGAAGCCAGTCTCCAGCTCGCCGCCAGCAGCAGAAAAATAGATAGTATCTGCCAGAGCAGCGCTGTCCAGGGAAGCGAAAGATGGGTCGCGCGGACCGAGAGAGCGATCAAATTTGGATACAGCGTGTGCCCCGCATGCTCACCAAAAAACTCGGCATTCGTTGGAAACAGCCTGGGATTCAGCATCTTCAACACACCGGGAAGATAAATCTCCGCATCTTCGGCGTAGGGATGATAGCCATGGACGAGCAACGCGAGCGCCGTCAGCAACGTCATGCCGGTAAAGACTTTGAGCTTGGATTCGACGCCGGTTTTCAGCGAATTCCTCCGTGACAGCGGAAGCCTCTCTTAAGAGTTTTCAACACTATATAAGCGACCGCGTCGTACTTGGCATAAAATTGAACCAGGTGCTGCCCTGTTGAACCAGGTCGTCCGCCGTTGTAGAGACCTGTTGTAGAGATCTGTTGTAGAGATCTCTTGAAGAGATGAAGAACTCTGCCGTCAGCCAAACTCGGGCCGTTGTCTTGTTAAGCGGAGGAATGGATTCGTGCGTGTGTGCGGCGCTTGCGGCGCGCGACCATCACGCAGCGGCGTTGCATGTGAGCTACGGCCAGCGCACGGAAGCGCGCGAAAGGCAATCGTTTGAAGACATCTGCGATCGGCTGGAAATCCGTGACCGCCTGCTGATTCATAATGAGAGTTTACGCGTCATCGGAGGCTCGGCCCTCACCGATCGAACGATCGCCGTCCCCGAGTCGCATGAGGGCCGTGGGATCGGTGCAGTAAACGATGTTCCCGTCACATACGTGCCTTTTCGCAATGCGCATTTTCTCGCCGCGGCGGTGAGCTGGGCTGAGGTGCTGGGAGCGGAACAAATCTATATCGGCGCGGTCGAGCCCGACAGCTCCAGCTATCCTGACTGCCGGCCGGAATATTACGAGGCCTTCAACGAGGTGGTAAAAACCGGCACGCGAGAGGGGACCATTCGCGTCGTGACTCCGCTGATCGCCATGCACAAGGCGGAAATCGTGAAGCTTGGCCTTGAACTGAACGCCCCATTCGATTTAACGTGGTCATGCTATCAGCGCGAAGATCGCGCCTGTGGCGTCTGCGATAGCTGCAACCTTCGCTTGCGCGCATTTCGCGAAGCGAACGCGAAAGATCCGATTTCTTACGGCGGAGTCATGTCGAAAGCGGGATGACTCCTGTCAATGGCACGTTGTAGCACGCAAGCGCATGAATCGAGAGCGCGCAGTTCAAGTGTTTTTGCATCACAGCATCGCTTTAGCGCATTTGATTTCGGATAAACACCCGCCCCTTTGTGGGCCGAGTCTAGAGTTCGGTAACTTTTTGCGGGATCTGCCAGGAGGCAAGTGATGAAGACGCAAGTTATGAAAAGGTCATCCATCGTTTCTTTTATTTTGATTCTCATCGTTGGCCTCGCGGCTAGCGTGGCGCTCGCGCAGACCACCGGCACCGTCAAGGGCGTCTGCAAAGACGCCGAGGGCAAGCCGATTGCGCAAGCTGAGGTCGAATGGACGGGCGTCGAGTCCGGCCACACCTATAAGTTGAAGACCAACGCCAAAGGCGAATATTTCTCGCTCGGCATTGTCCCGGGTAAATACAACGTCAAGTTGAGCAGAGACGGCAAGGAGATCTTCCATCTGAACGGCATCCCCGTCGGTCTCGATGAAACCGACGTGCCGATCGATTTGAAAAAAGAGCAAGCCGCCGTCGCGCAAGGGCAAGGGATGACTCCGGAGCAGGCAAAGGCAAAGGCCGATGCTGCCGCCAAGGCCGCTGCGGAGAACAAGACAGTCGGCACTTTGAACGAAAAGTTAAACGCCGCTAAAACGGCTGCTGATGCAGGCGATTTTGAAACGGCGATTGCTACGCTGAACGAAGCAAATCAAATCGATCCGACGCGCGACCTGGTCTGGTTCAAATTAGCGGACGCCTATCGTATGTCAGGGCCCAAGCAGACCGACCCTGAAGAAAAGAAGAAGCGCTACGAGATGGCTTCCACGGCTTATCAGAAAGCCATCGACCTGCGGGGAGCCTCCGAAACCGCGGCGAAGGATCCGGAGAACAACCTTAAAATGGCCGCGTACTACAACAACCTGGCTGAAGTCGACGCCAAGGCGGCAAAGACCGATGAATCGATCGCGAATTACGCCAAGGCAGCCCAACTTGACCCTGCTCATGCAGGTACTTACCTGTTCAATGAAGGCGCCGTTCTCACCAACGCTGGCAAAGTTGACGAGGCGATTGCCGCTTTCGACAAGGTGATTGCCGCGGATCCGACCAAGGCTGACGCCTACTACTGGAAAGGGGTCAACCTGATCGGCAAGGCGACACTTAAGGGAGATAAGATGGTCGCTCCCGACGGGACAGCCGAAGCGTTTCAGAAATATCTCGAACTGCAACCGGATGGCAAGCTCGCTCAGCCCGCAAAAGACATGCTCGCTAGCATTGGCGCTACGGTCGAGACGGGATTCGGCAAACAGAAAAAGGCGACCGTGAAGAAATAAAATTAACCAAAATCTTTGCAACGGGAGCGGCGTTCGAGCGCCGCTCCTTTCTTTTGGCGATTGTTCTTCGCCGCTGGTCCTTCGCCGCTCGTGTTTTGCTGCTCGTGTCCGCCGCGGTTACCCAAGTCTATGGTCTATCTGGTGTTCGCACTCCCCCCATCCGCGCGTTAGCATCAGTAAGTTGCCGTCTCATTGGAATCGATCGTGAGCTGTTCGAGGCGCAAGACTTATTGGAGTGACGCAGATGGCATCGCCCGGAGTAGCCCCGATCGCAATCACTTTTGAGGGCATCAGTGAAGCTGGCGCCATTCCAACGCCGGTTCTGCTTGCAGGCATGCTGCGTGCTGCCGAAAACGTAAGCGATCTCATTTTTTCTCCGGGGCGACAGCCTCAGATAGAGCTGCACGGCCAGCTTATCCCTGTACAAATTCCCGGCAGCGGCACCCTTTCCGCAGACGACACCCGCCGCATCGCTTCCGACTTGATCGGTAACAACAAACAGGCCATCAATACCCTTCGCGAGCAGGGAGCGTGCGACATTTCTTACGGGCTGCCGGGCAAGGCGCGCTTTCGCGTCAACATATTCATTCAACGTGGCAGCTGCGCCATTGTCATGCGCGTTATCCCGACGGCGATACCGACTTTTAGCGCGCTCCGTCTTCCCGGGCAATTGGCGGAAGCGGCCAACGTTCGTAATGGGATCATCCTTGTCACCGGCGGAAGCGGTTCCGGAAAGTCATCGACGCTCGCCGCATTGATCGATCGCATCAACATCGAGCACTGCTATCACGTGCTCACCATCGAAGATCCGATTGAGTTCTTGCACAAGCACAAGAAATCGACGGTGCATCAACGCGAGCTGCACACTGACGCGCCCAGCTTCGCAATGGCGCTGCGATCAGCTCTTCGGCAGGCGCCCCGCGTGATTATGCTCGGCGAGATTCGGGATCGCGAGACGCTGGAGATCATTCTTGAAGCCGCGGAAAACGGGCATATCGTCCTCTCCAGCATGAACACCCTCGACGCATCAAAGACAGTCGACCGTATCGTCGGGACGTTCTCCGTTCCGGAGCAACAGGCGATACGCGAACGGCTGGCAAGATCCCTGCGCTATGTAATTTCGCAGAAGCTGCTGCCAAAGCTCGACGGAACTGGGCGGATCGTTGCGATCGAGATTCTTATGTCCAATGCCAAGACCCGCGAGTGTATCGAGCAAAGCGAGCGCTCAGGCAAGACTTTGCTGAACGCAATCAAAGCGAGCGAGGACGAGGGCATGCAGCATTTTGACGGTGAGATTGCGAAACTCGTTCGCAACGGACTTGTCGATCGAGAAATCGGCTTGAGCTTTGCGAGCAACCCGAGTGAACTGGAGCAGGAACTAGCCAGCCAATCGAACTCCTAGATCCCGAACACGACCAAGTATCGCTCGCATCCTTCCGCATAACCAATCCGCATAGCAATCGGAATCAAAATTCAATAGGTGCTTTGGGCACTGTGTCTCCCCGGCAAACAGGTAGCAAAACGCGGCGCTAACAATGGGCTGGGCCCGGAGACCATAGGTCCCCGCGAGTTCGGCAGAATTCTTGATTAGTGGAAATCGCCTGATTTCAACAGTTACTTTCCGAATTGCTCGTCCCCCGTCCGTAATCGCCGGTGAACGCGAAAAAGGGTTAGCAAACTGCGAGTTTCTCGGCTTGACAGCTCAACTTTCCGTGGTAAAGTCATTCCGCAAACCAGCTATCAACACTAGGGGTGTTGATAGCCGCTGGAAAAGCGGCTTCGCGACGATCCGGCTCAATTAGGTTCGACGGTCTGCGACCGAATTCACAACCTGAGGAGGACATATGAAGCATGCTTCGAGAACACGTTTGGGGACGATTCTCTTATTGTCGGCACTGACCGCTGGAGCCGTTCTGCCCGCTGCTGCCAAGGACTCCGCCGGAGTTTTGGACGTGATGACATACAACGTGAACGAAGGGACCGATTTCCAGCAAGTGCTGGCTGCAACCACCGCGACGCAGTTCCTGTTGGGTGTGGGACAGATCGTTACACAAGTGCGCGGAACGAATCCTCCAGAACGCATGCAAGCCGTCGCTGCACAGATTCTGACCGCTCACCCAACCCTCGTGTCCTTGCAGGAAGTCGACCAATGGTATCTAGGAACATTTAATCCCCTTACCGGAGTGTGCGGAAACATGGCGCTCGAGTATGACATGCTCCAGGAGCTCACAGACGCTCTGGCCGCGCAGGGAGGACATTACCAGGTCGCAAAGCAAGTGTCGGAAATCAAACTGCCTGCGATACCAGGTCTGATTCTGCCGAGCACATTTCTGTGCGCTGCCGTAACCGATAATAATGTGATCCTCGCGCGCACCGACCTCAATCCACGATCATTCCAATGGAGCAATCCGCAGTCTGGTCAGTTTGCAGCGTACGTCCCCTTCACCACGCCGAATGGCACTGTTTCAATCACGCGCTCGTGGGCCTCCGTTGACGTTCAGTTTCACAGAAGCACGTTCCGGTTCATCGGCACGCATCTGGAATCGTTTGTTCCGATTGTCCGCGAAGCACAGGGTGCCGAGTTGCGCGCCGGGCCAGGAAACACCTCTCTTCCCCTAATCGTTGCAATGGACTCCAACGCTCAGGCCTTTCCGCTTCCGCAAGATCCGACCTACTCCGATTTCATTGCGGCAGGCTATGCTGACGTGTGGCAGGAGTTGTTCCCATCTACTCCCGGACTGACTTGTTGCCAGAGCGAATCTGATAACAACCCCGTGTCGCAGCTTTATCAACGAGTCGATTTAATTCTTACCCTCGGCAGCGTTGAAGGACAAAACATCGGGTTGTTGGGTGCCGACGCCAGCACGCGCACTCCCGATGGACTGTGGCCATCTGATCATGCGGGCGTAGCAGCGCAGGTGACTGTCGAGAGTGATTGAGTAAGGCGGGCACCCTTCTCCCGTGTGGTTCATATACAGGACACATGAAGTTGCCCAGCGAATAAAGTGTCCGACTACCCTTCAGTGTAATTCAGCATCTTAAACTCGCAGCGATTCGCGACCCTTTCGCGCTCGACTGGCTCGGCATGTGAAACCAGCAGACAGGATGGCCTCACGATGAAAGCGATATCACTCTCAAAGGCTTCGAAGAACTCCTCTTCAGCGCCGTCAAAGAAAACACTACAAGAACGAGAATTAACCCATTCACTTTTCTTCATGTTTGCGCTTGCTTCGTTCTTTAGCCCGACGTCCAAGCGCAATCCCTGACTGTCCTGTACGAATTTACGGGATCGCCGGATGGTGCTGGTTCGTATGCACGGTTGGTGCACGACTCAACGGGCAACCTCTACGGCACCACCCCTATCGGTGGAACTAACAATGGAACCGTATTCGAGGTCAGCAGCCAAGGAACCGAAACGCTACTCCACATGTTCAGTGGAAAGGGGGATGGGTTTGGTCCTGGGGCGGGCTTGGTGATAGATGCGAGCGGAAATCTCTACGGCACTACGACCTACGGCGGTACTCATAACTTCGGGACAGTCTTTAAACTGAATAAGGCTGGCAAGAAGACTGTGCTTCACAACTTTAACGGCCCGGACGGGGCAAATCCCTGGGCTGATCTGGTTCGGGATGCAGCCGGCAATCTTTATGGGACTACTACCGCCGGCGGCAGCGGCAACTGCAATAGCGGAGGCGGATGCGGAACCGTGTTCATGGTAAGTGCGAATGGCACGGAGAAGGTTGTGCACAGTTTCGCGGGCGGCGTAGCGGATGGGCAGACTCCCTTTGCAGGGCTGCTTCGTGACGCGGCTGGCAATCTCTACGGTACAACTTATGGCGGCGGGACTGCAGGTTATGGAACGGTCTTCGAGCTGAGTGCGACGGGCATGGAAACCATTCTGCACAACTTCGCCGGCTATCCGACTGACGGTCAGGGTCCAGAGGCGGTATTGGTTCGGGACGCAGCAGGAAATCTCTACGGCACCACGGCGGAAGGTGGTGCTCATGCCTCCGGAACGGTGTTTAAGTTGAGTAAGATCGGCAAGGAGAAGTTACTCTACAGCTTTGGCAGCACAGGAACTGATGGGAAAAATCCTGCCGCAGGACTGGTCAGGGACACTGCCGGGAATCTTTACGGCACGACGGAGGCTGGGGGCGGGACGGGATGCAATGGCAACGGGTGCGGAACCGTGTTCGAGTTAACAAGAGCGGGTGTCGAGAAGGTGCTGTACAGCTTTGATACGGCCAACGCGGGTGCAGTCCCGTTCGCAGCTTTGATCTTGGACGCAGCCGGAAACCTCTATGGGACGACCTCAAACGGAGGCGCCGGTTTCGGGACAGTCTTCAAAATCACACCGTAAGAGGCTACAACCAGGGGATTCGCCAAATACAGGAAACGTCGTTGGCGTAAAACCGCCATTTCACTAACTACTCGCCTCACTGTTCTCATTCGAAAGCGATTGATTAGAGAATGGCAAGCTAGTTTTCGAGGCGCGCTCCCGGCGTATCATTCTCACATGTCATTTCCGACTCCCTCTTTAGGAGGACCGGCCGAGCGAGGACCGGCCGCGCTCGTTCTTTCTTTCGAAGAGGCCCGCCACACGGTAGAAAAGCACGCTAAGCGCCTCTCTGCGAACGGCCTCGACACCTTAGGCCTGTTACAAGCTCTGGGGCGGACTTTGGGGGAAGACATTGTTGCCGACCGAGATTTCCCTCCGTTCCCTCGGGCCGCTCGCGATGGCTACGCCGTCCGATCTGAAGACGTTGCCAATATCCCCTGTGAGCTTGAGGTTATCGGAGAACTGAAAGCTGGTGATTCGCCAGATGACATCCACGTAGGCCGCGCGCAAGCCGTTGCCATCATGACCGGTGCAGCTCTGCCAAAGGGCTCCGACGCGATCGTGATGGTGGAACACACCGTAGCTCTGAGCAAGCCGTTCCCTCATGCCGTCTCAGCTCCAAAAGCGCTGATCGAAATCAGCCGCAGCGTAGTAAGGGGAGAAAATTTCGTTCCTCGCGCGGCGGAGGCCCGCGCAGGCAAAGTGCTACTAAGCCGAGGATATCGTTTCGATTACGCCGGGATCGCAATCGCCGCGTCGGTAGGAAAAAGCCGGGTCCAGGTCTACAAGCGCCCGCGAATCGCAATCCTTTCGACGGGAGACGAACTGGTTGGCATCGACGCCTCGCCCGGCCCAGAGCAGATTCGAAATTCAAACTCCTATTCTGTGGCCGCCCAGGTTCTCAAAGCCGGAGGAGAACCGGTTCAGTTGGCCATTGCTCCCGATGAACCACTCCGCCTGCGCTCGCTTATAGAAGAAGGGCTGACCGCTGATCTGCTACTCCTAACCGGCGGAGTCTCGATAGGAAAGTACGATCTGGTCGAGAAGGTTCTGACGGAGATGCAAGCCGAGTTCTATTTCACCGGCGCCAAGATTCAGCCGGGCAAGCCCGTCGTCTTCGGCTCTGTTCCTTGTGCAGCGAGCATTCGCCCGAGCTTGTCCGCACAAAATTCACCATCCTCGAGAGCAACGGAGTCCGCGTCCGCAAGAAAATATTTCATCGGCCTTCCGGGCAATCCTGTCTCAACCATGGTGACCTTCGAACTTTTCGCCAAACCAGTCGTAACTGCGTTGTCAGGAGCCACACCCATCCCGCTCTTCTTTCCAAGCGCCCGACTAAAATCTGAAATCAGAACGAAAACAGGCCTGAAAAGATTTCTCCCTGCAATCCTCACCGGCGAATTTGAACACGCCGAAGTTGAACTTGCCGGCTGGCATGGCTCAGGAGATATCGCGGCCCTCGCTCGAGCAAACTGCTACATCGTCATCCCACCGGACCTAGAACGAATCGAGGCAGGAGAATACGTCTCGCTGCTGATGTCGTAGGCAAAACATACGCCTTCGCCGAAGTGCGATACCCTGTAGCTGATGCCGAAGAAAGCTTCTCGTCTCTCCCATTACGATGCCGAAGGCAAGGCGCGGATGGTAGATGTGTCGGCCAAGAGTCGCACGCTTCGAGAAGCCGAGGCGAGCGCCTTTGTTTTGATGGCGCAGAATGTTTTGCGCGCTCTACCGGAAAACCCCAAGGGAGACCCGCTTGAAACAGCTCGCATTGCCGGAATTATGGCGGCAAAACGAACGGCGGATCTCATTCCGATGTGCCACCCCTTGCCGCTGTCGCACATTGCTGTGACCTTGCGCGTGTGCGAAAATGGCGTTTCTATCGCCACAAAAGTCAAAACGACGAGCGAGACCGGCGTTGAGATGGAGGCCCTGGTAGCGGCCAGCGTCGCCGCTCTTACCGTGTATGACATGTGCAAGGCGCTCGATAAAGGCATCGAGATTCGAGAAGTAGTGTTGCAGCGCAAGTCGGGTGGAAAGAGCGGAGACTACCGGCGAAGCGCGAAGGCAGGAAAATAAGCTTCCTAATTTATGGCGAGCAACGTCAAAATTCTGCTGGTGGATGACAATCCCATGGTGCTGAGCATGCTTCAACAGGCGCTCGCTCCCATGGGTGATGTGGCAATCGCCAGTGACGGCGCGGACGCCCTGCTCAAAGCGGTCGATGACCTCCCCGACGTTCTTATTAGCGACTACCGCATGCCCGGGATGGACGGCCGTCAGCTGCTGGAAAAGCTCAAGAGCCGCCCTGCAACTTCGGGGATAGCCGTCATCCTGATGGCCAGCAAAGCGGACATCAGCGAACGCCTGTCGATGGCGGATCCGATCGAAGACTACATCGAGAAGCCATTCTTTCTGAAAGATGCTACCCACAAGATCAAGCGCGTGGTCGACCGCATTGCCCTCGAAAAGCTGAGCAAAGCTGCCTCGTCCGACGGAGTTTTGCGTGGAAATCTCACTCAGATGAATGTGATCGATCTGGTGCAGTCACTCGAAATGGGCCGCAAGAGTTGCCTTCTTACCATGACCAAGGGCGACGAAAAGTGCGAAATTTATTTTAATCAGGGCCAGGCGAAGCACGCCGCCTACGGTGCGGTCTCCGGCGATGAAGCTGTATTCAAAGTGCTGCGTTGGACGGAAGGAAACTTTCAGATCAATTTCAACGGCAAGTCGGCGCTTGAAACTACGACCTTGAATACACAAGGCCTTCTGATGGAAGGATTAAGACTTCTGGACGAAGCGCAGCGCGATGCCGCTGCCGAGGGTGAAGATGTCCTCCTTGACACCTGATCCTGATATTGACACGAAGATCCCGCCAATCCTCAAACCGGGAAAACCTTCGGCTGCGGTCCTCACCGTCAGCGATTCGTGCTCTCGTGGCGAAAAAGAAGATTTGTCCGGTCCCGCCGTGGTCCAGACGCTCGAACTGCACCGTTTTCGAGTTGTAGGCACCAGCGTGATTGCGGATGACAGAACATCTATTGAATCGAAGTTGATTGATCTCTGCGGCTCGGCCGAACTTGTGATTACGACCGGAGGAACCGGAATCGCGCCGCGCGACGTGACGCCCGAGGCTACCATTGCGGTTTGCGATCGCTTGGTTGAGGGGGTTGCGGAGCAAATGCGTTTGGCAGGGGGCTCCAAGACTCGTTTCGCAGCATTAAGCCGCGGGGTGTGCGGGGTGCGAGGCACTAGCCTGGTCTTGAACCTACCGGGCAGTCCGTCGGGAGCGGTCGAGTCGCTCGACGCGGTCATCGAAATTCTGCCGCATGCGCTCGAGTTGATTGCCGGCCATACGCAACACAAGCACTGAGTGGAATTCGAGCGATTTTCCCCTTCGCGCTAAACTGTCAGATTGAATAAGCTTAAACATCTTATCCACGCCTACGGCGACTGGATCAGGCATGTTCTCGCGCCGTTAGGTCCGTGGGGAATGCTCGCCTTCGCCGCTGTAGATGGCTCCTTCATCGGCCTTCCACTGGATGCGATTTTCGTCGGCTACATTTATAACGACCGCGCGCGCTTCCTGTTGTATGTGGTGCTGGCTTCGGCCGGTTCGGCTCTCGGAAGCATCGTTCTTTACATCGTGGGCTACACCGGAGGCGAAGTTCTTTTGCGAAAACGCCTCTCTCCGCAACGCTTCGAAAAAATTCATGCTTCGTTCGAGCGCCATGAATTCTGGGCGCTGATGTTTCCCGCCATGCTGCCGCCACCTGCTCCATTCAAAATCGTAGTGCTTGCGGCAGCCGCCTTCGAAATGGATTTCTGGCATTTTCTTCTGGCAATCTTCGCCGGGCGCTTCGTCCGCTTTCTTATCGAAGCCATCCTGACAGTCTATTTCGGCCCCGGAATCATCATCGTAGCCGCAAACTTGTTTAAACATCATCTCTGGTGGATCTTGCTGGTGGTGGGCCTTTTGCTTCTGGCTTGGCTGGAGCAGCGCCGCAGGAAGCACCCAATTGGAGAGGGTGACACCCATAAGACCTCTGGAGTTGACTAGGACAGGTTTGGAGAGATGCCGACTATTTTCGGCAGGAAATTCAGAGCTGAAGTGCGGGGACGGGCGAACTCGCCCGTCCTGGAAGATGCGGCCCGATTAACGAATATTGGTTAACGAATCATTGCAGCACGCTGCGGCGCTGGTTCGGGTGGCGCCAAGGATGCAACCAGCGCTGGAATTCCGAAGAACACGGCGGTGAACAGCATGTCGCCGGCAAGCCCGCGCTGAAAGAAAGGCCATCCCGCGGCATAGCACGTCATGAGGCCCGACATCGTCTTCGGGTACATATTCCAGCACGACCAGACGGCAAAGTTGCTCAGCACAAAGAACGAAACCGAACTTGCCAGCGCCGCTCCCCCAATTCGGAGCCAATGGCGATTCTCGCATAGCGTCGTGCCTAGCCACAAAATCGCCGCGTACCAGGCCCAGGTCACGAAGTGATCCCATGAAAACTGGTAAGCGTAAACCAACTTCGTCAGGATAACGTCCGAAACAGCGAGAAGAGCGAAGGGAACCCAGATCTGGCGTCGCGATCCGCGCGCGCCAAAGTAGAGGAGCGCCGCCGCCACTGGCGTGAGGTTCCACGGGTGGGGCATAAAGGGCATTCGCGCCAGAATGGCGAAAACTACAAATAAATAAGCCAGCATCGTTCGCTCCTGAAAAGGTTCGCTTCTCAAATAGTCCAACTAGATTGTGGCGCGAGCGCATGATGGGCGTCAAGGACTCGTCCCGGCAATCATTTTGCCGCAGAAGGGATAATCAACGACAGCGCATCGGGAACCATCATCATTCGAGCCGGCAAGCAGCCGATCAATTCACCGTCAGCTTCAACGTAGACACGGTCGCGAAGAATGTCCCCCGCGTCGGACCCTTGTTTATCTTCAGCATTAACATTATTTTTTCCCGGTAAGCGGCATTCGATTTCGGAGCAATTCACCAGATCGATACCCTCGATAGTCCACTGGCGCCCGAGCAACGCTCCCGCGACATAGCGCAGATAAGCTTGGCGGCTATCGGTCTTGCACATGACTGTGCGGAGGTCCTCGCAATCGAGGGATGCGCCCGGAACCAATTCTCGCAGGATATTTCCGAAAAACCGAATTCTAACCGCCAGCAATTCCGTCAGTAGAGCTTGGTGCCAAGCCCCATCTTGATTCTTGTACTCAACCTCGAAACGCCGCATGCGATGCGTCGCCCAAAGATGCCAAGCCTTGAGATAGTATCCAGCCATTCCAGACTTGCTTTTCAGCTCAGCTGTCAACTTATAGAAAAGATGAGCGTCGACTCCAACCCCGGCGGCCACCGTGAAATAACGGGCGTTGCGTTTGCCATTGAAGTCTTCGTATTCTACGCGCCCGAGCGCGACCCGGCGTGCGCTCCCCTCGATCGCTGCTTTTGCCGCCTGGTGGGGACGAAGAGGAACTCCAAGATCATGCGCCAGAGCGTTTGCGGTGCCAAACGGGAGCACCGCGAGCGATACTGCGGTGCCCGCCAATCCTTGAATGACGTCGTTAATCGTCCCATCTCCCCCGCAGGCAAAGACGGTGTCGGTGCCGGCGGCGACAGCCAATCGGGCCTTGTCGGTCGCCTCCTGGCTAGAGCCGCAAACCGTGAGTTCGGTATGCACCCCCGCGCTTTGAATGACCCTGACGGCATGGTTCAGCTCGGCGTGGCGGCTCCGCCGACCGGAGTTTGGATTGAAAAGAATTGTAGCTTTGCGCATTCCCCGCTCGTTGATATTACTGACACTATCTACTACTCGCTATAATGTACCCTCTATGGTGTCCCAAGACCTTCTCGACATGCTCGTCTGCCCGCTTTGCAAGAAACCAGTAGCCCTGACTGAAGGTAATAAGGGGCTGAAGTGCGGCGTCTGCCGACGTGTTTACCCGATTCAGGACGACATTCCAATCATGCTCATCGATTCCGCGACAATTGACCCTGCCTGAGGGGGCGACCGACAAACTTCGTCGCTTCCGCGTTGGGCCAACGACATTAAGTGTCAGTCCCAAACCGGCCGACCGATTGGTGCGATTGTTTTTATTCTCACCCTCCTACTCACAACCTTTTGCATCTTCCTGCGTTCTAAGCAGGTTGGACGTCGAACGCTGAAAACGGGGGCCGTACCAAAGTTACGGCACATCGATTGCTGTAACGTAATTGCCTGCCGATGAATCTAAACATGAGGCAGGCACGGAGGCGCAGGTGGGGATGGCGATGAAAGAGCGATTTACGGCGACCGAGCTTTGCGCCTTGAGAAATGACTTGATCGAGGGCGGGATGATAGATTCGCGGGAAGCCGCGGAACTGCTTCAGGTTTTCCTCGCGGGCCGCGGCTATGGCGTTTCTCCAGAAGCTGCAATTGATGCAGCAGGCAGAGTTGAAATTTCAGGTTGTTCCCTCCCGGTATTGGAGCGTGAACTCGAAGGTCTGGCTTGGGTAATGTAGGTTGCCGAAAAATATAACGAGGTTTTAGCAGACTCATCACTCCTTAAGCGGCAGTTTATTAACGCCGGTCGAAACGCCTGGCGTTTCTATTTGCCCTCCCATTGATCACTCCCCAATTCAGCATTATCTGCGGCGGTGGACTATTCTTGTGTCCATGATTTCGGTTCTCAAAAGGATGCAGTTGTCAGGTGGCGCAGCCGTCATCGTTATCTCGGGTTTGCTGATCTCTTGCCAGCCTTCTGCGAACTCGAACGGCATGGCGCCATCTCAAAGCGCGGAGCGGAGAGAGGAGACACCTCGCGGTCATGAACGAGAGCAACAAGCTCGAATGGGCGCACCTGAGCCGGGAGGGCAACGGTATCAAGATCAAGACACGAAGAACGAAATCGGAAGCGGAAGCGAGCGCCACCGAAGTCGTCGACACCATCGCGGCCGCGAGCCGGATCGTGAACCGGAACGACAAGGCTCGAACGACACTGGCGGACGGTACCAGGATCAGGGTTACCAGGGTCGGGCACGCGCCCAGGCACCTACATCCTTAAAGCCTTCATCGTCAGAGCCGTCGTCCTCAACAGCGGGCGAATCGCGTGACTTGAGCCGCGACGAAGCCGCAGGAGGGCACATTCTCCGTAAACACGTTGGGCAATCGGATGACGATCTGCGTCAGCGCATTCAGCGCGAGAGCCGCATCACGGGAGCATCGACTTACACCGATCGTCCCACCGCAGAGCGAGCTGTCGGAGCGGCCATTGCACAATCGCGTGACAAAATTGACCGCTGGCTCAGCGGCGGGAGCCATCAGAACCTGGTGCTCGACTACGACAGCCCGACCCCAGTTGGCCGGACCATCAACCGCGGCGAGAGCGAGGCGCATCCCTGCGGGCACGCCGTAGTCGTACTAAAATACTCCGAAGCAAACAATTATTACGTCCTAACCTCGTATCCGGAGTGCCGCCAATGAGCTCTAATTCGAAGCCGGATATTACCGCCGCAAATTTTTCGGCTCTGCATACATTTCTGCGCGGATACTTTCACGAAGATGTTGAAGATGAATACGGTACTGCGCCGGAAGCTGCCGATCAATTCTGCGACGATGCTGAGACCGCCGAGCGCATTCCAGTTGCGCGCGAGTGGCAGCAAGTCTGCGAGCTGACCCAGTCGCAACCGGTTGCCCTCAATGCGGCATTGAAGAAATTAGGCAGCGCTATTCGCCTGAACGAAGAGGAAATTCCGAAAGTCAGCGCAGTTTTCGCGCGATGCCTTACGACAAAAACCGCGCGTAAGCTAGTTAACGAATAAATTTAACGAATAAGTTTTTTTGTTGTAGACAAGGGCTCGTCCGGTCTCTGCCAGCTAAAGCCAGCTCTTATGGTTCCCGCCCAACTCCCAATGCGTCTGCAACGCGGTTGATGTAGTTGAACCAGGACGCGATCAGCGTAATCTGCAGAATTGCCTGATCGTCGAATCCCTCCGCTCGCAGCTTCGCATGGTCGCTCTTCCCGATTTTTGTAGCATCCTTCGTAAGCTGCACAACGTACTCCACCATGAGGCGCTCTTGTGGAGTGATCGGAGCGGTCGTGTAGTCGCGCTCGAGCGCTTCGACCAAATCTTTATCCAAAGTGACGCGACGCAGAAACTCTGCGTGAGATTCAATTCAATAGACGCAGCGATTGGTTATCGACACCATGGTGGCAATCATCTCGTGCTGCCGCCGCGTAAGCGGCAGCTCGGGAGACATCAGCGCCCCAAAGGTCGAAAAGGCATGATGCAGCGCCTGCGGAATCAGGGAGTGCGAAGCCACGATCTGCGAACCGCCGCCTTC
Organism: Acidobacteriaceae bacterium; assembly: GCA_025361625.1. Lineage (GTDB taxonomy): Bacteria > Acidobacteriota > Terriglobia > Terriglobales > Acidobacteriaceae > Acidiflorens. The sequence continues at coordinate 16,604 of JANYKL010000106.1, forward strand.
GGAGGGGTGAATCGGCGTCGCGTATTCTTGCGGGTAAAGCGCCCTTTGGCCCTGCACGGCGTCTTGTAGCTCCTGGCTTGCCTTAGTAAGCGGAATCGTCTTAATCCAGGTCATAGGTCTCTTGTATTCCTCGCGGTTGTGTTCGTCCTGATTTGTTTGCCAGATCTCGTAGCCAAATCGATCCTATCCCCAAACGGGAGTCTTTGCCGATCGGCGATAGCAGGAAAATATAATCGCGCACCGACGGTCGGCGCTTTGTACTGATAGCATTACTATGTCGCCTTAAAGATTAAATTTTATTCGCAGTCTTCTCTGGTGGAGGGCTTGGATGCCGCAAGATACGATCACTGTCACCGATAACCGTACCGGGCAAAGCTACACGCTCCCCGTGGAGAACGGGACGATTCGCGCAATGGATATGCGCAAGATCAAGACGGGCCCCGGTGATTTCGGTCTGATGACCTACGATCCCGCCTTCATGAATACCGCATCGTGCAAGAGTGCCATCACCTTCATCGATGGCGATAAGGGAATTCTGCGCTACCGGGGATATCCCATTGAAGTGCTGGCGGAAAACTGCACGTATCTCGAAGTTGCCTACCTGCTTCTATTTGGGGAACTGCCAAACGAGGCGCAACTCAAAGACTGGGTGCACGACATCACGCACCACACCATGCTGCACGAGACTACGAAGAAATTCATGGAAGGCTTTCGCGATAACGCCCACCCCATGGCGATGCTCGTGAGCACGGTAGCTGCCCTTTCCGCCGTCTATCCCGATGCAAAGAACATTCATGATCCAGAGACGCGCTTGCTTCAAATCAAGCGCCTGCTCGGCAAAGTGCCGTCGATTGCGGCGTTCTCGTATCGTCACCTCGTCGGCTTCCCTTACATTTATCCCGACAACGACCTGACTTACACCGAAAATTTCATGAACATGTTGTGGAAGATGGTCGAGCCGAAATATCTCGCGCACCCGGTTTTGGCTCGCGCCCTCGATATTCTTTTTATTCTTCACGCTGATCACGAACAGAATTGCAGCACCAATGCCATGCGCGCCGTTGGAAGCGCGCAGGCTGATCCTTATCTCGCGACCGCCGCCGCCGCCGCCGCGCTTTCAGGCCCTTTGCACGGCGGAGCGAACGAAGAAGTTCTCCGCATGCTCGACGAAATCGGATCGAAAGAAAACATCCCCGACTACATTGAGAAGATCAAGGCCGGCAAGGGACGTTTGATGGGCTTCGGACACCGCGTCTATAAAAATTTCGATCCGCGCGCCACCATCATCAAGCGCACCGCCGAGAGCGTGTTCGAAGTCACCGGACCGAACGAGAAGCTCGACATCGCCCTCGAACTCGAACGCATCGCGCTCGAGGACGAATATTTTATCCAGCGCAAGCTCTACCCGAATGTCGATTTCTACTCCGGCATCATCTATCAGGCGATGGGATTCAAGCCAGAAATGTTCACTGTTCTGTTCGCCATTCCGCGCACTGTCGGCTGGCTGGCGCAATGGCAGGAAATGCTGACCGACCCCGAGCAGAAGATCGCAAGGCCGCGGCAAATATGGATTGGAAATGACACACGTGAGTTCGTACCCATGGACAAGCGCGGCAAGTAAGAACTATCCACGCTAACCCCTTTTGCGCGGAAAGAACGTAGTCTAGTTCAGCGGCCCGTTCCACCAAGCTCACCCGCCCGCAATCGCCCCTAAAATAATCAGTGGTTCCATGCCAGACGCGACCGCCTCCGGAAGTGGCGCATCCGGAGACTGGTGCGATAAGTCTTGTTCACACGCAAAAAAGCGCAGGAATGCCCTGCGCTCTAGCGAGCCGTGGTCGCGAATCGTTCCGCACAGCATTGGATAGCGGGCCTCAAGCGCATCAAGCACCGAACGCTGAGTGACCGCGCCCGTAACTTCGACGGAGATCTCGCTGCCCACCTTAGCCAGATTTCGCAGATGAAAGGGAAGAACGACGCGGACCATTTTTTGCTTGACCTGTTTCCTTCCTCGACCTGCTTCTTTTTAACCGCCCTGCTTCAAGGTCTGCACTTCCACCGACAACACCGCCGGTAGATCCCTTACGATCGGCGCCCAGTTATCTCCCGCATCCGCCGAAGCGTAGACCTGGCCGCCGGTCGTGCCGAAATAAATTCCGCACTTATCCATGGAGTCGACCGCCATCGCATCACGCAGAACATTCACGTAGCAATCTTTCTGCGGCAGGCCTTTGGTTAGCGCCTCCCATTCGTTGCCGCCGCTTTTGCTGCGGAAGACGCGCAGCTTGCCTTCATGCACATAATGCTCAGAGTCGCTCTTGATCGGGACTACGTAAATTGTCTCCGGCTCATGCGCGTGCACGTCGATGACGAAGCCGAAATCGGTCGGCAAATTGCCACTGATCTTTTGCCAGGAGTCGCCCGCGTCGTCGCTGCGCATAACGTCCCAGTGTTTTTGCATGAACAGCACGCCGGGGCGCGTCGGGTTCATTGCCACGTGATGAACGCAATGCCCAACTTCAGCCGTCGGATTTGGAATGTACTTCGAGTAGAGTCCTTTATTGATCGGCTTCCAACTTTTGCCGCCGTCGTCGGTCCGAAATGCTCCCGCCGCCGAAATCGCAATGTAAATTCGCTGCGGATCGCTCGGGTCGAGGATGATCGTATGCAGGCACATCCCTCCCGCTCCAGGCTGCCACTGCGGCCCGGTCCCATGCTTTCGCAATGCGGATAGTTCAGTCCAGGTTTGCGCCCCGTCGGTCGATTTGAACATCGCCGCGTCTTCGATGCCCGCGTAAACCGTGTCGGAGTCGGTCAGCGAAGGCTCAAGATGCCACACGCGCTTGAACTCCCACGGGTGCGCTGTGCCGTCGTACCACTGGTGCGTTCCAGGAACGCCATCGTAGACAAACTTGTTGCCGACCGGCTCCCATGTTTTCCCGCCGTCGTTCGAGCGCTGAAGCAACTGGCCGAACCATCCACTGGATTGCGACGCATACAAACGATTCGGATCAACCGGCGATCCCTTGACGTGATAAAGCTCCCAGCCCGCAAAATGCGGGCCGCTGACATCCCACTTGTCACGTTTGCCGTCTGAAGTCAAAATGAACGCGCCCTTGCGCGTCCCCACCAGAACTCGAACCTCGCTCATCGTCCCGCCTTTCGTTTTGCAGCTGCTGAAAAATTGTTTCAGTAATCGTGACTACTATCAGCGGCGAGCGCGCAATGATTGCGAGAGACTTGACGGCAGGAGTCAAACTCGTGCCCTTTCAAAACCGGGCGGGCCCGAGTTTTTCACCAAACTCTTGACCGTTCGCTCTTAAGTTTAGGGCGCGTTTCGCCAACTTACTCGCCGCGATAGGCTCGCTTCAGTCCCTCGATGTCGATTTTGGTCATCTTCAACATCGCCTTGAAAACACGCTGTGATTTTACAGGGTCTTTATCCTGCATCAACTCCATCAGGATCTTCGGGACGATCTGCCAGGTGACGCCGAATTTGTCGGTCAACCATGCGCATTGGTTCGTCTTTCCGCCAACTGAGAGCTTGTCCCACAGTTCGTCAACTTCTTTTTGGTCTTCGCAATTTACCAAAAAAGAAATGGCTGGAGAAAACTTGTAATTCGGCCCGCCATTCAACGCCGTAAACTTCTGCCCCTGCAATTGAAAGGAGACCGTCATCGCCGATCCTTTCGGACCCGGCCCCGCATCTCCGTACCGGGATATGCCATCGATCTTCGAGTCTGCGAAAATCGATACATAGAAATTCGCCGCTTCTTCAGCTTGGCCATCGAACCACAAAAATGGGGTGATCTTCTGCACTTTCTCTTCTCTCCTAAGACGTCTGGACTTTCGCTACTTGTCGCGACATGAATTCCCAATGCACAACCGGTCCGCCGATGACGATCCTCCTCTCCTACACGTCATCACCCCTCCGCAGCCTTCAGGCGGCGCTTTCAACCCCCATCTCTTTCGGAGAATTGACCATCCACGGAATTCCGAAACGATCTTCAAGCATGCCAAATCCTTTTGCCCAAAACGTTTCGCTGAACGGCATCTGCACGGTGCCGCGATCGGCTAGCGCATGGAAAATTCGTTCCGCTTCAGCCGGATCGCTGAATTCGAGATTGATGGAAAATCCCTGCGTCTTCTGCTGGCGCGTCGCTGCCCATTAAGAGATGGCCACCCACTTCCATGCGCGCGTGAATAATATTTTTGCGCATTCCGCTGAAACCGACTTCTCGGCGGGAGTGCCTTCGTGCGGCATCATCGCCAGGATCTTGCCACCGAGCAGCTTCTCATAAAACTTGAGGCTTCCTCGCATTCGCCGGTGAAAAACAGGTATGGATTGACCTGCATTGCTATACCTAGCTTTTGGATTGCGTTTAACTCCGATGGAGATAAGCTAGCAAATCTTACTTGCATAATGCAAGTGATAATTTATAATTAAAAAGATGTCGAAGACGTCGGGCAAGTCGGGTTCAGAGCGCCGATCTGGATGTCCGCTGAACGCCTCAGTCGAGATGCTAGGGGATCGTTGGTCTTTGCTTATCATCCGCGACATGATGCTGCGCGGTTTTCGGTCCTACAAAGAGTTAATGGAGTGTTATGAGGGGATCGCAACCAACATTCTCGCCGATCGATTGCGCAAGCTGATCGAGTACGGAATTATTGCGGCCGAGCCTGATCCGCAGGATAGACGAAAGGTGAATTACGTTCTGACGCGCAAAGGGATGGATCTCGCACCCGTCCTGACCGAAATGGTTCTATGGGCGGCCGCGCACGAGGAAACCGGCAACCAGCAACTTGTTGAGCTAATGCGCGGGGATAAAGCGAAATTTCTAGCAGACATACGCGCGCGTTGGGAACGAACGCAGGCTGCGTCCGGCAAGTAGCGCGCGCCCTACGAACACCAACGTACACTCCCCTTCGGTAATGTGCGGTAATCGTCGGTAACCATCGGACTAACACCACCCGGCCTTACAATTAGCTTACTCCGCGAAGCAAATTGCGGGGGTTCGCCTCGGAATCTCCCGGCGAAGATCAGACCTGTTCGGCGCGGCGCGGAGAATTCGCGGCCATGCCCAGCAGGGAAAAGGCTGGAGTCCGCATACATTATGGCGTTTGGTTTTGGCTTCAACAGACAAAAGGTTCTCAGCTCTGCAGAGAAGTTCGTTCAGCAGGGAAAGCTGCAGAATGCCATCACTGAATACGAGAAGGTCCTGAAGCACGATGCCAAGGATCTCACGGTCAATAACACCATTGGCGACCTTTATTCGCGCCTCGGCGACAGTGCCAAGGCGATCGAATGTTTCAAGACTGTGGGCGACGCGTATGCGGCGCAGGGCTTCACGGTTAAGGGCATCGCGATGTACAAAAAAATCACGAAGCTGCAGCCGAGTGTCGACTCCTCGCTGAAGCTGGCGGAGCTCTACACGCAGCAGGGCCTATTCAACGATGCCCGCGCACAATATCTGCAGGTCGCCGAAGATTTCATGAAGGCCGGGGACCATGACCAGGCGGTCCGGCTCTTTCAAAAAGTGCTTGAGATGGATCCGGAAAATGTTCCGATGCGAGTGAAGCTCGCGGAAGTTTACGTAAAGCTCAACAAGAAGAAAGAGGCATGGGAAATATTCAGCGCGGCAGCCGAGGCGCTGCGCGCCCGGGGATCTCTAGCCGGGTCGGAAGAAATTCTGAAGCGAATGCTGGTGCTCGATCCGGGCAACAGCTACGTGCTGCTGTTGCGCGGAAAAGCCGCTCTTGAAGCCGACGACGCGAAGAGCGCGATCAGTTATTTTGAAAAAGCCGCAGATATCGATTCGCATCCGGAAGGGCTGCGTGATCTGCTGAAGGCGTATGCACGCATCGGCAACATCGCTAAGGCGGCTCCGGTTGCTGAAAAATTATTGACGGTTCATAACGATCCCGAAGGGCTATTTTTGCTGGGGGAAGCTAGTTCTCGTCTGGGCCACTATCACGAGGCGCTTGAAATTTACTCGCAGCATGCAGACCGGCTTCTGGCGGCGGATTCCACCAAGTTGCTGCAGACCCTCCACAGCATGATCACGCACGTGCGCGACGACTCCACCGCGCTCGACTCGCTTCTAATGCTGCTGAATAAAGCGGGCGAGACCACCCATGTGAATGAGGTCACAGAATTACTGGCGCATTCCTGCGTAAAGAATGGAAATCTTCAGCGCGCCCGCGACTTGTACCAGATGTTGACCGCTGCTGAACCGCAGAATCAGGTGCACTTGCAGAATTATGAGCAAGTCATGGATTTGATGGATTCGGCGAACACGGTTGCGGGCATTTCTCCTGAAGAAGGCACGATGATTATCGAGGAGCTGGAAGCTACTTCGCCAGCCATCGACCAGTCCTTTCCCGACGACGTGGCCATCGCGGTGCGATCGGCCGTCACGGATGCCGACTTGTTTCTCTCTTACAATCTGCCGGAAAAGGCGATTGTGCCCTTGCTGCAGGTTCTGCCGCAGGCCCCCCATGACGCGCGGTTAAACCAGCGCCTGGCAGCGCTCCATACCCGATTTAAGCGATTCACCGAAGCCGCGGTATGCTGCCGCACCCTCGAGAGTGTTTATAGCGAGGCCGGGTTCCCCGATGAAGCAGTCCGCTATGGGGAGCTAGCATCGCGCTACGAGCAGACTTCTGAGTTGGCAGCCTCGAAGACCCGCGTCGCAAAAGCTGCTTCCTCGATAGAAATTCCTTTGGCGTCGCGCGCGGCTGCTGCTGGCAGCGCCGCTCCCTGGCCAGTCGCTTCGGCAGCGCCGATGGTCGAAGAGTTCACGATTGAAGAGTTGCCCGTCGAAGCTCCTGCTGAAGCGCACGACCTCTCCGGCGAATTTATCGACGGCACAACGACTGAGCCTTCCGGAAACTGGGAGAGCTCAATTTCCAAAGAGCCCGTCCTTTCGGCGACGGACTTATCGGCCGCAAGCGGCAACCGAGACCTTGCAGCTTCTAACCCCGAAATAGCGGAGACAGTCGAGGAGATTCGTTTCTATCTTGAGCACTTCATGACCGAGCAAGCTCGGTCTGGCATCGAGAAGCTCGAAACCTTGACCAAAGACGCTAGCATCCTTAATCCACTGCGTGCCGCCTTGTCATCCGCCGCTCAACCTGCTGCCGAAGTTGAAGTCGATGTCGATGTTGCGGAGAACAATGGCGATGAATCAGACGTAACCGCCGAGTTTGAATGCGAAGTCGATGCTTCTGCTCATGCTGAGTTGGTGGCTATCCCCGACTCGATCTCCGGCGACCATGCTGCCGACCATACCTTGACAGACCATACCTTGACCGACGATGCGTTGAGCGACGATGCGTTGACCCACGACGCGTTGACCATGGAAGTTACGCCAGACCCGGCATTTGCCGAGGCTGACCTCGGAGTCGCCGCGCACGCTACGGAATTTCCTGCGATGGCGCCCCCAGCGGACGAGGAACTTGCGGTCGCGCCTGCCGGTGTCCTTGATTCACTCGTTGCCGATATCGAAGCGTCGCTTGGGAATTCGTTTCCGCAAGCCGCTCCGCTCGAAACCACTGCAGTCGCAGCATCGGCTGCGGCCGTTTCTGCCCGGACGCCTCCGAAGGCAGAACCGATTCCCGCAAGAATTCCTACCCCGACTCAGCCTGGCGCTCCGGCGATTGCCGTAGCCGCGCCAAAAGCAGCCAATCCGATCGTGGGCGTCGATCTTTCGGAGATGTTTGGCGAACTCAAACAAGAATTGGAAGAAGACGTAGCGGTTGGCGACGACGATCCAGAGACGCATTACAATCTCGGCGTCGCGTTCCGTGAAATGGGATTGCTTGACGAAGCCATCGCCGAATTGCAAAAGGTCTGCACCTCCATGGAACGGGGCGCCGCCTTCAATCAGCCAGTGCAAACCTACACTTGGCTGGCCCAATGCTTCCTTGATAAAGGAGTGCCCCAGGCTGCCATTCGCTGGTATGAAAAGGCGCTTGGAATTCCCGGCCTCGACTCGGAAGCAAAGCTTGCCATTAATTATGAACTCGGATCCGCATGCGAAAGCGCGGAGGACAAGCCCGCAGCTTTGCGTCACTTTACCGATGTGTACGGCGCTAACATAGATTATCGCGACGTCGCTCAGCGCATTCAGGCCTTAAAGTCGTAAAATGCAGGTGGTGGGTGCGAACCGCGCGTGGTGGATGCGGCCTGGTCCAACGCTTCCCACGATAGCGCCCAATGAAATCCGACCCTAAGCTGCCTTTTGCCAGTCACTCCGCCGACCTATCTGCCGACGTGTCTCCCGACCTATCTCCCGACGTAGAGGAAATGACCGGCACTCGCAAGTCGGCTGTTGCCTCAGCGATGCCTGTACGAACCGCCCCTTCCATAGGCCGCGTGTGGCTTCGCAGAATCGGCGTTCTGTTTTTCGTCTTTCTGTGCGCCACGCTTGGGGTGATGATGATGATCATTCCTTGGCGTCCGGAATGGTCAGACAATCCGCTGTTATCTAACTTTCCGACATTCCGAGCATTCGTCGCCAGCGGTTTCGCTCGTGGACTTGCAACCGGTCTCGGCGTCCTGAATGTGTGGATCGGCTTCTGGGAAGCGATCCAGTATCGTGAAGAAGAATAAAAGGTATTAGATGAACAGAAGTTCTTCCGCAACTTCTTAAGACTCCCCTATGACCGATCACATTTTGACTTCCGCTCCCCTGGCATATCAGAACGAGCAATTTCTCAACAGTCCCGATGGTAGACTTTTGCGACTGCTAGCGGAGTACAGCGAGCCGCTATCCCGCTTTCGACGCGAACAAATTCAGGACACTGTCGTTTTTTTTGGCTCAGCCCGAATCCATAGTGGCGAGCGCGCCCGCAACCGGCTGACCGAAGTGCAAGCCACTCCGCAGGGCGCAGCCGAGGCGGCAGAACAATATGCCAAAGCCATGAAACGCGCCGAAGCAGATGTCGACATGGCTCGATATTATGAAGATGCACGTAAGCTGGCGCATCTGCTTACCGACTGGTCGACTAAAATCCCTGCCAAACGGCATCGGTTCGTCGTCACCACCGGAGGCGGCCCCGGCATCATGGAAGCAGCGAACCTGGGCGCGCACGAAGCTGGCGGTAAGACGATCGGCCTCAACATTAACCTGCCGTTCGAGCAAAATCCGAACCCATATATCACTCCATCGCTCAATTTTGAGTTCCATTATTTCTTCATGCGAAAGTTCTGGTTCGCGTATCTCGCAAAAGCGCTCGTCATTTTTCCAGGAGGCTTCGGAACGCTGGACGAACTTTTTGAAATCCTGACCCTGGCCCAGACTGAAAAGTTGGCGAAGAAAATCGTTGTAGTCATCTACGGCAGCAAGTACTGGAAGAAAATTATCAATTTCGACGCTTTGGTCGACGCTGGAGTTATCTCGGCGACAGACATGGATTTGTTCAAGCTTTCCGACTCGCCAGAGGAAAGTTTCGAGTTCCTGAAAGAAGGACTGACAAAATACCATCTCGGCCAGCAGCCGCCCAAGCGAGCCGGGACCGAACCTGCTGCACCTGAGATCGCGCGCACCCGGCCCTAGCGTTCCGTCGATTTCGTTGGAGCCGAACTTTAGTCGGGTGAAATTCGTATACACTTCCACGCAATCGTGTTTTCGGAGTTCACTGCATGAAGTATTTATCTCTGGCCTCTCGCTGCTGGCGCTCGCTCCTGTTTCTCGCAGCCATTTGTTTTCTGGTAATGAGCGCGACGGCGCAACCGCCCCGTCCCAACGAGATGCCCTCCGTCGTTCAAGTGCCCGCAGAAGCCAAGGCCTCGCAACAATTCGACGCGAACGCGGCCACAGAAGCGTATCTGGCGCAAATTCCCGCCGAAAAGACTGCACGCTCCAACGCTTACTTCGAGGGCGGTTACTGGCTCATTCTTTGGGATTTTGTTTACGGCGTGATCGTCGCTCTCTTGCTGCTGAATCTCCGGTGGTCGGCGCGAATGCGCGATCTGGCGGAACGCGTCACCCGCTTCAAGCCGGTCCACACCTTCGTTTATTGGACCGAGTACGTCGTTCTAACCTACGTTCTCGGGTTCCCGCTAACTGTTTACGAGGGATACCTGCGCGAGCATCAGTACGGGCTCGCCACCCAGACCTTTGGGCCCTGGATGGGCGATCAAGTGAAGGAAACAGCCGTCAATCTCGTACTCGGCGGCATATTGTTCATGGTCCTCGTCGGCATTGTTCGACGGCTGCGAAAAACCTGGTGGATATGGGGATCTGCAGTGACGATTGCGTTCTTTATCATCACCGCGCTGATCTTTCCAGTCTTCATCACCCCACTCTTCAACAAAGTGACTCGCCTTAACGATCCAAAAATCGTCGAACCAATTCTGAGCATGGCCCGCGCCAACGGAATTCCGGCAAAGGATGTTTTTGAGATTGACGCCTCCCGGCAATCGACGCGCATGAGCGCCAACGTCAGCGGGTTCGCCAACACGATGCGCATTACTCTCAACGACAACTTGCTGCGACGGGGATCTCCCGAAGAAATTCAGGCCGTGATGGGACACGAGATGGGTCACTATGTCCTCAATCACATCTATAAATCCATCATTTTTTTATCGATCGTCATCGTGCTTGCATTCGTCTATATATTTCGCAGCGTGGATTGGGCGTTGCACCGCTGGGGAGAAAAGTGGCGAATCCGCGGGCTAGGCGACACTGCCGTGCTTCCACTCGTTGTTCTGCTGATCTCGATTTTGTTTTTCGTCTTGACTCCCATTTTGAATACCTACACTCGCACCGAAGAGCACGAGGCGGATATGTACGGTCTGAACACCAGCCGCCAGCCCGACGGATTTGCTCAAGCCGCGATTCACCTGGGCGAATATCGAAAGATGAGCCCCGGTCCCATAGAAGAGTGGATATTCTTCGATCATCCGAGCGGCCGCAATCGCATCTACGACGCCATGCGCTGGAAATCAGAAAACCTGAAACTCTTCACCCCTTCGCAATAACGCTTCGTTGTAGTAAAAGTCGTTGCCGTGAAGGGAGCCCTTCATCCGCTCCATCCTGCTTAGGATCTGCTGTATAAGAGCTATTTAGGATTTCATCGCAGCTCACGACCCGAGCTCGCGACCGAAGACGAAGAACATCAACATTCGCGAACGAGAGGTGCGCGCCAGACAAAAACATGGCTCTGCGTTGCCTGCTGTACTACATCACGGACCGCCTCCAGTTCAGCGGAGATGAACGTTCAAAACGGAACGACCTCTTTGCCAAAGTCGCGGAAGCGGCGCGCGCCGGAGTCGACTACATCCAGCTTCGCGAAAAAGATCTCAGCACGAAAGATCTCGAGCAGCTCGCCAAAGAAATCGTCGGCATCGTTCACGAAACTTCAGATTCGACGCGAGTCCTAATCAATTCGCGAACGGATGTAGCCCTTGCCGCGGGTTCCGACGGCGTCCATCTGCGTTCGAAAGATGTAACTGCCCGCGAAGTAAAAGTGATTTGGAGACGGAGTGGCACGAACCTGGACGCCAGTTACGCCCCGCCGATTACAGCCGTCTCCTGCCACTCGCCAGACGACGTAGCTGGCGCGGCTTCTGAAGGCGCAGACTTTGCGGTGCTCGCACCCATATTTGGAAAGACCAAAGCTCCGGGAGTTCAATGCTTAGGTCTCGATGGCATTCGCAACGCAACCCAGCTAAAAATTCCGGTTCTAGCCCTTGGAGGAATCACCCTCCAAAACGCCGAATCCTGCCTGGATGCCGGCGCCGCTGGCATAGCTGGCATCAGATTGTTTCAGCAGAATAATATTGAAGATGTAGTCCGAAAATTGCGGCGATTTTAGATGAGCGTGCCAGCATCCTCCTTCAAAGAATTCGATGGGCGCGACGGTGGAACCTCCAGTGTTGCTCCGGAGCTGATCTGCGTTCCCGAAGGCTCATTTGCCATGGGATGCGAAAGCGGACAAGACAACGAGAAGCCTGTGCACCGAGTCTGGATCGACGAATTCTTCATCGCCAAGCTGCAAGTTACGAATGCAGATTACGCGCGTTTTCTAGCGCACGCTGGAGGATCACGTACGCCGCCGCCATTTTGGACGGACGTGCATCTCAGCCACCCCCAACAACCAGTCGTGGGAGTGTCTTGGCAAGACGCTGTCCGCTATTGCGAATGGCTCACCTCAGAAACGAATGAGCGCGGCTCAGTGAAATATCGCTTGCCCACTGAAGCCGAGTGGGAACGCGCCGCCCGAGGCGGTTTGGAAGGGAAACTCTACCCTTGGGGAGACGACGAGCCGCAGTCACTTCCCAACTATTCAAGAAGGTGCTCGGAGAATTGGAAGACTGGCCCCGAGCCCGTCGGACTCGCTGAGCCCAACGGATTCGGTCTCTACAACATGTGCGATAACGTGCATGAATGGTGCAGCGATTGGTTTGGAGCCGACTACTATTCAATGTCTCCCGACCGCAATCCGCGCGGCCCTGAAAGGGGCCAGCGGCGCTCTTCCCGAGGAGGATCGTGGCGCCATCACATCAAGATTTCGCGTTGTGCGGCACGTTCCAGTATCCCACCCGAATTTAAATATGCCGACTACGGCTTTCGCGTCGCGTGCGATCGAGTTCTGGTGTAGAGTGTGTTTTTCTTCACGGAAAAAGCTAATTTTCGTTTGAAATTTCAGAGCGGGCCCGTGAACCCGACAGATTTAAAATCTCATAAATTAACTTTCGGCAATTCACGACGCCAATGACTGACATTTCCGCCTACTACCTCGAAGAAATCAAACGCCAGTTTCGCGGACACCAGCGCATGGGCGAGAAAGCTCTCGCTCAACTGGAAGAAAAGGAATTCTTCATCGCGCTCGATCCGGAATCAAACTCCATCGCCGCACTCGTCAAGCACATCGCAGGCAACGCCCGCTCGCGCTTTACCGATTTTCTAACCGCAGACGGCGAGAAGCCGGATCGCTTTCGCGATCAGGAGTTCGAAGTCTCAGACACAACCACGCGCGAAGAGGTCATGCGCTGGTGGGATCAGGCCTGGTCGCACGTCTTCGCCGCAATCGATGAACTGCAGCCCGAAGACGTCATGCGCACTGTCACGATCCGCCAGGAGCCGCACACCGTGTTGCAAGCGCTGAACCGGGCCCTCGCACACTACGCGCAGCATATCGGGCAAATTGTTTTTCTCGCTAAACATTTGCGCTCGTCGAATTGGAAGACGCTCAGCATCCCCCGCGGTCGTTCGGAAGATTTCAAGGTCGCCAAGCCATGAACATAAGCTCTTTTACTGCCGTGTAAAATGAAGAGTTTGCACTTTCCAAATTCTGCGCCGATGAGGGAATCCCATGTCCGGCACGATGCAAGCCGTAGTCAAACCAGAGGCCGCGCCGGGCGCGGAGATTCGCGAAGTTCCCATTCCCACGTACGGACGCAACGAAGTCCTGGTGAAAGTTAAAGTCGCCTCCATCTGCGGAACCGATCTACACATCTATGAGTGGGACCGCTGGGCGCAGGGGCGCATCAAGCCCCCGCTGATCCCCGGTCACGAATTTTGCGGAGAAGTAGCCGCGTTTGGCGACGAAGTGACCAGTGTTAAAGAAGGTGACTTCGTCTCCGCCGAAATGCACGTTGCCTGTGGCAAGTGCGTGCAATGCCGTACCGGTGAAGCGCACATCTGCCAGAAGGTGAAAATCATCGGCGTCGATGCCAACGGAGCTTTCGCCGAATACGTCGTCATTCCCGAGTCAAATATCTGGAAGCTTGATCCGGCGATTCCGCAAGAGTACGCCTCCATCCTCGACCCGTTAGGCAATGCGGTTCACTCCGTACTCGCTGGAGAAATCGCCGCGAAAACGGTGGCCGTCACGGGATGTGGCCCGATCGGGTTATTTTCTATCGCCGTAGCCCGCGCCCTCGGAGCAACGACCATCTTCGCCATCGAAATCAACGAGCACCGCCGCAAATTAGCAACGAAGATGCAGGCCGACTATGCCCTCGATCCTTCGAAAGAAGATGTGCGCGCCATCATCCAGGAAAAAACCGGAGGCCAGGGCGTTGACGTTGTCCTTGAAATGGCGGGCCACCCCGACGCCGTCCGCACTGCTTTCGACGTCGTGCGCAGCGGAGGGCGCATCTCCCTGCTCGGCCTGACCTCGAAACCAATCCCGCTAAATTTTTCTGAAGACATCATCTTCAAAGGCATTACCGTCCAAGGCATCAACGGGCGCCGCATGTACCAGACCTGGTATCAAATGACCGCCCTTCTGAAAAGTGGACGCCTCGATCTTCATCCCGTAATCACCGACCGCATGCCCATGCAAGATTTTTCAAAAGCAATGGCCAGGCTGAAAACCGGAGAAGCCAGCAAGATCCTCGTCTATCCAAACGGCGTGAGCTGAACGGCTGTTTGCTCGCCGCGACAAACAAATAGCCTCGCTCGGGATGAAAAGTTCTTCAACCCGCCCCTAAATATAGCCTTGCTGCTGCAATGGTTACTCTCGATTACCTGGTCACCTCTTTGACGTCTGATGGCGGCTCCCGCCATGTTATCGTCTCCCCGCGGAGAGTCAGAGCTCAATGGATACCGTGGAGTCGTTGGAAGAGAAGCAGGGCGAGAAAGCGTTTAATGCGCCGACCACGCCCGTTGCTGACTCACGTCTTTTTCAAACTCCGCAGAAGCACCGGCTCATCCTCTGCCTGCTGCTCGCGTTGGCAACTGTGGCGCTTTATAACCCGGTCACCCGCGCTCCCTTTCTCAACTTTGACGACTCCGCGTATTTTGTCGACAACCCGCATGTGCATGCAGGTCTCAGTTGGAAGACGGTGGTTTGGGCGTTTACGACAACCGAGCTTTCTGACTGGAAGCCGATCGCATGGCTCTCCCACGCACTCGATGCGCAGCTCTTCGGCCTGAAGCCGGAAGGGCCGCACACGGTCAATATCCTCTTGCATGCCACGAATGCCGTGCTCCTTTTTCTTATATTGTTGCGGGCTACCGGATTTATCTGGCGCAGCTTAATGGTCGCGGGGCTCTTAGCGCTTCATCCTATCAATGTGGAATCCGTAGCCTGGATCGCGGAACGGAAGAACGTTCTCAGCATGCTCTTCTTCCTGCTGGCTCTGGCCGCTTACGGACGGTATGTCCGCCATCCTCGAGTAGGAAATTATCTGCTCGTCACGTTCGCCTATGCACTGGCGCTGATGACGAAGGCTCAGGTGATTACTTTTCCATTCGCCCTGCTGCTACTTGATTACTGGCCACTGAAGCGGTTTCTGCTGGAGCCTGCTAGCCCCGGAACCGGGTTTGCGGCAGCGGATTTAGCGAAGGCCGCTCCGTCGGCAGCGCGCTTGGTTTGGGAGAAGTTGCCCTGGTTCGCCATGTCATTCGCGAGCGCCATCATTACCTTGAAGGCCGAGTCTGATGCCACGCAACACACTCTGCCTCGCTGGGCGCACGTTGCGAACGCAGCGCTCTCCTACGTCAAATATTTGGAAAAAGCATTCTGGCCCGTTCAACTCGCCGCCATCTATCCTCATCCCGAGCTGACCATAAGCCGCGCGGCGGCGGCGCTGTCAGGGGCGGCCCTTATACTCATCTCGCTCATTGCCGTGCGCTTCTACCGGCAGCGTCCATTTTTTGTGGGGTGGTTCTGGTTCCTTGGAACCATGGTCCCCATGATTGGCCTGGTTCAAATCGGTGTTCACGGGATGGCCGACCGTTACGCTTATATTCCGCTGATTGGAATCTTTGTCATCGTTTGTTGGGGTACGGCTGAACTGATGGCAAAACTTTCTACCCCGGTCGCCGCTAGAGCGCTGGCCGCCGGAGTAATTATTCTGGCGCTTGCCTTTGCCTTGCACCAACAAGTTGAATATTGGCGAGACAACCAGACGCTCTGGCAACACGCGATCGACGTGACCGAGCCAAATTATATGGCGGAAGATAATCTCGCCACCGCGCTTATCGCCAAGGGCAGGGTCGATGAGGCGATTCCTCATCTACGCCGCGCTGAATTTTTTCGGCCCGACGATCCCCTTTCCACGCTCAACATCGCTACCTACGAGCAGATGCGCGGCAACTATCCTGCGGCTATTGAGGGATTTGCCAAGATGCCGCAATGCACCAAAGATCCACAGTTGCTCGCGATGGCGAGCACGAACAGCGGCTATTCGCGCTACTGGCTGAAGCAATACGACATGGCGAAATTAGATTTCCAGAACGCTATTTTCTGGAAGGCAACGGACGCTGGCGCATATCGTGGGCTTGGCCTCGTAGCGCAAAAGACGGGCAACATTCCCGAGGCGATTCAGAACTACGAGCGCGCGATTGAGCTGCAACCCACGGCATCCGGGTTTTTATTTCTGGCGCAGGCGTTCGATCTTAATCATCAGAGCGCGGCGGCCCGAGCGGCTCAATCGCAAGCCGCCCAGTTTGCCATCGATCTCTCGGATGATCAAGCTACCGTGCACCACTTCCTCGCCGACTAGCGCTTGCTTGCGGCATAGGGATCCGGATACCGAAGAATCTTCGCCAGATTCTTTCCACGAATAATCCCCGCCTGGTTATAGGTCAGGCCCCACGAATCGATCGACGATAGATCGGGAAAGATGCAAGCTTCGAGAACAGTATCGACCGGGTCAGATTTCATGACCCATCCGCCGCCGTTCAAATTGATTCCGCCGAAAAGATCGGTGCCGCCGAGTTGCGAGCAATAACAGGATCCGGGGTTGCCATTGCAAG
>JANYKL010000167.1 GCA_025361625.1 Acidobacteriaceae bacterium
AAGCGATTTTCTCGGTGGAGTCGGGACGAAGCGCACCAACGCGTTTCTCTTCACGACCATCGTGCATGCGAGCGGCATGCTTGCTGTTGGCGCGATCGCATGGATGATTCACGCACCGTTTCCTTCTGCAGCAAGCGTCACCTGGTCGATGTTAGCCGGAGCCCTGGGCGGACTCGCGCTCGTGTTTTTTTATCGGGCACTGTCGAAAGGGAATATGGGATTGATCGCTCCCGTCGCCGCAGTATTGAGCGCCTCGATTCCCACGGTATTCACCGCGTTTCATGAAGGCTTCCCCGGCAAACTAAAACTTTTAGGTTTTATCTTTGCTGGAGTTGGCGTGTGGCTGATATCGAGAACTGAGGGCGCTTCGGGCCGGCCCGAAGGCATTGGCATTGCTATTCTTTGCGGAATTGGTTTCGCCGGTTTTTACATGTGCATGAGCCGCGCCGGGAACGCCAACGCGCTGTGGGTATCCAGTTGTTCGCGCGTGGCATCGTTTGCGATTACCGGAACGATCGTTCTTTTTGGCAAATATATCGCGCCCGTGCCTCGTTCGGTGCTCGTGATCGCGGTCGTCGCGGGCTTGTTGGATATTAGCGGGAGTATCGCCTTTGTCCTCGCATCGCAGACCGGCCGCCTTGACGCAGCCGTTGTGCTCAGTTCGTTGTATCCCGCGATAACGGTTCTGCTTGCACGCCTTTTTCTCAACGAGCACTTTAGTCAGTCGAGAACTCTTGGGATGGTTGCTGCCCTGGCAGCCGTGCCTATGATTGCAGGCTGAAACACGCGCGACCTCAAATGAGTCGCTGAACCCCAGCATTTCTGAAGATATACGCTGATACGAACTCGCTTGCGCCGGACTCTTTCTTCCTATTCTTCCTGCGATCATCCTTGTTACTCTGGCTTGTGGCGTTACTCGAAGTCCGCAATCTCGTCAAAATTTATTCGACCGAATCGTTTTTCGGCGGACGAACCACCGGCGATGTTCGAGCCGTCGATGACGTTTCTCTAGACATTCAATCTGGCGAGACAGTAGGACTCGTCGGCGAATCCGGCTCGGGCAAGAGCACTTTGGGTCGCCTCGTGCTTCGTCTGATTGAGCCGACATCAGGGCAGGTCATCTTTGACGGTGTCGACCTGCTCAAGGCGAGCCGGTCCGAATTACGTAATCGCCGCCGAGATATGCAGATCATCTTTCAGGATCCCTTCGGCTCCCTTGATCCGAGATATCGCGTGGAAGATGTCATCGCTGAACCGCTCATTCTGCATGGGGCGATCGGAGAGGTTAAGAGGCAGAACAACGCCAGTCGACGGCAGCGCGTAAAAGAATTATTACTTGCTGTCGGCATGGACGAATCAGCCATGCGTCGCTACCCGCATGAATTTTCTGGCGGACAACGCCAGCGCATAGGAATTGCCCGAGCTCTCGCTCTAAGGCCGAAATTCATCGTGGCCGACGAGCCGGTCTCGGCTCTCGATGTGAGCGTCGGCGCTCAGGTCGTGAATCTTCTGCAACAGTTGCAGCGCGATTTTTCTCTAACGTATCTATTTATCTCGCATTCCATGCCGGTCGTCCGCTATCTCTCTACCAGAATCGCGGTCATGTATCGAGGCAAAATTGTCGAGATTGGCGACACCGAGCAGATTACAAATAGCCCGCGGCATGAATACACGCGTAAGTTGCTGGCGTCCACGCCAGAGATGGCCGCATCCTAAATCGAAATAACAGAGTGCTGAATACGAGTATGTACACGGCGGATGTAGTAATTATCGGTGGCGGGATCGTCGGTTCCAGCATCGCCTACCATTTGACCGCTGCTGGTTGCAAAAGCGTTCTCGTCGTTGATCGTGAATCAGCGCAGGGCAAGGGATCGACAGGCAAGAGCATGGGCGGCGTGAGGGCGCAATTTTCGACCGTCGTCAACATTCAGATGTCGCTTTACTCCATTCCCTTTTACGCAAGCTTCGATGAGCGGCTCGGAAATCCCTGCGGTTATCGCCCACAGGGATATCTCTTCTGCGCTACCAGCGAAAAGCATATGGCGTATCTGCATACGAATTATGAAAAGCAGATTGCTGCCGGCCTGAAAGATGTACGCCTTGTTGACGGCTCAGAAATTCGCAGCCAGTTTCCGCAACTTCGAGGGGATGACCTGATCGGGGGTAGTTTCTGCTCGACTGATGGCTTCGTCGATCCTTACAGCGCGATGATCGGCTTCATGACCTGGGCCTCTGAGCATGGCGCGACCCTATGGAAGAAGGCCAGGGTTATTGGGCTCTCTGCCAAAAACGGCACCTTCGAACTTGCCACTACCCGCGGAATGATATCGACACGTACGGTGGTAAATTGTGCAGGGGCATGGGCAGCGTCGATAGCCAGGTTTCTCGGCATCGAGCTTCCGGTTGAACCGTTGCGGCGCATGCTCGTGCCAACCGAGCCCTTCGATCAATTCCCGCATAGTGCTCCGATGATCATCGATATGTCGACGGGCTTTCATTTCCGCCCGGAAAGCCGCGGATTTCTACTGGCTTGGAATGATCCGGAAGAGACTCCGGGCTACAAAATGGATTTCGACCCAGAGTTCATCGAGAAAATACTTACACGCGCGGCCGGACGAGTTCCAATCTTCGAAAACTTGGCTGTGAATCCAAAACGAGCATGGGCTGGCCTTTACGAGATGACGCCAGACCATCATCCCGTTCTCGGCGAATCGGCTGAAGTTCCAGGGTTTTTTTTCGCGAACGGTTTCAGTGGACACGGGGTCATGCATTCCCCGGCAACCGGCAAAATTCTCAGCGATCTGATTCTGACCGGTAAGACCGATCTGATCGACGCCACATTGCTGAATTTCTCGCGCTTCACAGAAGGCCGCACAATATACGAAACGGCCGTACTGTAATTTCGCAGTTCGTGTACCTTTGTTTGCTTGGCGGTTGGAGGCCGTCTTTCGCGCCGAGTAAACAATCCTCGCAATAGGACTTCGATTCGCACAATGTTGAAAGAACAAAATTACTGGCTAACGACAGTGCAGATGCCGAGTCCACCAACTCAGGCGCTGCCGCCAAGCGCGGATGTCGCCGTCATTGGAGCCGGTTTTACAGGACTCTCTGCCGCGCTATCGCTCGCCAGGCGCGGCGCGAAAGTGGTTGTCGTCGAAACCGAAACGGTTGGTTGGGGAGCTAGTTCGCGAAACGGTGGCATGGTGCTGACCGGCCTCAAGCTAGGCGTCAACAAGTTGATCTCGACTTATGGCATAGAGCTGACGCGACGCATGTATGCCGCCTCCATCGACACAGTAAACGTGGTTGAGCGCATTATTCGGGAAGAAAAGATTATCTGTGACTTCGAGCGCTGCGGCCATTTGGAAGTTGCCTGCAAACCCGCGCACTTTGATGACTATGCCCGCCAGGTTGAAGTGATCGCGCGCGAGTTTAGCCATCAACTTCGTGTCGTGCCGAGGGATCAACTCAGAAGCGAAATTGGTTCGGACATTTACTACGGTGGCATGGTTGACGAAATCTCGGCCGGACTTAATCCCGCCCGATACGTCGGCGGACTTGGGGCGGCGGCTCTAGGAGCAGGCGCGCAGATCAGTGAACGAACGCGAGTTCTGAATATTCAGCGTGAGCAACGGGACGGCGCACCTGGTTTCAGGCTCAATACGTCAAGAGGCGCAACCTGGGCGCGCCATGTCTTGGTTGCTACCAGCGGATATACGGGCGCGGCAACTCCCGCTCTTCGCCGAAAGATTATTCCCATCGGTTCATTCATTATTACGACCGAAGTGTTGCCTGATACGCTGGCGCGCGAACTGAGTCCGCGCAAGCGCCAGATATACGATTCCAAAAATTTTATTTATTACTACCGGGTGACTCCAGACAACCGCATGCTCTTTGGCGGCCGTGCCGCCTTCTTTCCGGAGACCAAAACAACGGTCCGTCGCAGTGCCGAGATTTTGCGGCGCGGAATGATCGAAGTGTACCCGCAATTAAAAAACGTAAAAATAGAACACGTCTGGGGCGGCACCCTCGACTTTTGCTTCGACATCATGCCTCATGCCGGTGAGATGGACGGCATTTACTTTGCCCTCGGTTATGCCGGGCACGGCGTGGCCATGGCTACTTATCAAGGCCAGAAAATGGCGGAGTGGATCGCCGACGGGAAGACCGATAATCCTTTTGCGGAAATTCCTTTTCCGGGTGCGCCGCTAGGACTCTACACCGGCAAGCCATGGTTTCTCCCGTTTGCGGGGGCATACTACAAGGTTCTCGACTGGTTTTCGTAAACAAGTTTTTTAACCAACCTTCAGCTAAGCAAACAATCGCTACCGCACACGGATGGTAGGGAATGACCGACGTGCAATTCAAGGAACGAACGACCGTCGTAGGCCTGGCCAACGAAAGTAACCCACTGGTCGCAGGCTATCAAATTCAAATCGATCACCGCTACAAACTTCAGCACAATAAATGACATCAAAGTCGCCGTGGTTGCCGATGCATAGTTTATGCAGACCGCACCCTTTCAAAGTTCTATAATCCGCAGTGGTGCAGTTACGAGCTTGGGAGAAGCGAAATGGCAGAGATGACGGTCGCTCCGGTTGCTACCCATGGTTTTTTCATGGATGGAAAGTGGCTGGAAGAAGGCGACTTGATGGATGTTCGGGCTCCTTACGACGGCTCGATCGTCGGGCATGTCTATCAAGGGCATCGGGCCCATGCCGATCTCGCGATCGCAGCCGCGGTAAAAGCGTTTGGAACCACACGCCGCCTGCCCGCATTCGAGCGGCAGCGCGTTCTTCGCCAGATCGCAATCGGAATTCACGAACGCAGGGAAGAGTTTGCGCGCACGATTGCCCTGGAAGCTGGAAAGCCGATCAAGTCTTCTCGAATGGAAGTTGACCGCGCCGTCTTCACTTTTAACGTCGCAGCAGAAGAAACGGTTCGGGGATATGGGGAATATTTGCCGCTTGATTGGCAGCAATCGACGGTCGGGCGATGGGGAATAGTGAGGCGATACCCGCTCGGTCCAGTGGCCGGAATCACCCCGTTTAATTTTCCTCTCAATCTGGTAGCGCATAAAGTTGCGCCCGCGATTGCCGCAGGATGCTCGATGGTTCTGAAGCCCGCCCCCCAAACGCCAATCAGTTCACTACTGCTCGCCGAAGTCATTCAACAGGCCGGATGGCCGGACGGGGGATTTAACTGCGTTTTGCTTTCGAACGAAGATTCGGGATTACTCGTCAGCGATGAGCGCATCAAGCTGATCAGCTTTACGGGCAGCGCGGCTGTCGGCTGGGCGATCAAGAATAATGCCGGCAAGAAAAAAGTGGTTCTCGAACTTGGCGGAAATTCCGGAGTCATCGTTCATAGCGACGCCGATCTCGCCTACGCTGCCGATCGCTGCGTGACCGGCGGATTCTCTTACGCTGGGCAATCCTGCATTTCAGTGCAACGCATCCTGGTTGAGCATTCCGTCTACGGAAAATTTACGGAGCTGCTCCTCGCCGCGGTTTCCAAGCTGAAAGTTGGCGACCCCATGGAGGAGTCGAGCGATCTTGGCCCGCTCATTCGAGAAAGCGATGCCATCAGGGCTGTCGAATGGGTGCAGGAGGCAGTGCGCGGCGGCGCTCGTCTTCTCTGTGGAGGCACGCGCAAGGGCTCGATTTTTGAACCAACCGTGCTCACCGGTACCAGGCCCAACATGAAGGTGAACTGCCAGGAAATCTTCGCTCCCGTGGTTACCGTCGAGCCCTACACCGATTTCGCTGCTGCTTTGAAAGAAGTCAACAACTCGGCGTACGGTCTCCAGGCCGGACTTTTCACACGCGACGCCCAACTTATCTTTCAGGCTTACGACGAACTCGAAGTTGGCGGACTGGTTGCCGGAGATGTTCCTACCTTCCGCATCGATCACATGCCCTACGGCGGAGTGAAAGATTCAGGCTTGGGACGTGAAGGTTTGCGCGACGCTATCGAGGAAATGACCGAACCGAAATTGCTGGTCATGCATCTCCGCTAATATCGGAGCAAAGCAGTCATCCCAATCGAAGTCGAGGTCGCGCTGAAGAGAAGGTATCGTTTATGTGGGATCGCAATGAGCCGCTGACCGCGAAGATTGAAGATCAAGAAGATTGAAGATCAAGAAGATTGACGACAAGATGATAAAGATTAAACTTCGTTCCCAGACTGAAAAACCAGACTAAAAAAGTTGCGAAGAAAATATTCTCATCCTGTTCCATTCCTCCAGCCAACTGATATACTCTCCTGTTTCAGACAACATAACTCGTCAGGCTTCGGTGTGACGGCAATCATAAGAACGCAGTCAGATGGAATTGGCTTGGGGCTAGTTCCGGGTACTTCATAGACTTCACATTCAATGCAGATTTTTCCACGCAGCAGCAATGCGGTCGCGCGAGGCTCGCTTATCCTCGTGGTACTTGCCGTTGGCGGGCTACTATTTGCGCTGCTCGAGTTGGAGCGCACGCCTTACATCACGAAGGCAGGGCAGCGCAAAGATCAGCCGGTTCCGTTCAGCCACAAGCATCACGTCACCGGCCTCGGAATCGATTGCCGCTATTGCCACACGTCGGTCGAGCAGTCGAGTTTTGCCGGAATTCCTCCGACAAAGACCTGCATCAATTGCCACTCCCAGATCTGGACGAACGCCGCATATCTCGAGCCCGTGCGCGAGAGCTACCGCACAGGAAAATCTCTGCAGTGGACGCGCGTGAACCAGCTTCCGAACTATGTCTACTTCAACCACAGCATTCACATCAATAAAGGAGTAGGCTGCAACAATTGCCACGGGCCAGTCGATCAAATGCCCCTGATGTATCAGGCAGCGTCATTGCAAATGGAATTCTGTCTCGACTGCCATCGAAACTCCGAGAGGTATCTGCGTCCGCGAGAGCAGGTTTTCAATATGCGTTACCAGCAGCCTTCGGAAGGCGAGCCGGTTGTCGTCAATGGTCAGTCTTATTCCGATCAAGAGTCGCTAGGCAACGCGCTCAAGAAACAATACAAAGTGCGCTCGGTGCAGGACATCACGAGTTGCAACACGTGTCATCGTTAACTGTTGGCTGTACTAATGTCGCCGCTATTTTGTCGCTGTCGATTTAGAAATAAATGATGAACATCGAAGATCAAGACGCGAAGCCGGTGAAAGACAAAGCCAACGCCTTTCCCGACGTTTGCCCTACCAAGCGCAACCAGCTTGACTTGGCGACGGTGAAGGAGCAGATCGAGGATACGACTGGTCCACAATACTGGCGCAGCCTTGAAGAGCTAGCCGGCAGCGAAGAATTTCAGGAAATGATGCACCGTGAATTTCCGAAAGGCGCATCGGAGTGGCTCGACACTTTTTCTCGCCGCGGATTTCTGAAGACAATGGGAGCTTCGCTTGCCCTCGCCGGGTTGACCGGATGCACACGCATGCCGGACACGGAGATTGTTCCCTACGTCAAACAGCCCGAGAATCTAATTCCCGGGCGTCCCAAATTTTACGCAACGGCATTCAGCCTCGGCGGCTACGCCTCGCCGGTTCTGGTTGAGAGCCACATGTTCCGGCCAACGAAAATCGAAGGCAATCCGGAGCATCCGGCCAGCATGGGCGGGACGGACGTATACGCTCAGGCATCCATTCTCGACCTCTACGACCCCGACCGCGCGCAGAATATTACCTACTTGGGTGACGTCCGCTCCTGGAATGCTTTGCTGTCAGCCCTTCACGGCCCCATGGGCGCTGCTAAGGCGATGGCAGGCGGAGGTGTCCGAATCCTGACTCAGGCGGTGACTTCGCCGACGCTCGCCGGGCAGATTAAGGACTACATCCAAGCGAATCCGATGGCGAAGTGGCACGTTTACGAGCCCATCAATCGCGACAATGTTATGGAGGGCGCGAAGCTTGCCTTCGGCGAGCCGATGGAGACGCGCTACGATCTGTCGAAAGCCGATGTCATCGTCTCGCTCGACGCCGATTTCCTCTACGCCGGGTTCCCGGGCTCGACGCGCTACACGCGCGACTTCGCGGCCCGACGCAATCCCGATGCGAACATGAACCGGTTGTATGTGATCGAGAGTACCCCAAGCTCAACGGGGATGAAGGCGGATCATCGAATCCCGATGCGCGCGGCGGAGATCGAGGGTGTTGCGCGTTCGCTAGCTAGTAACGGGACAACTGAGGGCAGCGCAAACTCGGGTTCCGCGCAAGCGGCGATCGCCGCAATCGCAAAAGACTTGCAGGAACACAAAGGTTCGAGCGTGGTGATAGCCGGCGATCATCAGTCTGCTGCGGTTCACGCCCTCGCGCACTCTCTCAATGAATCGCTCGGTAACGTCGGCAAGACCGTTTTCTATACGGACCCCGTCGACGCAAACCCCGTCAACCGAATCGAGTCGCTTACTGCGCTGGTGCAGGATATGCAGGGCGGCAAAGTCGACATGCTGCTGATTCTGGGTGGCAATCCTGCCTACGATGCGCCCGCGAATCTCAACTTTGATTCGGTGCTGAAATCGAATACCGTCGCTCTAAAGCTCTACCTCGGTTCCCATCGCAACGAAACCGCCGAACTATGCCAGTGGCATATTCCCGAGGCTCACTACCTCGAATCGTGGAGCGATGCGCGCGCTTACGACGGCACGGTCTCAATCATTCAGCCGCTCATCGAACCCCTCTACGGCGGACGTACCGCGCACGAAGTCATGAGCGTCATTTCGGGCCAATCGGGGATAACTGGGCGCGATATCGTCCAGCAGTACT
Source organism: Acidobacteriaceae bacterium (assembly GCA_025361625.1). Classification (GTDB taxonomy): domain Bacteria; phylum Acidobacteriota; class Terriglobia; order Terriglobales; family Acidobacteriaceae; genus Acidiflorens. The sequence goes on from JANYKL010000167.1 coordinate 8,759, forward strand.
GGCAGAAGCAGCACACGGGCGGCGACTTCGACGCTTTCTGGCGCAAATCCCTGCACGACGGCTGGGTTGAAGGTACTGCTTATCAGTCAAAAGGCGGGGGCGGACGAAAAGTCGCTGTCCCGTCTGCCTCTCAGTCCGCCCAGTCTGCTCAGAACGGAAATTTCGAAATCAATTTCCGTCGCGATCCCGCTATCTACGACGGACGCTTCGCCAATAACGGATGGCTGCAGGAACTTCCCAAGCCGCTGACCAAACTGACGTGGGATAACCCCATCATGATCGGCCCCGCCATGGCCGAGCGCCTGAAGCTGAATTTCAAAGACGTTGCGGAACTTGAATTTAACGGCAAAAAAGTGAAAGGCGCAATCTGGATTCAAGCCGGGCATCCGGATCAATCAATTACCGTTTTTCTCGGCTACGGTCGTACCCGCGCCGGACGCATCGGCACGGGCACCGGTTTCGATGTCTACCCAATGCGCACGAGTCAGTCCCCCTGGTTTGCGAATGGCGCTCAACTACGGGGCACGGGAGAAATCTATCAACTCGCCAGCACGCAGGGTTTCCAAACCATGGAGACGCACGATGGCAACTCGCGGCCATTGGTGCTCGAGCGAAGCCTCGAAGAGTACAAAAAAGAGCCGAACTTTGCGCAGGAAGAAGAACCGAAAAAACATCTCACTCTGTACCCCGGGTTTGATTACTCGAAAGAGACATATTCGTGGGGCATGGCGATCGATCTGAACGCCTGCGTTGGATGCAACAACTGCATCGTTGCCTGCCAATCCGAAAACAACGTCGCCGTGGTCGGCAAAGAGCAGACGCTAAAGGGCCGTCACATGCACTGGCTCCGCGTCGACGCCTATTACAGCGGGCCGCGCGATAATCCGAAGGGATTTTTTCAACCCGTACCCTGCATGCAGTGCGAGAATGCGCCGTGCGAACTGGTTTGTCCGGTGCAAGCAACCGTTCACAGCAGCGAAGGCCTGAACGACATGGTCTACAACCGCTGCGTCGGCACGCGCTACTGCTCGAACAACTGTCCTTACAAAGTGCGTCGTTTTAACTTTCTGCTCTTTCAGGATTGGGAGACGCCACAGTTCAAGCTCATGCGCAATCCTGACGTCACGATCCGCAGCCGCGGCGTCATGGAGAAGTGCACCTACTGCGTGCAGCGCATCAGCGAGCGCCGTATCGACGCCGAACGCGAAGACACGATCATCAAAGAGGGCGATTTGCAGACCGCATGCCAGCAGTCGTGTCCGGCGAACGCGATCGTCTTCGGCAATCTCAACGATCCGAATAGCCAGGTCAATAAGTGGAAGGCGCAGCCCAGAAATTATTCGATGCTGGCCGATTTGAATACGCGTCCGCGGACAACATATCTCGCGGAGGTTCGCAATCCGAACCCTGAGTTACAAGAAACGAAAGCAGAGTTGACAACTTCCGTGGAGAACGGTTAGCGCATGGCCACGAACTTAGAAATTCCACCCGCGGATAGGCGAGTGCCGGTCATTGCGCCGGGCCATACTTTCTCCACCATCACCGAGAAGATCAGCAACATCGTCCTGAAGCGGCCCGTGTCGCTCGGCTGGATCGTTGGCTTCCTCATCATGTTTTCGTTCATGAACATGCTGATGATGGCGCTCGGCTATCTGTTTATTAAAGGTACCGGCATCTGGGGTATTAACATCCCCGTGGGCTGGGGATTTGCCATCGTCAATTTCGTTTGGTGGATCGGTATCGGCCATGCCGGGACTTTGATTTCTGCCATTCTCGCTTTGCTGCGC
>JANYKL010000196.1 GCA_025361625.1 Acidobacteriaceae bacterium
CCTACGAACAGCGGAGGGCGGAAAGAGCGGCGTGAACGCTAGAGTCGTGAATTAAGTGGCGCGTAATCTCTTCATATTCCTTTTTTGTGCGACGATGGCCGTCCTCCTTGGAAACGGTTATTACAAATCCTTTCGCAGTGGTGTCCTTACAACAATCAAAGGCTTCACCGCTCGCCGGGACAAGGAACCGATCAAGTACTGGATTGGCATGGCTGCAGGAATTTTCGGATTTCTCGTCATGGTGTCCGGGACTGCGGTTATGGCGTTCTTAGTATGCGTGGATTTGTTCGGGACTTCAAAGTAGCCCACTACCTGCTGATGAGCGTGGCCGTGGGCCGAACATCCGACCTCATCTATGGCGCCCCCGTTGGCGCTCCTGACATAGCCCAGAAATGCGAGAAACGAAGACGCCCTAAGATCGATTGCCGGCTCGTTCGTGGACCACGACTGCACATTGTCCTGATAAAACGCTCCGTTACTTCCGGTGAACTGAGCAAAGGTGTCCACCCCATTTGCTGGGCAGGTGATCATGCCGCTCACCAGTCCTCTGGAAGAAGTTTTGTTGGGCCCCTCCACAGCAGCTCCCGCGAGAACTGGACGCGCTCCGTTCAAAGACCCCGCCAGATTTGCTACCTGGTGCTGCATGCAATGGGGGAAGCTGCTGCCGTCCCCGACAATCAGCGACTGTCCCCAGGCATTCGCTCCCAGGATGTTGCTAGTCCAGCGATCCGAATAATTTGCGTAGGCCGTAGAGTTGCTGAGGTAGTCATACTCCCGGGCAGTCACGATTAAACCTTCTCGATGCGATGTTGTATCGAAGGCCGCCCATGTAGTTCCGAAACCGAAAGGATCGAGTCCCGATTGGGTGACCGCCATGTCCAGTTGCTTCCGGATCGTCACGAACGGACGAGCGGCGGCAGCAGAAGACAGCAGGGCAGCCCGGAGTTTCAGTCGGTTCGACGGCTTCAGGGGCGCCTGCTCTTATGGCCAGGAACGCTCAACCGTCTGATCGAATCGCCAGCCGCGATGCCGGAAAAACAGGTCGGACGTGAAATGCGGAACGCACGTTTCAGAAATCCGCTGGTAGAGCAACACATGAGCAAACACATAGAGCAAAGACGATGATTCGACAGAAGAGTAACCCCGGGACGTTAGAGTTCTGTGCAACAATAGAGTCGAAAATCGCAAATTTTAATTTAGCTCTCTTCGTATCTCGTCATAAAGGAGGTAGCTTCCTTGAAAACTCGCGGCAGCTTTGCTCCCTTCCTGACCCCCATTCTGCTGGTTATCTCTTTAACGGTCCTATCGCTGGACGGCCTCGCGCAAACGCGGATGATGCTCGTGACCACCGGATCGACCATCCCAGAGTCGTTGTACGTCTTGTGGGGAGACGAGTACAACAAGGTGCATCCTGAAACTCAGATTCGCTATCTCGCGGTCGGTACCAGCGAAAGCGCCAAACGAGTCCTTTCAGGAACCGGCGGAGATCTTGGCGGCGGTGATGCGCCGATTCCAGATATGCAGTTGAAAAAGGCGTTGAACGCTGCGGTGGAATTGCCCACGGTGCTGGTTGGCATCGCGGTCTTCTATAATCTGCCAGAAAGCGCGACAAACCTTCGCCTTTCGGGGCCAGTGCTTGCAAATATTTATCTTGGAAAAATAACCTCCTGGAACGACCCGGAGATCGCCAGGCTGAATCCTGACGGCAAGCTTCCTAATTTGCCGATCAAGGTGCTGCACCGCACGGAAGGAAAAGGTTCGAATTACATTTTTTCCGATTTCCTTTCTAATGTCAGCTCAGAATTCCGAGCGAAGGTGGGAAAGAGTCTTTCGCCGAAGTGGCCTGTGGGCGAAGCTTTTAACCGATGTCAGGATTTACTGGCCACCGCCGCCAAGACGTCGGGTACCATCGGATACGCTGAATTACGGTGCGGGCAGTCATCCACGCTATCAATCGCCCGAATTCGCAACGCCGCGGGAGAGTTTGTGAAGCCGTCGGTGAAGAGCATCGGTGAAGCGGCTTTGGCGATGGAACCTAAAATGGCGGAAGACTTTCGCGTTTCCCTGACAAACGCGCCCGGCAAAGAAAGTTATTCAATCGTGAGTGTCAGCTGGTTTTACGTGCCAGTGCACCCCCCAGACTCGCAGCGAAGCTTTGCGGTCAAAGAGTATTTGAGTTGGGTCTACGCTGCCGGGCAAGAGATCGCACAAGCGCAAGGCTACCCCACGTTGCCTCCGGCGGTTCTGCAAAAAGTGCGCGCGAAGGTGGCAGCGCTGCACTAAACTGCCGTGACCCGTCTTGACCAGACTGATTAAGTCTGGCCAAGACGGGAAGGCTTCCTCGGCTACCGTGAGGCTTGGTCTCGAGACTGCATGGAATACTTCTTAACCACCGACAAAAAAGGCTCGCTGGAGGCCGGCGGTTCAACGCGTCCCGTTAGGATTTCTTGGAAGGGAACCATCTTTCCGAACAAGAGTCGGGTCTCGTCTTTGTCCTGCGAAATCGCGCTGCCAGAAAGATCGATACCGGCGAACAATCCGCGAGCGCGGGAGTAGGTGAGGACTTCCGCGCGCATCTTTACGTCCGTGTCTGCAGCAGCGTCGCGTCCGACCGGGCCCGCAGCAGCAGAAGCGTCCGCTCCCAGCTTAACGTGGCTGGAAAGCAGGTGCTGCATTCCTTGGTCGTTCATAACAACCAGTACCAGATCGACCGCCTGGCCGCCCAACTGCAAGCCCCAGCTTCCGCCTGTGATCGTGATTGGTGCAGGAGCGCTCCAGCCGCGTCCGGTGCGGCACGTGGCGACGCCCTTACCGTGGTTTCCGCCAAATCCAACTGCGATCTTCACCATGGAAGGTACGACCGCGATGCATTTTGCGTTGCTCATGATCTTATCTGGAATTGCTTTGTCGGGTGTTCCCATGATTTCCCCGAGAACTTTGCCCGCGTTGTCGATTCGCTTATCGATGTCAGAGCTGTCTTTGTCACCTGCGAACACGGCACTCGGGCTAAGCAGGGCAATCGCAAGCAGTGGCAGTATCAGCCTTGATGTAAGGGGAGTCATAGCTTTCATTTGAACCTCTTCCGTGCCCATTCGGGGGCAGCTTCGTAAGATTTGTCGTGTACCGGACCTAATTTTAGGTTACCCGGAGACTTCTGAACTATCCCCTCATCACCCTAAAGTTCCAGGTTCGGGGCCTTAGTCTCGCCGCCTCCGGGTGACCCTTTAAGCTGCGTTAGAGAGAAGCCCGTTTGCAGATCCAATATTTAGTCGGTTTGCGGGAACAAGTTGCCACTCACCATCGCCATCAGCGCGTTCGCTAGCCATCGCAACACGAGGGGCTTCGACCTGATTCTTTGTGGTCTGGGTCAAGAAATCACGAATCCGCAATTTCGCCTTATGCAATTGCGACTTTGAATTTCCCACTGAGCAGCCAAGCAGGGCGGCGATCTCCCTGTGCTGATACCCCTCTACCTCGTGGAGCAAGAAGATGGCCCGATATCCTTCCGGCAATTCGCTGATGGCACGAGTCAGCGCCACGCGAGTGACGGCGCTATCCAGTCGACCGTCACGGGTGCCGTATTCCCGGCGCGTGGTCTTGGATTCGTCCTGACCTCGGACGGGCTCGTCGAGTGAAATCCGGCATGGCGTCTTACGACGGAAGTGCATGAGGACTGTGTTTACCGCAATTCGGTAAAGCCAGGTTGAGAGCGCCGAGTCTCCTCGGAAACTCGATAGCTTGCGGAACACTTGAAGAAAAGCGTCCTGCGCCAGATCTTCTGCTTCGGCAGCATTGTTGGTCATACGTAGGCACAAGGAATAAATGCGCACTTTGTGGTTGTGAAAGAGGGTGGCGAACGCATCCGAATCGCCTTGCTGAGCTCGTTTGACTAGGTCAGCATCAAGAGCACGACTGCTGTTTTTAGGGTCGACCACGGGAATCTCCTTGTGAGTAATGATTCGAGCCGTCAGCCAACTAATCTTTCCGAGGCCCGTGCGGTTACGACCGCTTGTTTACAGGGCCGAGATTAGAGGGCAGGTCGAGAACGGTCTATCCAGTGACGCCCCTAGGGGTAACCGTATATTCCTGTATCAATACTTTTATTTGTGAACAACCTTTTTGGGGAGATGGGAGCGGTTTCGCAACGAATCCGAAGCACAGAAATGCCATGCACGATGTGGGGAAAGGTCTGCTAGCTACAGGAAATCCACGGTAGAAGTACTATTCCGGGGGGATTTGAACCTGGGAAATGCGGGCCTATTCTTCCTTTCATGCAATTGACTTCCTCAAGAGTACCCACCTAACGAGCGGGGACTGGATAGTCTGGTCCCCGCTCCTCGCCTAAGCGATGCTGCGGTGTCCAAGTCAATCTCGAATCAATTCAAGTTTCGTCCGGTCGACCGGGTGGATTTTGAGGGCCAAGCGAACATCTAATCCCATGGAGGCTAATAATGACGATCGATAATTTACGTGACCTTTACAAAGAACAATTAGAAGACCTATATAGTGCGGAACAGCAATTAATCAAGGCGCTTCCGAAGATGGCGAAGGCCGCCAGTTCCGAGGAATTACGAACCGCCTTCGAGGATCACCTTGAGCAGACCAGAGGGCACGCCGAGCGCATTGAAACCATTTTTGAAGAGATGGGCGAGAAGCTCACTGCAAAAAAGTGTAAAGCAATGGAGGGTCTAGTAAAAGAAGGCAGCGAAGTGATTGAAGAAGACATGGAAGACAGTTTGAAAGACGCTGCCTTAATTGCCGCCGCACAGCGAGTCGAGCACTACGAAATGGCTGGGTATGGCTGTGTGAAAGCATACGCGACCCGGTTGGGGGACGAGGAGGCAGCCTCACTGTTGGAGCAGACACTCGATGAAGAAAAGGAAGCGGATGAGCTTCTGAATGGTATAGCGGAAGAGTTGAACATCGAGATTCCGCAAGAATCCGGGCAGTCCGCAAAGAAAACAGGCAACGGCGCTGGAAATAAACGACGTTCTGCCGCCTAAAAATAATACTCATCGTGAATTGAACGGGTGACCTTCAACGTCACCCGTTTTTTTGATTTCCAGTTTCTGCATAAAGTTCCTTGCCTTTGCTAAAACATTCTCATACCGACGCTTCAGGATATGACTGTATTGCGACCACTCGACTCTGCTGCCAGGATACATAAGTACCAACGAGGCAGACTAGATGATGAACAAAGCAAATACCATTACGGACCCCGACTCCGCCGCCGACCTTCAAGGACTCTTTGATCGCTCTCTGGCAGTATTGTGCGAGAGCAAAGCGATCAGCCCGCGTCAAATTCCCATTCATATCAGCGCGGCTGAACTCCAAAAACGCGCCTTGACCGACGCCGCGAAAGCTCTCACAATGTTGTGGAAAATATCCGAACCAAGGCGAGTGAAGTCATAGCCACTGCAGGGGCACGTCAGCAGGTCGATATCGTTGCACGTCCTAACCTGATTCGCCCCACCAGCGTTACCCCCACCTCAAGATTATTAACTCTCGTTTCGGTTGTCGTGGTTATAGTAGGTCTCTATTTCGGCCGCCAGGTTCTCATTCCCTTGGCCTTCGCGGTGGTTTTATCCTTTCTGTTCTCTCCCGCGGTTGCATGGCTCGAGCGTTGGCGGTTGGGGCGAATCCCTTCGGTATTTATTGTCACCGTGCTTGCCCTCGCTTCAGTCGGCCTCGGCGGCTGGTTACTGACCGGTCAGCTGATGAATGTTGTTAATCAGCTTCCCAGCTATCAGTCAAATATTCATGACAAAATGCAATCGCTACGGGCCACCCGTGGCAGCCAGCTCTCCAGTGCGAGCAAAACGGTCAGCGACCTGGGCAAAGAATTAACCACGGCGTCCGAGACTGCGAACGATAAAAAAACCTCGAAGAAAACCGGTGTTGCCCCGGTTCCTGTGCAGGTTGCTCAGCCTCCTCAGAACGCGCCCGAGTATCTGCGGACGGTTCTCGGACCACTTACCGGCATTCTGGAAACAACCACTATCGTTATTGTGTTCACGATCTTCATGCTGGTGAAACGCGAGGACTTGCGAAATCGCGTCATTCGCCTGATCGGTCACGGTCAGTTGACTGTCGTCACTCAGGCTCTGGACGACGCCTCGACGCGCCTCAGCAAGTATTTGTTCCTTCAGTTCCTGGTCAATGGGATGTATGGGGTCGTATTTGGCGGAGGATTGTTTTTCATCGGTGTCCCACATTCCTTTTTGTGGGGAGCGCTAGCCGCGTTGCTGCGCTTCATCCCCTACATCGGCACCGCGGTTGCCGCCGGGCTGCCGACGCTTTTGGCTATGGCGGTCTTTCCCGGATGGCACGAGGCATTCCTCGTCTTTGGTCTATTTTTAATACTCGAACTGATCATCTCAAACGTGGTTGAGCCTCTTCTATATGGCGCTCATACGGGAATCTCGTCTCTTGCCATATTGGTCGCAGCGGTATTCTGGGCGGTGTTGTGGGGGCCCATGGGGTTGATTCTTTCCACTCCTTTGACGGTTTGCCTGATTTTGATGGGGCGTTATATCCCGCAGCTCAACTTCCTCGAGGTCATTCTTGGAGATGAACCAGTGCTCGCGCCTGAAGCTCGTTTCTATCAGCGTCTCCTCGCTCTTGACCAGGACGAGGCGACCCTTATTGCTGAAACCTATTTGAAGGAAAAGCCTCCAGGGGACCTTTACGACAGGGTCATGATTCCGGCACTTGCCATGGCCGAGCAAGACCGTCACTTGAACATTCTCGACTCGGCAACCGCGGATTTCGTAAGTCAAACGACACGGGAACTGATCGATGAAATCGGGGAACGTTACTTCGAAACAGCCCGGAAAGAGCAGATAAAGAAAACTGATGGATCAAGTCCCGATCAATCGATAATTACAGAACTAAACCAAGACGCGCCTATAACCGCAGAAAAACTGTTTGCGGTTGATGAAGAACCGTCGACGCCAGTTAAAATTGCGAAAGACGAGTCCAAAAAAATCGAGGCGCAGGACGATGCGGCAAAGATGAACTTTGAATACTCTCGTCTTTCAGGCCTTCGCGTTGTATGTGTCGCTGCCCGTGACGAGGCAGATGAGTTGGTTGGCCACATGCTAGCGCAACTCTTGCGCCGGCTGGAATGCGACGCGCGCGTCCTGCCTCCGCGCTCCAATTTGCTCACTGAATTAAGTACGGACACTTGTGACGTCGCGATTGTTTCAGCGCTTCCGCCGTTTGCCGCGGGGCACGGCAGAGCTGTTTGCAGGCGAGTTCGCCAGCGGCATCCTCAACTAAGAATGATGCTCGGGTTGTGGAGCTTCGAGGGCGGCGCCGCCAGAGCGGAGGAGAGGGTCGGCGTGGGAAGCGCGGACGCCGTCGTGACGACCTTGAAGCAGGCCATTCACGAACTTGGTCAGGCCAGAGATCCCCAGAATGCCGCTCGCCGGTCAAGCTTACCGATGACCATGACGGAATCTGAGCCGCAAGACGTCCCTCAGGCAAGCACACTCGATGCTGCTCGGTCGGCTACAAGTTAACCTGGGTAAGGGGAGCACCGAGATACTGATCGAATGCGAGATACTGAATCGAATGCTTGATACTGATCGAATAGATCGCCGACGGCTGCGTGAGCATTAAATTCACAAATCGACTTAACTTGAGGAGGACAATAACGATGAAGGCTACCGTGCTGGTTTTCTGCGCCGCGATCCTGCTGACACTTGGTGCCTGCACGAACCGGACTGCGGACAAGGTTTCGTATAAAGATAATGTGAAGGGCGCTCTGAAGCAGGCAGAACTGACAGACGTCAGTGTCGATGAAGATCGCGACAAGAATACGATTACCTTGGGCGGGACAGTCCATTCGGACGACGCCAAGCAAACCGCAGCCAAAGTAGCAAAAGGCGCGGCAGCCGACCGGATTATTGTCAACGAGATCAGCGTACAGCCGGTTGGATCTGAGTCAGATGCCAAGACCATGGCTTCCGACATCGACGGAGGGATCGAGAAGAATTACAAAGCAGCGCTGATCGCCCATCGCCTCAACAAACAGCACATCAACTTTGGCGCAAAGAACGGTGTATTGACCTTGAAGGGCAGCGTGGCGACGGCGGACCAACGTAAAGAGGCGCAAACTATAGCCGCTGGCGTGCCTAACGTGCAGCAAGTGTTGAACCAGATCGAAGTGAAGCGCTAATCGCAACACTGGACGACGATGTTCGAGGTCTCCAAGGCGCGTCGTTCTTCTTCAATATGGGTTGTAGCCAGTACAACGACTTTTGACGTCTTGGCCACGAAGCCGGTGCACAAACAGCATATCCGGCAAACGAGGGCGAAAAACGTCAGGTGCGCGATGACTTTCCGAATGCTCCGAACGCTGCTTTTTGGTGTCGCCATTTTTGCCATGTGGACAGCTGCCTACGGCCAAGTTGGATTGTTTATTACCGTTGCGCCGCCGCCGCTGCCGGTTTATGAGCAACCGCTTTGCCCTGACGATGGCTACATTTGGACGCCTGGGTATTGGGCGTTCGATTCCGATATCGAAGATTATTACTGGGTGCCGGGCACGTGGGTGCAGCCGCCCGAAGTTGGATATCTTTGGACTCCCGCCTACTGGGGCTGGGGCGGTGATCGGTTTGTTTTCTATGATGGATACTGGGGCCCTCTTGTCGGCTTCTATGGTGGAGTCAATTACGGCTTCGGTTACTTCGGAACTGGCTTTGAAGGCGGCCGATGGGAAAACGGTCGATTCTTTTACAATCGGGCGGTCAGCAATATAAACGTCACCGTGATACACAACGTCTACGAGAACCGGGTAGAAGAGCGAGCGGAAAGTCGCGTCAGCTACAACGGGGGACACGGTGGCCTGAATACGCGCCCAACCCCGCAACAAGAGGCGGCTGCCCGCGAACGGCACGTACCTCCAGTCTCGGCGCAAATGCAGCACAGGCAGGAAGCACGCTCAAACCCACAGCAGAGAGCTTCTGTAAATCGGGGCAAGCCCGAAGTTGCGGCAACTTCAAGGCCAGGAGCTTACAAAGACCGAGGTGCGGTGCCGGCCCGCTCTGCTGGTGGTAGTTACAATCCACCCGCAAACAGAGGAGGAGCTCAGTCGCGCGAGAATACAGCCGGTGCGCGGCCCGACAACTCCATGAGGCCAGACAATAGCACGCGCCCTGCAGGGGGTAGCGGCGGCACTGGTTCTTACAACCATGTGCGCGAGATGCCTCCTTACGAGAGACCATCGTCCAGCGGCAAGGCCGACAAGCATTATCAGAAGGAACAGGAAAAGTTGTACAAGGAGCAGCAGAAAGAGCGACAGAAGATCGCTCAACAGCAACAAAAAGAAGATCAAAGAGTTGCCAGGCAGAATAACGAACAAGCAAAGCAACAAATTGAGCAACGCCATCAGCAGCAAACGCAGGAGATGCAATCAAGGCATCAGCAGCAGCAACAGCAAATGCAGCAGGGCGGAGCTCCGCGCGAACAGAGAAGCGCTCCGCGAACGCAACCTGAGCCTGACCGCCGTCCTCCGCAATAGTGACGCCGGACTGGGTTGGCAACAAAAAAGGCGAAGAAGTTTATCTTCGCCTTTTTCTCTTAGGTTTTATGAGTTGTTACCAAGTCAGGTATTGGATAGGGAACTTGACTTGTCTGACGCCGTTCCGCTTCGAACAAGTCTGAAATGGGAGAAACGGCAAAAATCCCATACCGTATTGCTTCCTATGCCTGACCCTAAATAGTTTAAAGGCCAGATACTCGATTCTCTATCAGGTGAATCGCTTAATTCAGTGCGATAGATGTGGCACGGTCATCCGGCGGGAGGACTAGGTAAGGATCCACAGGAAAAACATATCTCCGAGTGCAACTACTCCAATGCGGCTATTTGAAGTGGTTGGGGCTGGGCTTCCCCGCACTGTCAAAATTCTGATGCGCGATTTTGTTGCGCTCACTACCGCAGGTGTCCGAAACGTTGTCAAGTTTCGAAACTACAAACGTGGAGCGGCCGACAGGGCGGCGACCATTCGATTGGGACTCCGCAAAAGCTCCTTGCGCGGTGACGGTATGCCCGACCTGGGTTCCCAGATCATGCGACCCGCTTAGCAGCGTCGATTTGCCCTTTCGGCCCTGCAGCAGAAACTTCCCACCTTGTGATATCAGGCAGCCCGTAAGCTTCGTTTCGCCAATCACCATATCTGAGGATCGTGACGGACTCTCGGCCCAGCTGGCAACTCCCAAAATTCCAATGCAGAGGCCGTTAGCAACGAACTTTCTCAAGGCTGTCGTTTCCTAATCTTTAGCGGCGGTTGGAGAATCGGGGTAAGGAAGTTGCAGGAACTCCACCTGTGTCTCTGGCGGCATTGCGGGACAAATCCCTCTTGAACTTGTCTCCGGATCGGGCCTCCCCTGATCCGCGGAGACCCTCTTGATGGTCGATAGCAACTCCTCTTGTGGACTGCCCTTCGAGCAAAATGCATCGACCCATTGGGATGATGCTGCAGGAATAAAACTGCTGGAGGAATGCAAGATGATCGGTTTCGAGGCGCTGCGGGCCTTCAATAAAGAAGCCAGAGCGGCCCCGTTCATGTCGGGCATGTCGTAATCCAAAATCACCACATCCGCCAGTTCGGAATAGCGAAAAGCCTCCTCCGGGGAGGAGGTCGTCAAGACATCGAAACCCAGTTGTTCATAAACCGCTTTGTAAAGTTCAAGAAGGGTGGACGAATCATCGACCCAGAGGAGCGTCGGCCGCTTTTCAATCTGGTGCCGAGCCTTCCGACTTGCTGTGGCATAGTCGGCGCCGTAATTCATGCTCCCGAAAACCTGATCAGTCCGCATAATCTCTCTCACAACGAAGCTATCGAAAGAGAAGGGTGGGGAACAATGCTGGGGATACTGTAGAGAGTAGGTAATTGTCAGGGTTTTAACAGCGAACGGCTCTGATTGCCGGCGCTACTCGGAATGCTTGTTCTCGCCATTATCCTCATGGCTTGGTTGCGGTGGTTGCACCGTCTGGACCTGATCGGCAATGCGGCGCGTTAGGGTTGGAGAGTCGTCGCGTTGCCGCTGTAGGGCCTTCACAATGTCTTCATGATCCTGGGCCGTGAAGTCACGGGCAAATCGAGTCAGCGCTTCCGTCAAAATGTCATGATGGTGAATTTTTTCGAGGCCAGCTTCGCGGGTCACGTTCAGCCACAGGCGATGCAAAAGAACGACATCCTCATTCTTCATCGTCGGAGTGTGCGGGCCGATGCGGAATGTGTCTACCGCGCCGCCTGGTTGAACGATCTGCAGCACGAACTGCCGTTTTGGCTCGGGAATCGCCTCCCAAGCCGAACCGAGGACGAAGGCCTGCTC
>JANYKL010000001.1 GCA_025361625.1 Acidobacteriaceae bacterium
AAAGGCAATCACACAATCAAGATGGGGGGAAATTTTCAACGGGCAGTTACAAATAGTATTCGCAACGAAGCTCGATCAGGCCTGACGGTCGGCTATTTCAGTTCCTATGTCTCGCTTTCTCCGCCAGGGAAGCCCTATAAATATGCACCATGCAATTGCGTGCAAGACGACGTTGAGCAGTTGCTCCTCGGTAAGGCTGACTTAGCCAATCGCAGTTTTGGTGATACACACCGTTACATCACTCAAAATTCCGTCGGGTTTTACGGGCAGGACGACTGGAAGGTCAAACCAAATCTTACATTGAGCTTCGGCTTACGTTACGACGTCAACGGCACAATGCGCGACAAGAAAAATCTGGAGTCGAACTTTATTCCGGGCCGTAGCTCACCGCTGGTACAAGTTGGAAAGGGAATTGATGGCATCCATAACATCGACTACGGCGATTTTGGGCCACACGCCGGGTTTGCATGGGATATTTTTGGTAATGGTAAGACGGCTCTCCGATCTGGTTACTCCCTGACTTATGACATCCCGAACTTCGGTGCTTTCGCCTCGCCTTATTCTTTCGCGCATGCGCGTACAGGCGTGTTCACTCAGGCAAATTTGGGATTTTTCAACGTGACCAATTTTTCCGGCGTCGCGAACGGAATTTCAAGTGACCCGAGCAATAACAGTACTTTTTTCTACGCTCCAAACGATCCGGCATCCACGTGCTATGACCCTACTACCGGGGTGGGAGACTACATTTGCTTTGACAGCGCGGTTAATGGGCCGCTATATGGGCCCAGTCCTTCAAATCAGCTTCCCAATAATGCCTTTTCGGTTGTCACGAACTTTAAGACTCCACGCTACAACAACATCAATCTGAGCATCCAGCAGCAGGTTGCGCATAACAGTGTCCTCACAGTCGGATATTCCGGTCAGCGTGGACAAAATCTGTTGATCTACCGCGATCTAAACGCTTCCCCGGTCGGTACCCCTTGCTCAGGATCGGGTTGTGATGCTGCTCGGCCTTTTGCTACCGTCTACACTGACACATTGGGGAATCCTTTATACCGCCACGTTATCCAAGCCACAAATTTGGGTAGTTCTCAATATGACAGTCTACAGGCCTCATTCAACCAGCGCGGATGGCATGGGTTTGATACTCAGTACAACCTCACCTGGAGTAAGTGCTATGACGACAATTCCGTGAACCGCGGCGGCGGTGGGGGAAACTATCCACAACTGAACAACATTAACCCCGTTGGTAGTACTGCTCCCGCTGTTGCCGACATCAAGAATAACCGCGGGCAGTGCGATCACGATGTAAGACTGAATTTCAACGTTAGCGGTGTTTACGCATTGCCGGCAATTCATGCTCTTGGGAAATTTGTAGGTGAAGGCTGGCAACTCAGTACCATCTACACCGCCATTAGCGGACGTCCATTTACACCGGTTTTGTCAGGCGGCGACCCTTCGGGTCAAGGCTTGATCGGAAGTAGCATTCGTCCTTCCTGGGATGGAACTCCGATTCAGTACCAAACGCGTAATCCTGACGCATACGTAGTGGAGCATTATTCGGATGGAACCGCACCAGATCCTTGCAATCCAGGCCAAACCCTGGCTTCCGGCATGCCTGCTTCGCCTTTTTACGTCCCGTGCGCTGGTACAGTGGGTAACCTTAGCCGAAACCGGCTGATTGGCCCGGGCCTCTCGCAATGGGATCTGACACTCGCCAAGAGCACCAAGATCACAGAGCGGTTGAACGTGCAATTGCGCTGGGAAGTTTTCAACTTGCTCAATCGGAGTAATTTTTATTACTTTCCGAACAACGCTTTAACAACCTGCAGTGCAGTGGCGGCAGGCGGCACCTGCACTTCTGCGAATGGAGGAAATTTTGGTCAAATCTCCAAAACATCCGACGTCGCCGCCGGCAATCCCGTGATTGCCCAAGGCGGACCGCGCGCCATGAACTTGTCGCTGAAGTTCACATTCTGAAAAGAGAGTCAGTGAAGGTGGCGGACGTCCGCCGGGCGTCTCGCCGCCGTAAGCGGCTCCTGCGACATCGGCAGCCGCCTCCCGACTGGTCCGCGCCGCACGATGCTACACTCGGCTTAATATGCCGTTTCGCCGTTTTCTTGAAATTTTTTTGGCCGCATCAGCAATCAGCTGCGCGGCGGCATCCGTGGCTCAATGCCAGAAAATAGCTGAACGCTCCACTGACCCATCGCATCACGCTACCCGTCCTAATGTCATTCTCATTACGGTGGACACCACGCGCGCAGATCGCATGGGGTTCCTCGGTTCAACTCGCGGCGTCACCCCCAATCTTGACGCCATCGCTGCCGGCGGCACCGCTTTTACTCGCGCCTACTCTCACGTGCCGCTGACAACGGCGTCGCATGCGACGATCTTGACGGGGACGTATCCGCAATATACACACGTAAACGATTTCGGAGTTCCACTGGCGGCGGGCTTGCCCTACCTCCCAGACATCCTTCAACAAAACGGCTATCGAACCGCGGCCTTTGTGGGATCGCTAGTTCTCGATCCGATTGCGGGGACCGCGCCGGGATTCGATCGCGGCTTTGATGTTTACGATGCAGGCTTTCGCATCAAGACTGCACGAGAGAGTCGCTTCGACACGATCGAGCGGCGCGCCGGCGATGTGGTTGCGCATGCACTCACCTGGCTCAAGAGACGGCCTGCAATCGGCGCACCTCCCTTCTTTTTATGGGTGCATCTCTACGACCCTCATGACCCGTATGATCCTCCGGAGCCATACAAATCGAAGTTTGCCGATCCTTACGACGGCGAGATTGCCTACGCAGACGCCATGCTGGGTAAGCTTTTCACCGCTTTGAAGGCAGCCGGGCTTTATCAGGGATCGATGATCGCCATGATGGCGGATCACGGCGAAGCTTTCGGCGAACACGGCGAGCGAAACCACGGAATATTTTTGTATGACGAGACGATTCACGTTCCTCTAATGATTAAACTGCCGCGAGAAGCGCTGGATACGTCATCGGCCGTCCAGCGCAAAAGTGACGGGCGCGTTGGGCTGGTGGATGTCACCCCAACTGTTTTAGAGGTGGCTGGAATCGAGATTCCGAAAGAAATTCAAGGCCGATCTTTGCTGAGTGCGATTCGCAAGAGCAAGAACCCGAAGAACGCCGACGATCAGCCGGAAGCCGATCGTCCCATTTATTCGGAGACCGATTACCCGCACCGCGCCTTCAAATGGAGTTCAATGCGATCACTTCGGACCGGCAAGTACTTGGCGATTGAGTCTCCGAAAGACGAGGTCTACGATCAGACGTCCGATCCGAAGGCAATGAATAATTTGGCCGCGTCATCCCCGGCGGTTGCAGATACCCTGATCGGCCAGGTTGAAAAATTTCGGCAGCAAACGGCGACTGAGTTTGCCGACGCCGCCAAACTTAATCCAATGCAGGCGGAAAAACTGCGCGCCCTAGGATATGTAGGAGGCGATACGGGACCGGGGCATGAGGGGAAAATCGGAGGCATAGACCCCAAAGACCGCATCGAGATCGCGAACTTAATGCACGATGGAATTCTTCAAGTGGAGCAAGGCGAATATCAAGCTGCTATCCAAAGTTTGCAGCGTCTGCTTGAAACCGAGACCGACTCGGCGATTGCTTACGTCCAGTTGGGAACCGCATGGTCTCGACTGAAAAATTACGAGAAGGCATTGCCGATCCTGCGGAAGGCAGTAGAACTGAAGTCCGATTCTACTATCGCGCAATACGAGCTCGGACTGGCACTGTACGAGACTGGCGACGCAAAGGATGCCGCAGCGCAATTCGAAAAAGTTGTTGCGAAGAGCCCGCGCTGGGCGGATGCCCAGTTCTCCCTGGCATCGGTCGATGCCCGCATCGATCGCGTGCCTGAGGCGATGGAACATCTCGATAGTTGTCTGAAACTCAGTCCTGATCACTATCGCGCAAATCTTTTACGCGGACGTTTGCTATCGTTGCTTGGTAAGCCGGATGAAGCTCTCGCGAATCTTCAGAAGGCGGCCGCCGTAGAGCCTGATTCCCGGGAAGCGCACCTGTTTCTCGCTGACGCCTATCAACAACTCGGCCGCGCGTCCGAAGAATCAACCGAGCGAGCGCGTGCCGAGAAGGCGCAACCCCCCGCGCGATGAGCTAAAGGAGCTGAGGCAGAACATTGTTACGGTCTTGTCCTTTCCCTGTCAGCTAGCGCTCAAACGATGATTTCATTCCGAACGGGAATTTCTCTCGCGACGGAAAGGCTGCGGCCGCGAGCACGATGATTGCCGGGTAACACTCCAGCGTATAGCGAGGTTCCGGATTTTCGAGAGTTCCGAGAAAGATAGAGCGCAAGAGAAGAAAGCAAATCAGCATCCCCGCCCAGCGAACCATAGACCGTTTTCGGACCACTCCGACGAGTGCCGCTGCAACATAAAGCAGGTTCAGGACGCCAAACCCAACCGCCACTGTTGATCGCACAGGATCATCGTTAAATTCCCACCAGCGCACATCGGGCGGCAGCATCTCGGTGCGCGGACGAAACCACATATCGGCCGCGCGCAGAAGAGGAAGCATCAAGTAGTAGCGCACGCGATGGGCGCGAATTCGCAGTTCGGCGAGTTGCTCGAAGCGCGCGTCCAGTTCTGGAGTAACATCTTGCGACTCGTTGTAGTCGTCTATCAGAGAACTGGTCGCGTCCCTCTCGTTATCGTTATCGTTGTCGTTATCTATCGATCGTGCGGGAAGCTTCTCTATGTCGATCTTTTCGCCGGGAACGTTCCAATAAATCTCTTCGACGGATGCATATTCCACCATCCAGGTCTTGACCCAGCGATTGAAGCCACGCAGAACGAGTTCATCGCTGTCGTTGGCGTAACGCGGGGCGAGTGGTTGAAAGTGGTGCAGGGTGCGAAAGTTGCGGATCGTCCACGGTACGAGTGGCGACAAGGCTAGGACCGCAACCACCATCGCCGCAGAAGTAATTCGCGTGATGTTGCCCTTAGTGGCGACATGGGGAGCGCCATCTTTTGAGGCCAAACTCTTGCTTCGTCGCGCCTTGATCGCCAAAACTCCCAGAAAGAGTAAAACTGCCGCCAGCAAGATACCGCCATCCGGCCGCAGCAGGATACACAGGGCAATCGCAACGCCGGTTGCGGCCCAGAATTTCAGGTGAGATAGGTTTTTCTTGTCGGAACCAAACTCACCAGCCATGTGACCGAGCGCAGCGGCCGCACAATCAAGCGCAACGGCCGTAAAAAAGATCTCCATGGTTTCGGTGAGCACTGCCGAAACATAGTTGGCGAGAAAAGGGCACAGCGCCGTTAGCACGAAGGCAGTGCTCGCGGCGCTATCAGAAATCAGGCGGCGCGCGAGGTCGGCCACCAGCAGGCAACTCACCAGATCGAACAAGGTTTGAACCAGCATCACAGCCTTCATATTGCCGGGTCCGAAGCTGGCGAAAACGATGGCGAGAAAAGCTGGATAGCCCGGCAGGCGCGCGTCGGTGGGAGTTATCTGCCTTTGTACTGGCGCAACTTGGCTAGTGTCCGAATGCCCATAAATACCATGCTGCAGCCAATTTGTAGCCAGGTTTGCGTAAATGTGCGAGTCGTCCGTCACCGCGGGAAAAAATACGACGAAGAGCAGGCGCAGCGCTAATCCCGCCAGTGCGACTGAGAGAAAGAAAGTTCTATGTAAACGAAGTAACGGAAGCACGTTTGAATATATCGTGACTTGGCTGGTTTTCCCATGATTGGAACAAACGCGCTTCGCACCGTCATCGGACGTCGAAAAGTGGGGTGCCAACTCGCCCAGCCGGATCGAATAACAGGTACCTCTCGAAACAAAGTTTGACCCCCCGCCGCCTGCACCTTAGGATGGAGTCATACAAAAAGAATGGCGAAACAGGTCTTTTACGATCCAAAACAGGCTCGCTGGCGGCACATTCGGCGCGTTTTCGACGCCGCGGCCCTGGCCTTTTCGTTTCTGCTGATTTTTTTTATCTACAGCGTTCTCCGCGGGGAGCCCCTGCCTGACCTCTCATGGCTAGCCGAAAAGAAGCCCTATCACGCTTTGCGCGAGAACGAAAAAGTTAAGGCCCGTGAAAAACGGCGACTGGCTACAGTTGCCAGAGCGGGGCACCGCCGCCAGAGAAAAGGCTCATCTCAGGTTTCTCTCGATTCTGCGCAAGGCGTTCGCGCAGCGTTCTACGTTTCTTGGGACACCGCCAGTTATTCTTCGTTGCGCGAATACGCTCGCCAGATAGACCTTTTATTTCCAACCTGGTTGCAGGTTTTGAGTGCAGATGGCCGCTTGCAGGGCGTCGATCCCCAGACGAACTTAATGTTTGAGGTCGTGCAGGGGCAGAGAGTCCTTCCCGTTGACGATAAAGTTATGCCCTTCCTGAAGAATGAAGGCACGGGCATGGAAGTCTTT
Source organism: Acidobacteriaceae bacterium (assembly GCA_025361625.1). GTDB lineage: Bacteria > Acidobacteriota > Terriglobia > Terriglobales > Acidobacteriaceae > Acidiflorens. Next base: position 6,432 of record JANYKL010000001.1, read on the forward strand.
CCGGTGGTGCAAAACTTTGACGGCACCGATTTTGTCCCCGGCATCGGCGACTTTCTTAATAACCCGCAAGCTCGCGCCAGATTTCGCCACGAGATCAGTCTCTTTCTCGCGAGCGATCACTATCACGGGTTGATGATCGATTTCGAGTCGTTCCCGAAGAAAGCGCAGCGGGGATACGTTGCCTTGCTCCGCGAGCTCTCATCGGACCTGCACAGCAAGGGAATGAAGCTCTACGTCAGCGTGCAAGTGCGCAATGAGGATTACGACTATAAGGCGATCGCTTCCGCCGTTGACGGCGTCGTGATCATGAACTACGACGAACACTATCCCGGAGGTAAGCCGGGTGCCGTGGCTTCGCAGGAGTGGTTTCATAACAATCTAGAGTCTGCAATCAAAGAAATTCCTAAGGCAAAACTCATTTGCGCCATCGGCAATTACGGCTATGACTGGGCCGAAAAGCCTAAGAAGGGTAAGCCGCCGAGTGAAGTTCATGACAAGAGCGTCTCCGTGCAAGAGGCGTGGCTGGGTTCTCGCGATTCTGAAGAGGACATCGATTTTGACGGCGATGCTCTCAACCCGCACTTTAGCTATCTCGACGAAAGTAATGTCCGCCACGATGTCTGGTTTCTCGATGCAGTGACTGCGCTCAACGAAATGCGTGCTGCCCAGTCGCTCGGCATTCAGACGTTTGCACTGTGGCGTCTCGGCTCAGAGGATCGCGCGCTTTGGCGCGTTTGGGATATGCCGGGAGAAGCGAATGCCTCCGATCGCTTGAAGGATGTTCCTCCAGGCCAGGATGTCGACATGGAGGGTGAGGGCGAGATACTCCACATCGAGGCACGGCCAACCAGCGGCTGGCGCGATCTGACCATCGACAAGCAAACCGGGCTCATCGGCGACGAGACATTCACGAGTCTGCCGGAACCGTATCGCGTAGCGCGTTATGGATCCAGCAAAACCGAGCTGGCGCTGACCTTCGACGATGGTCCGGATCCGCAGTGGACGCCTCCCATTCTTGACGTGCTCAAGCGCGAGAAGGTTCCGGCAACATTTTTCATCATCGGAATTCAGGCTGAAAAGTTTCCCGGCTTGACCCAGCGAATTTTTCTAGAGAACCACGAGATTGGGAACCACACCTTCACTCATCCCGATATCAGCACGATTGGCACCGGCTACATGCGTGTCGAATTGAACCTCACCGAACGACTCTTCGCCAGCGGGCTCAATATGCGCACGCTGCTCTTCCGCCCGCCGTATTCGGTAGATGCGGAGCCGGACACCGAAGACCAGGTTCGTCCGCTCGAACTTACGCAGAGCATGGGTTACATCACGGTTGGAAACAAGATTGATCCCAAGGACTGGAGCGATGAGCCGGCACTCACTCCAAAACAAATTGCGGCCGGAGTATTAGAGCATCTTCCGCCATGCCGGCCCACCGACCAGAAGTGCGGCAACATCATTTTGCTGCACGATGGAGGCGGAAACCGCTACCGAACATTGCTCGCGTTGCCGTTAATTATCGATGGCGCTCGCGCTCGTGGATTCACTTTCGTTCCCGTCTACAAGTTGATGGGCAAAACGCAAGCCGATGTGATGCCGCCGCTCCCCGCAAACGAATATTGGTCGGCAAGACTGAATTGGATTGGGTTTTGGCTGGCTAGCACGTTGATGACGACCATTACGGTGATCTTTTTCGTCGGCGATATTTTAATGACCGGGCGGTTGATCTCGGTCGGAATTCTCGCCATCTATGACCGCTTGAGCTCACATGTTTTCGGAACGCAGGAAGAAGTGAAAGCCTATCGGCCTCGTGTCGCGATTCTTATACCGGCGTACAACGAGGAAAAGGTCATTGAGCGAACGGTCCAGGGCGCACTCGATTCGGACTACCCTAACCTGCGCGTCATAGTGATCGACGACGGCTCCAAAGACCGAACTTTGGAGATTGCGCGGCGTACATTTGCTGCTGAAGTGGCCGCGGGCAAAGTAGTAATTTTAACGAAGCCGAATGGCGGCAAGGCTGAGGCTCTTAACTTCGGCTTGCAACACGTTGGCGACGCCGAGCTATTTGTGGGCATCGACGCCGATACCATCATCGCGCCCGACGCGATTCTGCGCATGGTGCCGCACTTCCTGAACTCCAAAGTGGGCGCTGTCGCCGGCAATGCCAAGGTAGGAAATCGCGTAAATCTTTGGACGCGCTGGCAAGCGCTCGAATACATCACCAGCCAGAACTTTGAGCGCCGCGCCCTCAATACAATGGGCGCAGTCAGTGTGGTTCCTGGCGCGATTGGCGCCTGGCGAATTTCGGCGGTCGTTAAAGCCCGCGGCTATCACGTCGACACGGTAGCGGAAGACGCAGACCTCACCATGGCGCTTTTGCGCAACGGATATCGCGTCGAATATGAAGACATGGCCTTGGCTTTTACCGAGGCTCCGACGACCGCGAACGCACTCATGCGGCAAAGATTTCGCTGGTCCTTTGGAATTCTGCAAGCCGTCTATAAGCATCGCGCAGTCTTTGCGCGCAAAGGTTTTTTGGGATTTGTTGCGCTTCCTAACATTCTTGTTTTTCAAATTTTACTTCCTCTTGTCTCCCCCTTTATCGACCTGATGTTTGCCACCGGCGTGATCTGGTATTTTGTGCAGAACTACTTCCACCCCGAATCAAACGATCCCGCAAGTTTCCATCGCCTATTGATTTTTTTCGGCGCGTTCCTCGTCATCGATTTCATCGCATCTTCCATCGCATTCGCGTTGGAGCGTCGCCAACCCGAGGCGCGCGAAGATGCATGGCTGCTCAGCCAAGTGTGGCTGCAGCGCTTTGCATATCGCCAGGTCTTTTCCTTAGTGCTGTTCAGGACGCTAAAGCGAGCCGTCCAGGGACTGCCGTTCGCCTGGGACAAACTGGATCGCACCGCAGCCGTGAGTTACGTGCCGGTTGAGCGAAAAGATTCAGTGAGGGTATAAGCCTTCGGTCTCGTGCGCCGTCGGCGCTGCGTTCTGCGACGCCGCTCGATCACGTTCCTCCGATCAGTTCTTCCGATCATGTTCTTCCCATCATGTTCTTCCGATCAATGACCCGGTGTAAAATATACCTTTACGCGAGTCCTCACTAATACGTCATTCCAGAAAGGAATCTCCTATGGCAACCATGGAAGCCCCGCCGCGCATGCAAGTCCGCCTTCATCAAGGACCGTTCAAGAGCGAGCCATTTTTCGATTTCACGAAAGAAGAGAATGTGCGCAAGATGCGCTCCGCCATCGAAAAAGTGCGGAGCCAACTTGGCCGCGAGTACGACCTCGTGATTGGCGGCAAGCGCTCCAGGACCACCGTCAAAATTCGCTCCATCAATCCCGCGAACCCGTTAGAAGTTGTAGGCGTTCACCAAAAGGCGGGCAAAGAGCACGTCGAACCAGCCGTCAGTGCAGCGTTACAGGCGTTTAGTCATTGGAGCCGTACCACTGTTGAGGAGCGGGCATCGCTTCTCTATCGCGTCGCCGACGTCATGCGACAGCGCAAGCTTGAGTACATGGCCTGGCTGGTATTTGAAGTTTCGAAAAACTGGGGCGAGGCTGATGCCGACATCTCAGAAACAATTGATTTCTGCGAGTACTACGCCCGCGAAGCGCTGCGTTTTGCCAAGGCCGAACCTTCGATCCAATTGCCTGGGGAACGCGACACCTTGACCTACATCCCGCTCGGTGTAGGAGCGGTCATTCCGCCGTGGAATTTTGCCTGCGCCATTATGGCCGGCATGACTTTGGCGTCGATCGTCTGCGGAAATACTGTCGTATTGAAGCCGTCGAGCGATTCACCGACAATCGCCGCAAAGTTTGTCGAGCTTCTTGAAGAATGCGGGATGCCCGAAGGGGTAGTGAATTTCTGTCCCGGTGGCGGCGCAAGCTTCGGAGACGCGCTCGTAGCTCACGGCAAAGTTCGCTACATTGCGTTCACCGGATCGCGGGAAGTTGGGTTGCACATCAATCAGACCGCTGCGCATCAGCAACCGGGCCAAATGTGGATCAAGCGCACCGTGCTCGAGATGGGCGGCAAAGACGCCATCATCGTCGATGCAGACGCCGATATCGATTCCGCGGTCGAAGGCGTTGCACAGGCGGCTTTCGGCTTCCAGGGCCAGAAGTGCTCGGCATGTTCCCGCGCGATTGTCGATGAGCGCATCTACGACCAGTTCCTCCAGAAGCTGAAGGCGCGGGTGGAGAAGATCACGATTGGCGATCCCACCATGAACCCAGGAATGGCGGCCGTGATCAACGAAGGCTCGATGAAAGATATTCTTCGCTACATCGAGATCGGAAAAAAAGATGGACGTTTGCTCACCGGCGGCACCCGCGATACCGGTGCGGGCGAAGGCTATTTCATCAAGCCGACGATATTTGCCGACATTCCACCCAAATCGACGCTTGAGCAGGAAGAAATTTTTGGCCCCGTGCTGGCTGTCATCAAGTCTCGCAATTTCGATCAGGCACTCGAGATTGCAAACGACACGGAGTTCGGTCTAACCGGAGCGGTCTATTCCAATTCCAGAGAAAAACTTGATAGGGCAGTGCGCGAATTTCATGTTGGCAATCTCTACCTCAACCGCAAATGCACGGGCGCAATGGTGGGAGCGCATCCCTTCGGCGGCTTTAATATGTCTGGCACCGACTCGAAATCCGGCGGCCCAGATTACCTGTACCTTTTTACCCAGGCGAAAAGCATCGGCGAAAAGATTACGTAGACACGGAGCCAGCCCCCGGCTCGGCGCTTGGTGCATGCCACTGAACCGTGATCGTTAAACCGGCTAACCGCGTCTCTTATCCAGAGCAGTGTTCTGTGCTATTTCGCTTCGCCTGATAGATACATCTCAGCTACATGGTCGGAGATAATTTTTGGCTTCGATCCACCCAGATTGGTGAGGACGACGATGGTGAGCTTGTCGTCCACGAAGCGCGCGATTTGGGTTTGAAAGCCCTGCCATGCGCCCTCATGTTCTACGAAATGATGGCCTTTGGTCTCCCCGATAAACCAGCCAAATCCATAATGCCCTGAGTTTGGTTGGCCATTCTTCAGTTTGGCAACGGTCCACATCTGTTCGAGGCTCGCGCGCTTTAGCAGCCTTTCAGTGTAGAGTGCTTCGTCCCACTTGGCGAGATCGATCACATTGAAATACAGGCTGCCATCTGCGGTTGTGTTGAGCTTGGGCGAAACCCACTCCTGATTCTTGATTTCGCCTTTCACCAGCACATACCCCGCCGCGCGATTTGGAATAATGTCCGCTTCGCTGATAATGCGCGTCGATGTCATCCCCAAGGGTTTGAAAACTCGCTCCTGCAAAAAATCGCCATAGAATTCGCCACTCACCCGGTGGATGACCAAGCCCAGCGTAAGAAAGCCGAGATTACTGTAGCTCCACTTCGTGCCGGGTGGATAAGCGAGCGGAATACCTTCGACAATTTTGAGCAGATCTTGCTCCGTGTAATCCTTCCGCATATCGAAATTTTTTGGATAGTCGGTGAAGCCGGCCGTGTGGCTGAGCAGTTCTCGGATCGTGACTTGCTTCCAGGCTGCGGGCCCATCAGGGAAAAATTTGGTCAGCCGATCTTCGAGGCTGATCTTGCCTTCCTCCACCAGCATCATGACTGCCGTAGCCGTAAACTGCTTGCCCATTGAGCCCGATTGAAAAATCGTCTCGGGCTTGACTGGCACCTGCAGTTCAAGGTTCGCCATGCCGTAGCCCTTAGTGACAATGGGTTGGCCTGCCCGTGAGACCAGCAGCGCAAGGCCAGGAATGCGTTGCTTCGTCATTTCCGATTTGACGTACTCGTCAACCGCATCGCTTTGGGCGAAGGCTAAAGCAGAACAAAAGATGAAGGTGAACGGCAGAAAGCAACGGTAGTTTGCAATGTTTTTCATTCGGGACAGGATAACGGTCGCCCATTGAATAGGAAAGCCTAAACAATGCTTCAAAAAGTTTGCTGAACGGGGCAAAGAAAAAGGCCGCGCTTGAGCGCAGCCTTTATTTGATAATACGGAATCGCTTAGTTACTGATACCCGCACTCTGCGAAGGCTGCGGGATGGCGGCAGCTGCCGTCGCCGCGGCGGCTTCGTTCAAAATGCGGTGGTGGATGGTGAACAGAGCCAACTCAAGACGATCTGAAACGCCGATCTTGTCATAGACGTTGCGCAGATAGTTCTTGATCACTTGCTCTGTCGTTCCCAATTGCGTGGCGATTTCTTTGTTTTTGTAGCCCTGGACGATCAGGGCGACGATGCGCAGTTCTTTCGCCGTCAGACGGTCGCGGACGCGCAGGCCGACCATATCGTTTTCGGTCAACTCGCTCGGCACGGCCATATCCTGCACCCAGTTTTCGCCGCGTGCAATTTTGCGGACGCAATCAACGAGCGCCGGGCTCGTCACGTTGCGATAGACCACGCCGTGCGCGCCAGCAGCCATATAGCGCTGCGCGCTCTCGCCAGTGTCGGCTAGAACTACGACGCGAGTTTTATTTTTGTTGGCAGCCGATAAGATGGAATTGAAGTCGGAGTGGAAACCTCCGGCAATGATGAGTACGGCGGCCCGAAATTTATCGAGCGCCATAAACATCTGTTCAGCCGTCTGTGCCTGGGCCACAATGCGCATCTCGTCTTCCACAGCCAGCACCTTGGCGATGCCCGCCCGGAAGATTGCCTGGTTGTCGGCGAGAATGAGTTTCAACATGGGTCGCTCCCGATACTATTGCGATTAACTATTGCGAACGAATTCGTACGAATCGATGACACACGCAACGCCGCGGTTTTCGCCGGCGTCGGGATGAGTGTTAGGCTCGTCGGTCCGAACTACGCGGCCGCGGCATTGAATCACTACATTGTCCTTGCCTCCAGTAACCTCTGGCGGCAAGGTAATTTCAAATTCCACCGGCGAGCCGACTTCTAAAGACGCGTCAGCCTTGATGTAGACGCCAGCAGCGCTTAGGTTACCAGTCATGCCGCTGGTGTTGTCGGCGTTATCTTCTTTATGAATCTTAATGGGCAAGTGCAGCGGAAATCTCTTTCCGGTACGCGCTTCGGACACAAAACCTCCTGGACACCGCTCTGCGAATCTGATTTAAAACCTGCGCACGGGCAAAACCCACGGCTTCAAGTCACTAAGCAGCTATCGGCGTTATATCACGGAAAATACTCCAAAAGAAGCCCCCGTTACCTAAGTAACGAAGTAGCAACTAGCAACGTCCGTGAGCCCAATCGTCATTGTACAGGCGCTTCCGGAATAGGTTCGATGACTAGATTATGGTGTCTCGCCACCCTGCGACGCCGTGATTCCTGCAACGGCCCCGAAGCTGCAATGGCGCAGAGCGCAAAAAACCAGGCGGCGTTGGACGGAATTTGCAAGTTGAAATCCAAAAAGCTGTGGATCAAAATGCCGATGCATCCAAGCAGCGCCGCAACCGTCAGCGATCCCGAGGAAGTCTCGCTCCAATTTTTCGTTTTGCTGGCTGCCTGACGGAACAACATGACGAAAAACCAGAGCGCAATTCCGAAGCCAGCGACCCCGGTTTCAACCAATAGTTGCAAATAGTCGTTGTGTGCCTGGTTCACAAAGAAGCTGGTGTAAAAGCTGCGGTATTGTGGGTAGACGAAGGGAAAAGTGCCAAGGCCCCAACCAAGCAAAGGCCGCTTCAAGAACATACGCAGGCAATCGCGATCGATCGTAAGGCGAAGACCGCCGGTGATCTCTTCTTTAGCTTCGGAGTGGATGCTGATCAGCCGTTTTGTAAGCTCGTTGCCTCCCATCCACACCAAAAAAATTACTACCAGCGCGATAAAGCCACCGAGCATGGCTGGTTGCTGCCATTCCCCTGGTTTGCGCTTGCGCAAGAGCAGGGCGCCAAGAAGGAACGCTTCAACCACAATAGCAATCATGCCGCCGCGCGAACCGGAGAGAAAGACACTCGCTGCCATCAGCGCCGCCACGGTGGCGATTCCAAACCTACGATTCCCGCTGGTAGTCGCAGTCGCCGCGAGCACCAAGGGAAACGGAGTCAGCATCTCCATCAGTCCCGCGTAGTGGTTATGGTTTACGTAGGGGCCATAAATCGACCCGCCCTGCTGCAAACCGAACATCCAATACAGCTTTCCGTTCGGCGCAAGGCCTTGAAGAATAGCAAAGGCGGCAACAACTCCGCCAAAAACGGTGAAGCTATTCGCTAACAGTTCGAAATGCGAATAGCGTCGCACTGATTGGCTGATCACAAAGGCGAGCATGCCGTACGCGGCGTAAAGCAACAGGTACTTGTAAGTTGCGTGCCGGTACGAGCTGATTCCGGTTATCCATTGCACGGTGGCGAGAAGAAAAAATGCCGCCATCGGGCGGTAGAGGACGTTGTCACAGATGTCCAGTTTTTGATTCGTCCACTGTCTATAGGCCCAGAGCATAACCAAAGCCAGCGTAGATGTTTCAAGAACGAAAATAGCCCACGGCTCGACCGCTCCGAACGCCAGTGGCGCAAAAATTAAAATGCTGCAAGCGCCAATCAGAAGCGCGGTATTCCTTAAAGGCGGCTCCTCCGTTTTCACGATCGGGGTGGGTTCGGGTTGGGTTGCCAGCGCAGAGCTCAACGAGTCTCCTTGCTGTTTTCCGAAGGGCGTTCAAAACCCTCAGGCCCATCGTGCTCAGAACCGTCTTTTGCAGCACCTGAGGGAGCAAGCTCGAAGTCGCCGAGCCAAAGCTTGCCGCGGATCGGCGATCCAGCCGGTGTGCGTTCGATGGCGATCGACAAGAGTGTTGTGGAACTGGAAGTGGTCACTCGGGAATGTACTTCCTTCCAAAAATCCGAGTCGTTCAAAGGGTCGCTGGCAAATAGAGCCGTGCCGGTGTAGGCATCGCGCAAAACAATTTGCGGACCGCCGGCACCTTGGAAATCCGCCGATTTGTAGTAAGCCGAAAAGTCGTATGTGGACGCGCCACGCACCGGGATCAACTCCTGAATACCGGCGTCGTTGATTCCGGGTCCTTCAAAGGTCAAGGTCAAGGAACGATGGCCCTGTCGAAAGTCAGATGCGTCGAGCAAAGGCTTAACGCCAATGCGGTTGACGTAAGTCCAGTCAAAGCCCCCATTTAAAATATCCAGACTGAAGTCGCCGTTGACCACGAGATTTTGATCAGTCGGTAAATATGCTGAAAGCCCAAGCGAATCGGCCGATTGCTCCCATGCCGCCATGGCCGCCTCAGGGCGGTGCGCCTCGATCAGGTAATGAACGTAGTCGAAGAGATAGCGAGTCGGAAATTTTTCGTGCAACTGTGCGAGATGGCTCCAAACCTTGATTACGCCATCGGTCTCCTTCTTGCTGGCAAGCAGGCTGATGAATGCCAGCAACGAGTCGGGACGGGCCGGAACTACATCCCGCAACATTGCGTCAGTATCGGGGCGAACTCGCCAAGAGGCTCGCAGAGCGGCATCAACCAGCGAGACTTCGTTGGCGATGACCACCCGAAACTCGCGCAAGGCCCGGTCCGTCTCTCCTCCAACCAAGAAGAAGTTAGCAGCTTCCCATGCCACGTCCGGGGCGGTGGGTTCGACCTCCAGAGCTTTTTCGAGCGCGGTACGCTGACCGGCAGTTTCTCCGAGTAGTTGATATTGAGAGGCGAGATCGAACCAGTAGCGAGCATCGTGTGGATTTAAGACGGTCGCAGATCGAAGATTCTCAAGCGCGGCTTGGGGATCTCCGCCCAAGTATTGGAAATAGCGTCCGAGGCGATGGCGGTAGTCAGCGTTCCCAGGTGAGAGCGCGACCGCACGATGAAGGCTGGCTTCGGACGCGCCACCCGCAAACACGCTTGCAGCAAATTCTTTTGCAGCCAGAAGTAAATACACGAACGCAACCAGGCTCAATCCGATAATGAACTGCAGACGTCGCGGAGTTGAAAAGGGAATGACCATTGCATCCGTGGACCGCGGCCAATAAGCCCAGCTAATAAAAAGAAAATCTAGGTATAACAGCTGGAACTATACAGCTTTAGGTTCAACCTCGACTGGTTCTTCCTGGTAATACTGCGTGTATTTGCCCTGATATTCATAATAGTAATAGTAGTCGGGCGAAGTCAGGTCGACGGCGTTCAGAAGCACACCCGCGACGTGAGCATTCACCTGGGTCAAGATGTCCCGAGCGCGGCGCAACGCCTGCTTCGTTGTCTGCCCGGAACGAATCACCAGAATCGCAGCGTCGGCGCAGGGAGAGAGCACCACGGCATCCGTCACCGAGAGCGTTGGCGGAGTGTCGATGACGATGTGGTCGAATTGTTGCCGCAACTCCATAATCAAGTCACGCATGTTTGACGATGCGAGCAGCTCTGCAGGATTTGGCGGGGGAGTGCCAGCCGTCATGATCAGTAGATTGGGCAAAAGCGGCGACGTCGTGATCGTCTGCTGAACCGTCGCGCTGCCCGTCAGCACGTTGCTCAGTCCGCTGCGCGGTCCCATGCCTAGCGTCTTGTGCACGCTCGGGCGGCGAAGATCGGCGTCAATGAGCAGCACGCGAACTCCTTTTTGTGCCAGGACGATGGCAGTGTTGATGCTGGTCGTAGTCTTGCCCTCCTGCGGGCGAGCGCTCGTCACCATAATCACTTTCGGCGGAGCGCCCAGATTCGACAACAGCAACGATGTTCGCAGCGCCCGGTAAGACTCTGCCATCTGCGACTGCGGACGAATCTGGGTGACGGTCTCGAAGACTTCCTTGGTGGGCGCCAAAGCAAGACGCTTTCCACTAGGTCCGAAGCGTGTAGGTTTTGAGCCCAACGGAATCATTCCCAGCGAAGGCAAGCCGGAAATCGTTTGCGCCTGCTCGGGAGTGCGAACCGTATTGTCCATGTTCTCGAGCAGGAAGGCCAAGCCGACACCGGAGATGATTCCGAGAACGAGCGCAAAAGATAAATTTCGCGGAATGTTTGGTTCACTTGGAGAGGACGGCACCCGCGCCGCATTAATGATACGAAAGTTATTCGAGCGCAGACCCGCCGTAACTCCGGCTTCCTTTAATTTCTCAAGTAGTCCTTCATAGAGCGTGCGGTTGCTATCTAGGTCACGCTTCAAAATGCTGTACTCGATTGCGCTCTCGTTTAGTTTGTTTGCTTCCTGCTTTTGCTTGTCGAAGGCGCCCCGGAGCATGGTTTCGCGCTGAAGGGCCGCAAGATATTGTTGCTTTAAGTGATCGACCGCCTTGTTGGTCTCTGATTGCAACTGCACATCGATCTCTTTCAGTTGACTGTTAAGCTGTCGAACTCGCGGATACGACGGTCCGAACTGTGTGCTCAGTTCCGCTACCTGAATTTTTAATCCTATCTGCTGTTCGCGCAGCTTATCGAGGAGAGTCGAGCTCTGTGTCGGAGTGCCAGCGTCGGAGATGATCGCGGCGGAGATTGCGACTGGGTCGTTCGTTTGGGTCTGACGATAAACAGACTCTTTCTGCATGCGGTCCGACTCGGCCATCGTCATCTCTTTGTTCAGTTCGTCCAGCTTCGAGGTGATGATGTTGTTCTTCTCATCGGTGCCGAGGATCTCATGTTCTTTTTGATAACGAACCAATTTTTCCTGCGAAGTTTCCACTTTCATCTGCAGGTCGACCAGTTGCTTTGAAAGCCAGTCCGAAGCCTGCATGGTCGATTCAAACTTGGTCTTGAAATTCTGCTCGACATAGGTGGAAGCGAGGGTATTCACGGCGCTGGCTGCGAGTTGCGGGTCGGTGCTGGAGTAGTGAATTTCCATCACCCGAGTATTCGGAATCAAGGTGACCTTGAGGCCTCCGCGAAAACGCGAGAGTAAGGCGGTGATACGGTTAGAATCGCTTTGCAGCGGGTCGGCAACAAGGTTCACCTGCTTCTGGTCCGAGTGCCCTCCAAATTCGGCCCGCTTATCGAGATTCAACTGCCGTATGACCTGCAAAGCCAACAGATCGCTTTGCAGTACTCGAACTTCGGTGTCGAGATCGCCTTGATCGGAGTACTCGACGACCGGAACCGAGTCCTTAAACGAGATCAGATTGGAATCGGCTTTGTTGATCACGATTTGCCCGACCGCTTCGTAAACAGGGGTTTGGCGCAGACTGGCTACGAGAACAGCTACAAAGATGCCCACAACCACCGAGATCACTAGCCATTTGCGCTTGATGAGAACGCGCATGTAATCGCGAAGCGGTGAATCCTGCGACGGTAAGTTGTAGGCGACGGGGTTGATCGGTCGCAGAAACTCGGCCTGAGATGAATTATCACTTCGTGGTATTTCACTCCGTGATCCTTCGGGTCGCGGAATTAGGGGGCCCAGTGACATCTTTGCTCCTTAAATTGCTTTTAGCTGGCTCTCTCGCCCGCTTGACCGTCGCGTGACAATTCCCTAAAAGCAGCCTTCCGCGGATAAAAGATAAAAAAGGAACTCGTCGCGTTTACTAAACGCGTCTATAAAAATACAACTTGCACGTATCAGGAATGCGTAAATCTTAACATCCTGAGCGCCGAAACGAGGCGTAAATCATCACTCTGAACACAGTCTTTCCTAGTGCCTCCCTAGTGTCTCGCGAGTGTTTCGTTAGATGCTAGGCTCGGAAACTTCTCAGGAATGACGAAAGGTCCCCGGGTTTACTGGCCCTACTCCGTTTTGTCCGGCGCGGGCATGCGCTCTGCTTTTTAAATTCAGCCTGAAAAGTGGGCCAACTTCAGCCCGACACATTTGCTTGACGCTCCATCCGTCCGCCGTCCCGCTGACGTCGGCTATACTATCTGGCAAGCGAAATTATCAGGCCCGACGGAACGCTCCCTTTTCCCCACACCGCCCAAACCTTCCAGGTGACGGCAGAATCTCGCAGGGCAAAGGCGTTCAGCATCGGCTTCAAGGAAAAGAATGGTGAATTGGTCTCAGGAATCAATACTGGTTACGGGCGGAACTGGTTCCTTTGGTAAGAAGTTTGTTGAAATTATGCTGCGCGACTATCACCCGCACCGTCTGGTAATTTTCAGCCGTGACGAACTGAAGCAGCATGAGATGAAGACCTCCGGTTTCGATCACCCCAGCCTGCGCTATTTTATTGGGGACGTCCGGGATGTGGAGCGTTTGAAGCGAGCTTTTTCTGGAGTAACGCTGGTTGTGCATGCGGCAGCGCTGAAGCAGGTTCCAGCCTGCGAATACAACCCGTTCGAAGCGATACAGACGAACATTATGGGCGGCAAAAATGTGATCGACGCCGCAATCGATCAGGGTGTGCGCCGCATTCTCGCTCTCAGTACCGACAAAGCAGTGAATCCAATAAATCTTTACGGCGCAACAAAGTTGTGCGCGGAAAAAGTCTTTGTCCAAGCGAACGCATACGCGGGGGCGAAGAATACCCGCTTCAGTTGCGCCCGTTACGGCAACGTTGTGGGCAGTCGCGGTAGCGTCATCCCGGTTTTTCTCGAGCAGCGAAGAAGTGGGAAAATCACCATCACGGATCCTCGAATGACCCGGTTTTGGCTGACGCTCGAGCAGGGGGTAAAGTTTGTGCTGCGCTGCCTGGAGCAAATGCATGGCGGCGAAATTTTCGTACCGAAAATTCCCAGCATGCGGTTGCTCGATCTTGCCGAGACCGTCGCTCCGGGCTGCAGAGTGGAGCACATCGGCATTCGTCCGGGAGAGAAGCTTCACGAAGTGCTGGTCTCAGAAGACGAGTCTCGGCAGACAGTTGAGACGGACGATATGTATGTGATTCAGCCGTCGCATCCGTGGTGGAAGTCGGAAAACTGGGTCCACGCCAAGCCGCTGGTCGATGGATTTCGTTACGCGAGCGATAACAATGATCGCTGGCTGACGAAACGAGAGCTCGAAGAGTTGGTCGCTCCGGAAATGCGAGCGGCAGAGGCGCTTCCTGCAACGGCGTAGCATGACCTCCCTCCCCGAAAATAAGAGGCTCGCCATTCATGGCGGAACTCCGGTTCGCCATAAGCTACTGCCATACGGGCGGCACAGTCTGGATTCGGCTGATATTGACGCCGTAGTCGAAGTCTTGAAGTCGGACTGGCTGACCACGGGCCCCAAAGTCGAAGAATTCGAAGAACGTTTAGCCGAGCGGGTTGGAGCGCAGCACGCGATCAGCTTTAGTTCTGGCACGGCGGCCCTCCACGGCACGGCATTTGCCGCGAAGCTCGAATCTGGTGACGAAGCAATCACGACTCCTCTGACTTTCTGCGCCACCGCCAATTGCGTCTTGTATCAAGGCGCGTCCCCGATATTCGCGGACATTTCGCCCGATACACTCAATCTCGATCCTGCAAAAGTCTTAGAAAAAATCACGCCTCGCACCAAGGCTATTTTCGCGGTTGATTACGCAGGACATCCCGCGGAGCTTGACAAGCTGCAAGCCTTAGCTAAAAACCAGGGCGCACTTTTGATCGAAGATGCTTCCCACGCCCTCGGGGCGATCTATAAGGGCGAGCGGATCGGAAGCATCGCCGACATGACCGTGTTCAGCTTTCATCCGGTAAAGCACATTACCACGGGCGAAGGCGGCATGGTGACGACCAATGATTCGAAACTGGCGGAGACTTTGCGTCGCTTCCGCAACCACGGGATCAGCAGCGAAGCCCGGCAGCGGCAAGAGGCGGGGCAGTGGCATTACGAGATGGTGTTGCTCGGCTTCAACTACCGCCTCACCGACATTGCCTGTGCGCTCGGAATTTCTCAGCTGGAAAAACTCGACGAAAACTTGCGCCGCCGCCGTGAGCTCGCGGCAGCATACACAGCCGCTTTTCGCGATTTAGCTTTGCTGGAAGTGCCTGCAGTACACAAAGAGAGTGATCCCGCCTGGCACCTCTATCCGGTCCGGCTAAATCTTGAAACCCTCACTGCGACCCGATCCGAAGTTTTTCAAGCGCTTCGTGCTGAAAACATCGGCGTAAATGTGCATTACGTCCCGGTGCACCTCCACCCCTATTATCGCGATCGTTTTGGGACGAAGGAAGGCGACTTTCCGGTTGCCGAAGATGCGTACGAGCGCTTGATCAGCTTGCCCATGTTTCACAGCATGACTCAGCAGGACATGCGCGATGTGATCGAAGCGATCGTCAAAGTATCGTCCCACTATCAACTGAGTGACGCTAAAGGCGAACGCTCTCGTCTGCTGGGCGCGAGGGGTTAGAAGAAGTATGTCCACAGCTGCCAAATGGATCGGCTACCGAACGCTGATAGTCGGAGCCGGGTCGATCGGCCGGCGGCACGGATGTAATCTGAAGTCACTCGGAGTCGTGAACCTTGCCTTTTGCGACACGAACAGTGCCGCGTTAGAACGCTGCCGCGCCGAGGTGCAAGCGCAAAATTTCGGTCAATATTCTGATGCCTTGCGTGAATTTTGTCCCGACGTGGTTCTGGTCTGCACTCCGCCGGTATACCACGTAGACCAGGCGCTAGCCGCACTGGATGTCAACGCGCACGTATTCATCGAGAAGCCCCTCTCCCACGAATCGAGCGCGATTCAACCATTGATTGCGAAAGCGCGCCGTACTGACCGCAAGGTCCAGGTCGGATACAATCTGCGATTCCATCCCGGATTGCAAATTTTGAAAGAGCTTATTGACTCGAAAAAGATTGGTCGCGTCCTCTGGATCAACGCCGAAGCCGGGCAGTACCTGCCGGATTGGCGGCCTTGGCAGGATTATCGTGAGAGCTACAGCGGGCGGCAGGATCTCGGGGGAGGCATCATCCTTGACGGCTCACACGAGTTGGATTACATCTGCTGGCTGCTGGGACGACCGACCGAGGTGATCTGCCGCGCAGAACAGTTGAGCAATCTCAAAGTCGACGTGGAAGATTCAGCCTGGATTTACCTGACCTTTCCAGATCGACGCTGCGTCGAACTGCATCTCGATTTTGTGCAAAGATCCTATACCCGAACCTGTAAGGTTGTCGGCGATCAAGGCACCGCCCTATGGGACTTTACTGCGAAAGAGGTCCGATTCTTTAACGCCTCCACGGCTGCATGGGAGACGATTCCCTATATTTTTGAAGTCAACGATATGTATGTGAAGGAATTAGTACATTTTTTCGAATCTATTGGTGGTGACACTGGGCCCATGGTCGATCTCGAGCAGGGAAGGGATGTAATCAAAGTAGTCGAAGCCGCGAAGAAGTCATCGCAACAAGGCAAGCCACAGAAAATCACCTGGAAGAACGAAACTGAAAATGGACAGATCGTCGCGATCATTCAGGCCCGAATGGGATCAAGCCGGCTGCCTGGCAAGAGTCTCGCTGAAATTGAAGGTCGACCGATGTTGTGGCACGTAATTCAACGCGTGCAGCGAGCCAAGTTAGTGGATCGGGTTGTGGTGGCAACCTCTTCCGCTTCGGTTGACGACGCGATCGAGAAGATGTGTCGCGAAGAAGGTGTTCGGTGCTACCGCGGCAGCGAGAACGATGTGCTCGACCGGTACTACAACGCCGCCAAAGCAGAAAAGGCCGCACAAGTGGTGCGCATCACAGCCGATTGTCCTCTTATCGATCCTCAGGTGATCGATCGAGTGATAAGTCGCTTTCAAACCGGAGATGTTGATTATGCTTCTAACGCGATGGTGCGGACCTATCCCGATGGATTGGACACCGAAATTTGTTCTTTCGCGGCGCTCGAACGGGCGTGGCACGAGGCGCGTAAAGCTTCTGAACGTGAACATGTAACCCCATATTTGCGCTCCGGCAAATTTCGCACCGCTAATATTGAGAATACTTCTGCGCTCTCCTATCTACACTGCCGCTGGACGGTAGACGAAAAAGAAGACCTTGAGTTCGTTCGTGCCGTGTATGGGCAATTTCGAGGCCAGGAAAGTTTTTCAATGGAGGATATTCTGCAACTTCTGCGCGACAAGCCTGAGATCGAAGGGGTCAACTCGGAGATTGTTTCGAACCGGGGCTATTACAAAAGTCTCTTCGAAGATGCGAATGCCGCCGCAGCCCCGCTTCGCTCCATCGAGAAATCAAAGACATGGCTCGCCCGCGCTAACAAAGTCATCCCGGGCGGAGCGCAAACCTTCAGCAAGGGAGCAAACCAGCACGTGCTGGGAGTTGCGCCGATATTTTTGGCGAAAGGCAAGGGTTGCCGGGTTTGGGATGTGGACGGAAACGAGTACATCGACTACATCCAGGGTCTGTTGCCGAATATCCTGGGGTACGCGCACGAAGAAGTGAACGCCGCAGTGGCGTCGCAATTAGGCCAAGGGCACAGTTTCTCGCTCGCGCATCCGCTCGAAGTCGAATTGGCGGAGAGGCTGACCAAACTCATTCCTTGCGCAGAGATGGTTCGCTTCGGCAAGAACGGGTCTGACGCCACTTCTGGCGCAGTTCGGGCCGCCCGGGCTTTGACGGGCCGCGAACGCATCGCCTGCTGCGGCTACCACGGCTGGCAGGATTGGTACATTGGCAGTACAACCCGCAATGCCGGGGTGCCTCAAGCGGTGCGCGATTTGACGCATCCCTTCGTCTACAACGATCTAACATCGCTCGAAAAAGTGTTAACCAAACACAATGGCGAGTTTGCCGCCGTGATCATGGAACCGGTAAATTTCTGGCCTCCCACAAACGGTTTTCTTGAAGGAGTAAAAAAATTGGCGCACGAGCACGGCGCCCTGCTCATCTTCGATGAGATTTGCAGTGGCTTTCACTTTGGGCTGGGAGGGGCGCAAAAGAAATTTGGCGTCACTCCGGATCTCGCCTGCTTTGGCAAGGCCATGGGAAACGGCTTTCCGATTTCCTGCATTGTCGGCAGAGCCGATGTAATGAAGATTTTCGAAGATATTTTTTTTAGCTTCACCTTCGGCGGAGAGGTCGCGTCCATGGCCGCTGCCATGAAAGTCTTGGACATTCTGGAGACGACCGACACCATCGCTCGCATGACCGCCAATGGCCGGGTCTTGCAAGAAGGTCTCAACATGCTGGCAGCCGAGGCCGGATTGCGAAGCCGCATCCAGTGCATCGGCTATCCCTTCTGGTCGTTGATCAAATTCCTCGATGCCGACGGCAAAGATAGCTTGCTGGTGCGAAGTCTGTTCACGCAGGAATGCGCCAAGCGAGGCGTCCTGCTGCTGGCAACCCATAACATGACGGGCGCTCACGACCCCCTGGCCATTGAACAAACCTTGGGCATCTATGCTGAAGTTTGTAAAACGCTCTCGAAGTGGTTGGGAGACTCCCGCCCCGAAACGAACCTCGAAGGCGAGATGATTCAGTCTGTGTTCAAGGTTCGATAATCGCAGAGTACAAAATGAACCCGGGCACACTGCTGATCCGCGCCGATGCCAGTCTTGCGATTGGAACCGGGCACGTCATGCGTTGCCTGGCCCTTGCTGAGGCTTGGCAAGATGCCGGAGGTGTAGCGCACCTTGCATCGTCGCAAATCCCCGAGGCCCTGAAGCCAATCGTGACTGGTCGAGGCGTGATGATGAGTGAAATAGCGTCATCGCCGGGAAGTGAGGAAGACGCGCGCGAAACTGTAGATTGCGCCCGAAATTTAAGTGCCAACTGGGTTGCGATCGACGGAGATCACTTTGGTAGTGCCTTTCTTACCCGCATTTTCGATTCGGGCATTCCCTTGGTTTTGATTGATGACTTCGCTAACAGGGAGTCATTACCCGTTCACTTGATTGTGAATCCGACTGTGGAGGAAGACCCAACACCGTATCTAAATCGGAGATCGAATGCCCAACTAATGTTAGGACCTCGTTACATCTTATTGCGTCGAGAGTTCGCAAAAGTTGTAGACCGTACGGCAATACAGAACGAAGTAGTAAGAATTTTGATAACGCTTGGCGGGAGCGACCCCGAAAATTTGACGCCTAAGATTGCCGAAGCGCTTGCCACTAGCAAAGAGTTTCACATTACTGTGGTCGCCGGGCCAGCCTACGGCAGGCCCGAAGAGCTCGCAAAACTAAGGGCTAGCAATCTTTGCCTGAAATCTAACCCGCCTAACATGAAGCAACTCATGGAAGATTCCGATCTCGCAATCATCGCAGCTGGCGGGACGCTTTGGGAGTTGCTCTCCGTAGGCTGTGCGGTCTTGAGCTATTCTAGAAACGCTGTGCAGGCGAGCGTAGTCGCAGAACTTTCGAGAAAAGGTGCGGTGGTCGACCTGGGGGATACAGCGAGCTTCAGTTCTACACGGCTGCTCGACACGGTACGACGGTTAGCGGCTTCGCGGCAATTACGCGCTCGCATGGCAATTCTGGGAAAGTCTCTTGTCGACGGTCGGGGCGCGGTCCGCGTCGTAACCGCAATGCTAGGCCTGGAAACAAAGTGATGGCTCGTATGGTTCCAGTTACGGCAGGCGAACGAAAAGAGTTCACGAGCATGGCGATGCAACATTTTTCCGAACTTAACCACTCTTTTGTTCCTGACAGCGACTGGAAGGAGCATTATTTCTCAACAATTCTCTCTTCTCCCGACTACTTTCTTCGCTGGATCGTAAGCGATGACCAGAAGGTGGGTTTTGTCCTGTTCGGAATCGAGAAACATCGCTTCCTGCCACGAAAAACTGGAGCGATCTACGAACTTTATGTTTCGCCTCACTTCCGGCGTAGAGGGTTGGCAAAAGAGATCGCTACCCAAGCCATCCGCGAACTTTGGACACACTGTCCCTCGAAAATTCAGCTTGAGGTGATCGAGGGCCGGCCCGCAGCTGCCGAATTGTGGAAATCCCTCGGTTTCAAGAGAATCACCGCGCGCTACGTGCTGTCGGAGGGTAAGTCTTGAAGATTGCGATTGCCCAGCCCACCTACTTGCCATGGCTCGGATATTTCGATCTCCTGGATCAGGTGGATAAGTTCGTTCTTCTTGATTCAGTGCAATTCGAGAAGAAGTCTTGGCAGCAG
>JANYKL010000004.1 GCA_025361625.1 Acidobacteriaceae bacterium
GTTCACAAACAGCACAATGTCGGCGCCCGTAATTTGTCGCTTTACCTCATCAAGAGATATGACCTCGCGATAGGTCCTGTAGGCGTCATGAAAATTGCGATTGTATTTCCGGAGCCGGCCGCGATCAACTGTGCCGATTTCGCGTTCCACACCTGCGAGGGCGTGACGCTGCGCTGCACTTCTTCGCGTTCGGAGAATTCCGGCGGTAGCCATGAAAATTGTTGAACCCGACTTCGAAATTAACTTTTAACTTAGGTTGCCTTCGCACCCAAACACCAGCAAACCTCATTTGACTTGCCCAATTCGCCTGCTATGCTCAGCTCTTGGGCAGCCACGGTTGGATGCCTCGCGGAGTCCTGACTTTTGCTTTTCACACCAGAAAACCTCACGGTAGCTACGACTGGAGCCAGCGGATCGATACTTATAAAAAACTTTCTACAGGCCGTTGATCGCGACCGTAGGGTAAAAACTGTAAATTTCATCTCTACCGACAGCGCACTCCGCGTCATGGCCGAAGAGCTGAATATCGAAGGCCGCACGGATCTGCTTAATAAGCTCATCGGGGCGCCAACCGCTAAGATCACGCAGCAGTCGAACGCCGACATTGGAGCGAACGTGGCCAGCGGTTCGTATCCCGCCGACGCAATGGTTGTCATCCCCTGCAGCGTTGGCACCCTCGGGCGGATTGCGAACGGCACCGCCTCACGCCTGATCGAACGCGCCGCTGACGTCACACTTAAGGAGCGTCGACCACTCGTGCTCTGCCTCCGCGAATCTCCGTTCAACAAAATCCATCTGCGCAACATGTCGCTTGCCGCCGACGCCGGAGCCACAATCTTTCCTGTGATCCCAACCTTCTATAACCATCCATCGACCGTGGAAGACATGGCTTGGGAATTTGTGAATCGCGTGCTTGCCCACTTAGGTCTCGTTCAAGAGAATGCGTACCAATGGAAAGGCTGATCAAGACGCATCTGGTTGCACATCTCGTAGCATAAGTTCTAAAAGATCACTGGCTTGCGCGAACCAAGCCTGCATTGCAGGCCGACTTCAGTTTAAGGATTGGGCTGCAGCCAAGGTAGGTACCCGGCGTGCATGTACCGCGAGTGCGGGGATCGGTGATGCAGGCGATTGGGGCGAGAATTTGGCTCAGATTAGCTCGCGTGTAGAAGAGACCTCAGCGAGGAACACGCAAGGCTGCGGCCGATAAAAGGTAGGAACAATAATCGTAGTTTGCTATCGCCGAGTGAGAGGCAGCGCAGAATTCTGGCGATTCGGTCGGCTTCTTTTGCGGATGCTTCCCAGGCTTTGGTAGGGAGCAACGATCCACGGCACCATCAGCGAGTAGGCGAGTCGCGCCGGCCACGCAAACGGAGAGGCCTTTCGAAGGTCTTTCCAGTCCAGCCGGAAGGCAAAATAAACTTCTAAAGCTCCCACGGTAAGCAGTGGGATAAAAGTATACGGACCTGCGCAGAGGCTAAGAACCATGGCAATGCAACGCGTGATGTTTCGCCACAGTCGCTTCGATCGTCCCCCAAGAACTCCATCAGTGATCGAGTAGCTGATCATCTGATCGACCGCCGACCTTAAGGTGTGACGAGGCTGATAGGTCGCCTTAGAGCCCGTGGGAAAGGCTGGCACCGTGAGTCTTCGCGCTGCCACGTCGAAAAGCGTGTCCTCTCCAAGAAATACCTTCTCCGGAAAGCCGCCCAGTCGCTCCCACAATGTTTTGCGGAAGGCCATTGCACGCGCAGTACATGACTTGGTTGGCGCATTCGGATTGAGCTTTATCCCAAAGAAAGGGGCCGACGCCACGTCCCATATTGTCGATTTTGTAGGATCAATCCAAGCGCCGCCAAGTGAATAGAGCGAGGTCCCGCATAATATTGGCGCGGTCAGATTCGCGAGCCAGTCCGTTCCGTGAGTGCAGCCGGCGTCGGTGAAGGCGACGATATCTGAAGATGTGGCTGCGGTCGCCACATTACGCCCACGAGCGATCGGGCCGGGGCAATGCTGCAGACTGCAACTCTCGTCCTGAATTGCTACCAGTCGTGGATATTTAGCTTTCGCCGCTTGCAGATGTTCCCATGTTCCGTCGGTAGACCCGCCGTCGACCACGACGAACTCCGCGGGAACCATCGTTTGTCGCATAACGCTGTCCACCAAAGCGTCGATGTCCGCCACCTCATTGAGAACTGTGGCTGCCACGCTAACGGCCTGCATGTTGGATTGGGTGGTCAAAGTTGCAATCAGTGTAACCGCAAAAATGAAGACGTCGAGTCAGTCGATCCGCGGGGCGATAAAAGTCGATTTCGCCCTGTCTGGTAGCTTCCGCAACTGCTCTCCAAAAGACGCCAAAAACGGTTGACACTGAACCAGGTTTTTTTGTAATCTGCGTTTACACCAGGAAGGAGGTGGTCGGATGATAAGTTCTGAAAGCCATAGTTGTAGCATCACAAGACCAGGTGAGGTGGCTGAGACTTAGGGCGGTTGCTCTAAGCGGAGTTCTCGACGAACCCTTGGTCAGGGGAAATCGAAAACAATCTCTCGCAAACAATCCGTGAGTATGGGCTGAACATCGTTCTGATCCGCCGGCCGCAAGTCGTGTCCGGCACCGGAACCAAGCGAGGGGCCAAGAGAGTGACCACCTCCGTCAATCCAACCCAGTTCCACCGGAAAAGGCCCGCATGCTAAACACGTGCGGGCCTTTCTCTTCATTGGCGAACGAATGATTGGCGAACGCTGTATTGGCGAAATGCTGGCGTGCAACCCTGTGTTGACGCAGTGGCCTCGCCTCACCCCTGTTCGGCGGGCGCGAAAAATACGAGGACTTCCAACTCTGCCTCAATATCGTAAAAACGATGCTCGAGTTCCGCCTCCACAAAGATCACCGAACCTGCCTGCACTTCGCAATGATCAGATCCAACCTGCATACGTGCTCTTCCCCGAATCACGTAGTACATCTCACCTTCATGATGAGGTCTCTGCGGATCGGTTCCGCCCTTTTCGATCACATACAGTCCGGCGCTCAGTGCCGGAACCCGGAGAAACTCAAGGTAGCGTTTGCCCGAACCGGACTGTTGCCCTTTTAGCGCGTCGATGTGGAAGAACTGCGGCATGAGAAACGGATTCAACGCAATAGCCGTGAATTAACCTACTGCCCCCAGAAAGAAGATCGCCGTGTACTGCTGGACTAATTCTTCCCCCGATAGCGGCCCCTCGGGCTTGTACCACTGGTAAGTCCAGTTAATCATTCCGACAAGAGCCAGTGCGGCCGCTCTCGGAGTGACCACCGACCGTGACCCGCGTTTTCGTTGAACGTCGGCCACAAGATGCTCAACGAAGTGTAAATAATCTTTTTTTCGAGCGTTGATTTGCCTGCGCAGCGTCGGGGGCAAGGGATGATTCTCGTGCAGCATCACGGTAATTTCGCGATCTTCCGGGCTCAGAATAATCTCGATGTGAAGCTTGATCAAGGTCTTCAGCCGCTCTTCCACTCCTTCGACGCTGGCGGCTTCGATTCGGCGCACGACATTAATCACCCGCGCTTCCGTGAGATCCAAAGCGTGCGACATGATGTTAAAGAGGATCTCGTCTTTCGATTGAAAATGGTGATACAGGCCGCCCTTGGAGAGTTTGAGCGCGGCGGCCACGTCATTCATCGAAGTGGCGTCGTAACCCTGTTGCTGAAACAGACGGGCCGCGGCGCGCAAGATTTCCTGGCGCGGTGCCGGTCGCGGCTCACTGCGGGAATCAAGTGGCGCTTCACGAAGCATGACCAGATGGTATCGCGGAACGGGTTGTTCTCTCTACCGCAGCCATGACACTTGTTTTGCACGAGACCTGTCCACCCCGAGGGAGGGTTAGTCAAGGCACGTTAAGACGTTCCATAACTCCATCCATGCCGCAAGATCGCCCTCGAATCCAATCCTGATCTCCAAAAAATGTCTCCAACTAACAATTTCAAGCAGGGATCCAAGCCCTTTCGTTTCCGCGAGTGAGCACCTTTAAACTTGTTCGGCGAGCCCTCGCCTTGTACCATCAACCATCCTCCATCAATCTCGGCTCAGAGGCAGACTGCTATCTCGTAACTGCAAGCTTTGGAACGTCACAGGGTGAGGAGGCGAAGAGGAGACTATTTTGCGCATCGACGGCACCCGCAATGCTGTACTTTCGAAATTACTCGCGATGCTTTGGATCGGCTTTTTGGCCATACCACTCGCAAACGCCGTCCCTAGCTACTCCCGCCAAACCGGCATGGCATGCTCATCCTGCCACTACGCGCCGCCTGAGTTGAATGCCTTTGGACGCACCTTCAAACTCGAAGGTTACACCTTTACCACCAAGGCCCAGGTCACTGACGAAAAAAAAGACCACAACGCAGCGCTGCAATTGCTGGAGGCATTTCCGCTCTCCGCCATCCTCGACGTTACGTTTACTTCGCTAAAGTCTCCACAGCCCGGCACCCAAAACGGTAATTTCCAGATCCCGCAGGCAGCGTCGCTGTTTTTGGCCGGCGCCTGGACAAGTCACATCGGAAGCTTCGTGCAGATCACTTACGACAGTCAGGGCGATCACTTTTCGTGGGACAACACGGATATTCGTTATGCCAATCACGGGGGCAAATTGTTCGACAAGCCCATTACCTACGGGCTTACTCTGAACAACAATCCCTCAGTCGAAGATCTGTGGAACAGTTCGCCTGCTTGGGGTTTCCCTTGGACGGGTAGTAGTTCCGCGCCGGGGCCCATGGCAGGCGCCCTCATCAACGGCGGCCTCGCGCAGGATGTAGCAGGCGCGGGCGGTTACGCCATGTTCGATAGACATTTCTATGTCGCTGGCACGATGTATCGTTCCCAACATATCGGCGGAGCGCAACCAAACGACGGAGTGGGATTTGGCGTCAACATCCGCGGCGTTGCGCCCTACTGGCGCGCCGCCTGGGAGACCTCGACCAAAAATAATAACCTGGAGATAGGTACTTTCGGCATGCATGTAAAGACAACGCCGAATGGAATCACCGGAATAGAGGACGGCTACACCGATTATGCCGTCGACTTTCAATTTGACCATACCGTGCCCCAGTGGCGTAATGATGTGATTTCGCTGCGCGGCAGTTTCATCCGTGAGAATTCGTCCCTGCAGGCGACAATTGCTGCGTCAGGAGCCGAACCAATTCGTCATCACCTCAACACAGCCCAAGCCAACCTTGAGTATCACTACGGTTCGAAGCTCTCTGGTACTGTCGCTTACTTCAACACTACAGGTACCAGCGATCAACTTCTCTACGCCCAAGCCCCGGTAAGTGGCAGCGCGAATGGATCACCGCAAAGCAACGGCTATCTTCTGAATCTTTCCTGGTGGCCGGTCCAAAACGTCGATTTAGCCCTGCAGTACACGGATTATCTCCGTTTCAACGGAGCACAAAATAATTATGACGGTGCAGGGCGGAATGCATCCAGCAACAACACGGTATTTTTGCTCGCGAGATTTGTATTCTGACGGGCTGCAACTAGGGTAGACTTCTGGCCAAATGCGAATGGGCCGTCAGCCTGTGCAGTCACTTCGCATCGAGCCTCCGATTGATTTCTCGATATTGCTGCGCCTAAGATTCAACCTATAGGAGAAAGCGAATGAGGATGACCTCACCACAGATCATGGCGGCCATGATTGCCTGCGCCCTTTCTATCCCCGCAACATGTAACGCCCAAGCGGACGCGGCAAAAATTTTTAATGCGAATTGTTCCCTGTGCCACTCCAGCAATGGGAGCGGCGATACCCCTACCGGCAAAGCACTGCACGCCAAAGATCTTCGATCCGACGAGGTGCAAAAAGAAGAGGATGCCGCACTAAATGCAGCGATTACCAAGGGTAAAGGGAAAATGCCTGCCTTTGGGGCGAAGCTGAAGGCGGACGACGTTACAAAGCTTGTCGCGTACATTCGCCAGCTGCAAAAGCAAAAATAATCTGTTGCCGGGCGATTTTGACGAGTCACGTTGGGGAGAAGTAATGGCCGATTCGAGGAAGCACCTGGACAAGACGGGCGAAGCGTCGTCAGCTTCTGAGCCGGTAATCGAGAATAGACGATCGTTTCTCGGAATTTTATTGGGGCTCGGCTCGGTCTGCGTCGGAGCGCTGCTTTCGGTTCCGCTTCTTCGATTCTCCCTGTTTCCTCTTATTCGCCGCACGACAGAACTAAAGCCGTCGACGGTTGGAGAATTCTCGGAGTTTTCCTCGGCTGCCGAACCAATCATGCGCACCATCCAGATCGAGCAGGTCGATGGATGGCGCAAAACGGTTTCTGAGAAGGCCGTTTACGTTACCAAAAACAATCAAGGGAAAGTGAGCGTGCTGAGTTCTATCTGCCCTCACCTCGGCTGCACCATCCCCTGGAACAAAGATAAAAGGCAGTTCATTTGCCCATGCCACGGGGCAACTTTTAACTCAGAAGGTGCGCGATTGAGTGGTCCCTCGCTGCGGGGCATGGATCTTCTCGAATCACAGGTGCAGGACGGTCAGCTTCTCGTGCGCTTTCAATATTTCCGCCAACTGGTCGCTGACCGGGAAATGGCGGGATAGTCACGATGACCTCACACCAGCCGAACGAGAATGCCAAGTTTCCCGAAGGGCAATCCGGTTTTTGGAAATGGTTGAATCACCGCACCGGGATCGATGATGTCCTGAAAACGGCGCTCTACGAACCGATTCCGGGCGGAGCGCGATTTGCCTATATTTTCGGATCAGGGCTGCTTTTCATTTTTATTTCGCAGGTGATTACGGGTGTATTTCTCGCGCTCTATTACGTGCCTTCCGCGGATCATGCCCACACCACAGTCGCCTACATAACGAAGGCCGTTACCGCGGGTTCCTTCCTCCGCAGCCTGCATGCTTATGGCGCGAGCGCAATGGTCGTCGTTTTGTTTCTTCATCTCTCTCAAACTTTTATCTATGGCTCCTACAAAGGCAAGCGGGAGATTCTCTGGCTGTCTGGTTGTGTTCTCTTTGCGCTTGTCCTGGGGATGGCGTTCACAGGTTACCTGCTGCCCTGGGACCAGCGCGCTTACTTCGCCACTGCCGTCGGCACCAACGCTGCGTCTGAAATTCCACTTGTTGGCGAAAGCCTGAAGTTATTGATGCGAGGCGGCACGGAGATGGGCACGCTTACTATTTCCCGCTTTTTTGTGGCCCACGTCTTTTTAATTCCGGCATTCATTTTCGCCTTGGTGGGCTCACATATTTTTCTCTTTCGTAAAGCGGGAGCTGCCGGACCGGTAGACGAAGATCCAATTGAACCGAAACAGCAGCCGGAACTTTTTTACCCGCGGCAAGTTCTGATGGATTTAGCGCTCACCGCGCTCCTCATAGTCTTCCTCGGCTTGCTCTCTTTCTTTGTTCCCATGCAGATTGGGCCGCCTGCAAACCCTGCTGATGCGCAATATGTCCCGCGCCCGGAATGGTATTACCTGCCCATCTTTCAGTGGCTGAAATACTGGCACGGTTCAGCAGCGATTGTCGGCGTGCTGATGATTCCAACCGTTCTGGTACTGGCTGTGGTCGCTCTTCCTTTTTTTGATCGCAGCGCTGAGAGGCGTCCGTGGAAGCGTCCGATTGCGATGTCCTCGTATATATTTCTGGTTGTTGCCCTGCTGGGCTTAGGGCTGCGGAGCGGTTACGTCGATCGCCATGACCCCAGCGTGGCCCAGCAATTGGCCAAACAAAAGACAGAGGAAGACGAATACGCTCGGAAGCCTTTTGAGCCAGAGCTTTCTTCATTATCTCTTGCGGCCGCAAATGTCGCGCTCGCGGATCCGGCTGCGGCGAAGGGGAAAGCCATCTTCGAGGCGCAATCTTGTAACGCCTGCCACGGAGATGCTGGGGTTGGGACGGCGGCAGCTCCGGCGCTCGTGGGAATTAAGGCAAAGTACTCAGCCGAGCAAGTCGAAAATCTGTTCAAACATCCGACCGCAAAGATGACCGCTGGCGGAATGCCGCCAATCGACCTTCCTCCCGACGACCTCAAAGCGCTGATCACCTACGTGCGCAGTCTCAACTAGAGCGTTGTCCGCAGTATTGTGTGCGGCTGCGATCGGAATTAATCGACGTGCCAGCGGAAGCGCAAAACTGCAATGATCCCAAATAGAAGAGTGAACAACATCAACACTCCGATCGGCGCGAGCGCAGATGACAGTCCAAGCCCACGCCAAGTCATCCCGTCCATACCTTCAATTGCCCATCGTGTCGGAACAAACATCGCCGCTTTCTGAAGCCATGCTGGAAAGACAAACGTCGGGACCCACGCTCCGCCCAGCATCACCATGAAGAGGGTCGCCATGATGGAATAACCGCGAGTCGTGTCAACGGTTTCTCCAAGCGCAGCAATCATGAGCCCGAAAGCGGCAGTCATCAATGAGAAAGCAGCGCAGACCCCGATCAAGCCCGGCAGGCTGCCTCGAACGTGAACTCCAAAGACAAGCCGGGCAAAAGCAAATAGAACAAACAATATCAGTCCCGCGATCAGCGCGGCACTTAGGGTGCGGCTCCCGAGAAGCATAGTACGCGAGAGTGGCGCAGCTCGCAGCCGTTGCCAGAGGCCGGTCTGCCGCAACGTCAGCAATGCAATGCCAACGTCCAGTCCCATAAATAGAATGAATTGGACTCCCATGCCTGCGAACGAATGTGCGTAGCCGTTGTACTCGATGTTGCGGCCCGACGTGATCGCTTCTTCCCTGGTCGAGTAGGGCATCCTAAGCCCTCCCGATAGTCGCTGCTGCGAAGCTCCATTCTGCGGACTCTGCAGGCGTTCGTTCCAATCCCGCACCCCACCGAGCAGATTTCGAAGCGCCCGTCGATCTTCGGCGGGCATCTGCGAATCATCAATCAAACGGGCGATCGAGTCGTTCACCATTTCACGCCCAGCGGGACCAGAGAACATCTCCTTGCTTACGGTCTGCATGACAGCCCCGCTCAAGAGTCCCTTGACCATGCTGACTTCGACGTTGTGAGAAGGGTCGTAAAGAACTTCGATTTCCGGCTTCGCGGAGGAACCAAAGAGAGCCTGCCCCGCATCGCGGCCAAAATCTTTGGGGATGACGAGCGCCGCGGTCGCCTTGCCCTTGCGTACTAACTCGCGCGCAGTTTCGAGACTCTCCGGCTTTATGCTCAGAGTGCTCTCGGTCGCAAGTTGGGCGATCAAGCCACGGGAAATGTCGCTGCCGTCCTGGTCGATTGCCAGCAGAGAGACTTTGCTGGTCGCAGCTTCGCCGCGACGCCCGCCAAACAGGTAGCCGAAGAAGGAGGCCAGAACGATCGGGACGACAATGCTAACCATCACCGCCTTGCGGTTCCCGAAAAATATCAGCAAGTCTCTTCGAACCAGAGCGAGAAATTGGATCATGATGAATCCCGCAGGCTTCTTCCCGTGAGAGTTAGGAACACGGTCTCAAGATCGGGTTGCTCGCTCGAGACATGATGATAGGTATGCCCATTATCGGAGAGCCAACGCAGCAGACCGGGAGCG
This sequence comes from Acidobacteriaceae bacterium, assembly GCA_025361625.1. GTDB lineage: Bacteria > Acidobacteriota > Terriglobia > Terriglobales > Acidobacteriaceae > Acidiflorens. The sequence continues at coordinate 9,518 of JANYKL010000004.1, forward strand.
TCCCCCGACAGGTTGTGAACGCCGACTCGTAGCACCCCCTGCTTCAGTTCGGCCGTTTCAACATGGGGCAGTTCCATAATCTGTTGCGTCTTCAATCGGTCCGGCTGATCCAGTTCCACCGCGAGCACGTTGCTAATCGGCAGGAGTTTGTGCAGGCCCTGCAATGTGTCGTTGGCGACGATCTTTCCGTGATCAATGATGACAATGCGATCGCAAAGCCGCTCCGCCTCTTCCATATAGTGAGTTGTGTATATCAATGTCTTGCCGCGCTTCTTCAAAGTCTCGAGGTTGTCAAAGATGGCATTGCGACTCTGAGGATCGACTCCAACCGTCGGCTCATCAAGCAGCAGGATCTCTGGATCATGGAGCAGCGCCCCAGCCAGGTTCAGCCGTCGTTTCATGCCTCCACTGAAAGTTGAAACTTTGTAGCTGGCGCGATCCAAGAGGCCGACCAGCTTTAAGGCTTCATCTATGGCTGACCTCGCCTTTGCTCCGGCCAGGGAATAAAGCGCTGCGAAAAAAGTCAGGTTGTCGCGGGCGCTCAGTTCTTCATACAGCGCCATATCCTGTGGAACCAAACCTATTTTCAATTTGACGGGATCCGTATCGCTCGTAACTTTCGCGCCATCAATCAGAACTTCGCCTGAGTCGGGCTGCAGCAATCCGGCAACGATCGACACCGTAGTGGTTTTGCCAGCGCCGTTGGGCCCGAGTAATCCAATCGTCTGACCTCGGCCGGCGTTGAAGCTGATACCGTCAACCGCAGTCAACTGTCCATAGCGTTTGGCTAATTTTTTAACTTCAAGCATGAGGATGCGGATAAGGAGTACAGCATAGCTTACAACTCGAAACTACGGTGCGAGGCCCCGCGAGCCTATTCACCGGCTTGGTCGGACAGGATGAAGACTATTGCTGGGGCCAATCACCGAAATGAAAAAATCTTTTTCCGCATCTTTAATGGAAAAAGCGCCAACTGTTGACACATCAAGCAGGGATGCTTAGCATGATCTGGAACCGACCGATTGGTCGGTTTTGTATTTAAGAACGCGTTGGACAGAAGAAACATTTTAAAAGGAGCCTTCCATGGCCACAGTTTTTTATCAGAAAGACGCCAACCCGTCCGCCTTGAAAGGAAAGACAATAGCCGTGTTCGGTTACGGTTCGCAGGGTCACGCGCAAGCGCAAAACCTGCGTGACAGCGGATACGATGTGATCATCGGCCTCGATCCGCACCGCAAATCGGCCAAGCAAGCGCGAGCCGATGGTATGACGGTGTTTGCTCCAGCCGAGGCCGCGAAGCGCGCCGACTGGATTCAGATTTTGACCCCGGACGAAACGCAAGGTGAATTTTACGAATCCTCAATCAAGCCGCATCTGAAAAAAGGAAAAGTTCTTGGCTTCTCGCACGGATTTTCCATTCACTTCAAGACCATTGTTCCACCAAAAGATGTCGACGTGGTTATGATCGCGCCGAAAAGCCCGGGCCATCTCGTACGCCGGGTCTACGCGCAAGGCGGCGGCGTGCCCTCGCTCCTCGCTATTTATCAAGATGCCAGCAAATGTGCTCAGGAACTCGCTCTGAGTTATGCGCACGGCATCGGTTCAACCCGCGCCGGAGTTTTGCAAACGACTTTCAAAGAAGAAACCGAAAGTGACTTATTCGGCGAGCAAGCAGTTTTGTGCGGAGGACTGACCTCGCTGATGCAGAAAGGCTTTGAGACATTGGTGAACGCAGGTTACGCGCCGGAGGTCGCTTACTTCGAGTGCGTCCACGAAGTGAAGTTGATCGTCGACCTCATCTATGAAGGCGGCTTGAGCCGGATGCGCGATTCCATCTCGAACACCGCCGAGTACGGAGACTTGACCCGTGGCGAAATGGTGGTTGGCGATGACGCGCGCAAAGCGATGAAGAAAGTGCTAAAGCAGATTCAGAGCGGAGCTTTTGCCAAGGAATGGATCAAAGAAAATAAAAAAGGCGGCAAGAAATTTGCTAAGCTGCGCGAAGCCGCTGCCAAACATCCGATAGAAAAGGTCGGAGAGCAGCTACGCGGCATGATGTCATGGCTGCCTGCGGAGAAAAAGAATGCGTCCGAAGTGAGTCAATCTCCAAGAAAAGTGATGAACGCCTAACGCGCATGAGTTAGGCAAGATGTGGGACTTCCGACTCGCCCGCGAACCGGGCGGGTCGCCCAGTGAGTCGTTTTCGCTTTTTAGTTACATCCTCCGCCCGCAGATGCAAGGAGTCGTCACAGTTGGCAGAATCACCGATCGAAAGGTTTGTCGATCGACTGGACTGAAGTTGTGCGTGGCCGCAAAGCCGCAGCGCGAGATGGTTTTACCGAGCTCTACCAAACATTTCAAGCGATCTCGCTGAATATAGGTAAAGACGTAACTTATTCTCGCTGCCCGAATCTCATACGAATAGTGTTCCCTCCAATGCTAGACTTTTGAGCAACTTATTTTGCACTAACGCTTACCATCGTTCATCAACTGTTGACTTTTTTCCTCTGTGCTCTACTTTGATCCTCGGATGATGTATGAAATCTCGCATAGACAAGCAGGCATTCAAGAGCGTGACGCGCCGGGAATTGCTCAAGCTGACTCCGGTAGTCGCTCTCGGAGCATTTGTCGTCCCGAAGCTGCGCGACCCGCTTCTAAAGGCTGGACTGGGCTTCAGCGATTGGGCCTCGGGAGTAATGTATCGCTCCGGCCATCTTGCCTCCACCTTCGAAAACTCAGAACTCACACCGTTCGAAAAGTTTCCGATCAATGGCTATGACGTTGAAGATCCTGAAGTAGATCTCGACAAGTGGAGACTGAACGTCGCTGGAGCAGTACGAAAGCCTGGCGAGTACAGCATGGCCCAGATACAGTCGTTACCGAAGCAAGTGCATAACACCCGACATGTCTGCGTTGAAGGCTGGGATGTAATTGGAAACTTCGGTGGCGCGCTTCTTTCTGATTTCCTGAAGTCGGTTGGCGCCGACACAACGGCGCGCTTCATCACCATGCAATGTGCCGACGACTATTACGAGTCTTTAGATATGGCGACGGCTCTTCATCCCCAAACTTTGCTCTGTTATGAAATGTACGGCGCCCCGCTTACTCGCAAACACGGCGCACCCGTGCGCCTCAACATTCCAACCAAGATCGGGTATAAGCAGGCTAAATATTTGACCGATCTCAAAGTCACTAACGTTCTCGATAAAGTCGGCTATTGGGAAGACCAAGGCTACTCCGGGTTCTACGGCCTTTAATGTCGCAAGAGGAAATAACATGTCAACCCATGCAATCTCGGTAGAAGACGCGAAGACCGGAGAAGCCACTGAAGCAGTCTACGAGCATCCTTACATCGTGCGCCTGTGCCATTGGGTGAATGCAGTCGCTCTCTTTGTGATGGTCGGGAGCGGGATGCAAATTTTTCGCGCCTTCCCAAGTTTCGGAGCCAAGATTCCCGAGAAAGATCTTCTTAACTGGCCAAAAGCGTTTGCGATTGGTGGTTGGCTCGGCGGCGCATTGCAGTGGCACTTAACTTTCATGTGGATTTATATCGCCAGCGGCGTTCTATATCTCGGTTATCAAGTCGTAAGCGGAAACTATAAGCAAGTACTCTTTACGCCGCGCGATATTCACGGGCTTTGGCCGATGATCAAGCATTACTTCTTTTTCGGTTCGAAGCCGCTGGCCACAGAGCCCTACAACGCCTTGCAGAAGCAGGCTTACACCTCGGCGGTGATCCTTGGGGTTTTGTCAGTGTTGACCGGTTTCGCCGTGTGGAAGCCGATTCAATTCTCTTGGCTAGCGGCGATGATGGGCGGCTTTCACTGGGCGCGACTTTTGCACTTTATCGTCATGTGGGCGACGTTAGCTTTTCTGTTCGGCCACGTCGTGATGGTCGCCTTGCATGGATGGAACAATTTTGTGTCGATGCTGGTCGGATGGAAAAAAAATCCTGAGTATATCGTCGAGTAACGAAAGATCGCCCCTGCGGGCATTTCAACTGTAGTAATGAGGATCAATGCCGTCATTGCCAGGGCCCCCACCCGGGACCACAGCTCAACTCACGGAGAGCGACAGTTCCGACGAGGCGCGGCTAATAGTGCGCGTTCGCGATGGCGAGCCCGAGCTTTTTTATGAGTTGATCAGGCCTTACGAGCGTCGCGTGTACGCCGCCACGTTCGCCATCCTGCGCAACCCGGCAAATGCCGAAGATGCCGCGCAAGAAGCGCTGTTGAAAGCACTCAAGCATATTCGACAGTTTCGGGCTGAGTCAAGATTCAGTACGTGGCTCATACAGATCGCGGTTAATGAGGCTCGCATGAGAAAAAGAAAAGAAAATTCAGATCGAACCGAGCCGATTACACAAAATGCAGACGATCAGGGAGAGTACAAGCCGCGCGATTTTGCCGACTGGCGCGAGATTCCGTCGGAGGTTCTCGAACGGAAAGAGGTGCGCGAGAAATTAAGCGGGGCGCTAACGTCCTTAAGCCAGATTTATCGCGAAGTTTTCGTGCTCAGGGATGTTCAACAGCTAAGCATCGAAGAGACTTCTAAGGCGTTGGGAATTTCGACCGCCTCCGTCAAGACGCGGCTTTTGCGAGCGAGGCTCATGCTGCGGGACATGCTGGCTCCGGGTCTAGGCGGCCAGTGGAGTAGTAAGTTTTCTTTTTCGAAGGGAGAGAAACCATGGTAGTCGAGTGCGATCACGTGTGGCGAGAAATTTCCAATTACGTTGACGACGACGTTGATCCCGCTCTGCGCGCCGCCATGGAAGAGCATTTTAAAGAATGTAAACATTGCACCGCGATCCTCGATGGCGCGCGCAACCTGGTTCAGTTATATGGCGACGACCGCATGTTCGAAGTCCCACTAGGATACGGCCAGCGTCTGCACCGGAGGTTGGCAGGAAATATAGGAAAAAGCAGAAGAACTTTCATCGGATGGATGGTTGCGACAGCAGCCGGTATTTTTATAGCCGGCAGCTACGAACTGGCACGCTCGGCAACTTCAACTCGCGACAACCTGCGTTCAGAGCTTGCCCACTTCTCCGCCCCAGTTCCCCCCGACCTGATGGTAGTAGTGGCCGACGACGGCAAAGTTTTCCACGGAGCGGCCGCCTGTCCATTCATTCACGATAAGACAAAAGTCAAATCACTGCTTGCGCGAGAAGCTGTGCAGCAAGGGTACACCCCGTGTGTTCGCTGCATGAAGCAGTATGTGTAGATGAGGGCTAAGGTCGTTACTGAAACGACCGCTACACTTAATATTAAATTCCTTTGACGTTACGAGCACCCGCTAGTACTCCCGCAGCTCATGCACTTATAGCAGCTTCCATTTCTCACCATGATTGAGCCACAGACGTGGCAGCTGGGGGCGTCTCCCATGTCGATCATGCTGGCGAGAGCGTCGGCGGCGTGGATTTGACTTACTCTTTGGTCGCGATTCTCGGACGGAGGAACGTTGGACGCGTCGAGGCTCGACGTTCCTTCGGGTGATGATTGTGGCTTTGGCCTCAGGTTCTCGAAGAGAAACTGCTGCTGCCCGGTCATGAAGCGCAACTGGAGCCAGCGGAAGATGTAGTCCATGATCGACTTGGCGAAGCCGATGTCGGGATTGCTTGACCATCCGCTCGGCTCGAAGCGCGTGTGCGCGAACTTCTCGCAGAACAGTCGGAGCGGCACGCCGTGTTGCAGCGAAATGGAGACGGCGAGCGCAAAGCTATCCATCAGGCCGGAGACGGTCGAACCTTCTTTCGCCATCTTGACAAAGATTTCTCCGGGCTCTCCGTTGCTGTAGAGGCCGACGATGATATAGCCCTCGTGGCCTCCAATATTGAACTTGTGCGTGATCGACATGCGCTCGTCTTTAAGCTTGTGACGAACGGCGCGGGGCGGAGCTTCCAGGTTCTCTTCTTGGGCGAAGGCGTGAGCGGCGGCGTTGCGAGCCGCGTCATCCTTCGTTGAGTTCGCGGTCTTCGATCCGGCGGCGGAGAGCGGTTGCGACTGCTTGCAGCCATCGCGATAGACGGCGACAGCTTTCAGGCCAAGCTTCCACGCCTGAATGTAGGCTTCGGAAATGTCTTCGACGGTGGCGGCGTTCGGCAGGTTGACGGTCTTCGATATCGCTCCCGAGATGAAAGGCTGGGCTGCGGCCATCATCTTGAGATGCCCCATGTACTGAATGGAACGCGTGCCCTTGGCTGGCTTGAACGAGCAATCGAAGACAGCGAGGTGGTCGTCTTTCACGTGCGGAGCGCCTTCGATGGTTCCGGTGGCGTCAATGTAACTCACGATGGCATCGGTCTGCTCGTGGGTGTAACCGAGTTTGAAGAGCGCGCTCGGCACGGTGTTGTTGACGATCTTGATCATGCCGCCGCCAACAAGCTTCTTATATTTGATAAGCGCGAGGTCAGGCTCAATTCCGGTGGTGTCGCAATCCATCATGAAACCGATGGTTCCCGTCGGAGCAAGGACCGTGACCTGTGAATTGCGGTAGCCATGCTTCTTGCCGTGAGAGAGCGCTTCGTCCCAGCACTGCTTTGACGCATCAAGCAATGACGCAGGCACGTTCGCCTTGTTAATATTGTTGACGCTGGCGCGGTGCATTCTGATCACATCAAGGAATGGCTCGCGATTGATGTACCAGCCGGGGCAAGCTCCTCCTGGCATATCTTCTGCCTTAGTAATGCCCAGGCGTGATTGCACAATATCGGTAATCGGAGTCAAAGATGGGCATTGCTCGGCAATGCGAGAAGACTGCAGATACGCTTCTCCGCACATGATGGCGGTGACGCACGAGGCATAATCGCGTCCGCCATCGGAATCGTAGGGCAGGCCGGCTGCCATAAGCAACGCACCGAGGTTCGCGTATCCCAAACCTAGCGGACGATAATCGTGCGAGTTCTTACCGATGAGTTCGGTCGGGTATCCGGCGTTGTCGACGAGAATTTCTTGCGCGGTGATGGTGATGTCGACTGCGTGGCGGTAGGCTTCCACGTCAAACGTGCCATTGGGCGCGAACTTTAAGAGGTTCAAGCTGGCCAGGTTGCAAGCCGAGTCATCGAGGAACATGTACTCGCTGCAAGGATTGCTGGCGTTGATGCGCGCCGTGTTCTTCGAAGTGTGCCAGCGGTTGACGGTGGAATCGTATTGCATTCCCGGATCGCCGCATTGCCAGGTCGCTTCAGAAAGTTTGCTTAGCAGGTCTTTCGCTTTGTAAGTATTCACGACGCGACCATCGACGATGGCGCGAGTTGAGAATTCTGTGTCGCGAGTTACTGCAATCATGAAGTCGTCAGTTACCCGAACCGAGTTATTCGCGTTCTGAAAGAAGATGGAGCTGTAGGCATCGGAGTCAGGATGCGAGCCGTCGTATCCGTGCGCGACCAGCGCGTGCGCCTTGGCTTCTTCCTTACTCTTGCAATCGATGAAGTCGACGATATCTGGGTGATCGATGTTGAGGATGACCATTTTCGCCGCGCGGCGAGTCTTGCCGCCGGATTTGATCACGCCGGCAAACGCATCGAAGCCCTTCATAAAGCTGAGCGGACCGCTGGCCGTGCCCCCGCCGCTGAGCACTTCGGTCGACGAACGCAGCGGAGAAAGATTCGTGCCGGTGCCCGATCCCCACTTGAAGAGCATGCCTTCGGTCTTTGCTAGCGTCAGAATAGAGTCGAGCGAATCGTGTACCGAGTTGATGAAGCATGCCGAGCATTGCGGACGAGTGTATCCGGTTGCTCCGAACTCTACCTTTGCGTTGGTCTCATTCCAGTGCCAGTTGGTCGCGTCAGCATTCGGTTCAATGCGATCGCATCCCACGTTGAACCAGACTGGGGAGTTAAAGGCGACGTGTTGGCGAATCAGCAAGTGCACGAGTTCGTCGTGAAATGTGGCCGCGTCTTCTTCACTGCGGAAGTAGCCATCCTTTTTGCCCCAATCGCGAATCGTTTCTGCGACGCGCGTGATCAACTGGCGAGCGCCCGTCTCGCGCTCAGCGGTTCCAACCTGCCCGTGGAGATATTTCGAGGCCACAATATTGGTCGCCGTCATCGACCAATCTTTGGGGACCTCAACATTCTTCTGCTCGAAGATCACCCCGCCCTTGGAGTCAGCAATCACCGCATCACGAAATTCCCATTCCACGTCGGAGTAAGGCGAGACCCCCGGCTTGGTAAAAAAGCGGCGGAAGGCTAGGCCCTGGGCCTTGGTCTTTT
>JANYKL010000027.1 GCA_025361625.1 Acidobacteriaceae bacterium
GCCAACAGCAAGCATGCCGCTCGCATGCACGATGGTCGTGAAGAGAAACGCGTTGGTGCGCTTCGTCCCGACTCCACCGAGAAAATCGCTTGTTCCCCACACCCCGACCGCAGCGAGGCTGTAAGCGGCAGGAATATATTGGGCGGCGATGGACATTGGGATTTTGAGATTACCACGACGTAGAGACCCGGCCCGCCGCCTGTTCGAAGGCAGTTGGCCGAATTCTTTCGGCGAACCGAGTTACGCCGTTACTGGTTCTGGATTCTTCTTGCTGGCGAGCAACTGGCGCAAGACGTACTGCAGGATCCCCCCGTTAGCGTAGTAGAGCGCTTCCTGCGGAGTATCAATGCGTAAAATCGCCTGAAATTCCGCAGTCCTGGCGTTCGCTGCTTTCCCACGCTTGTAGTGCACCGTAATCATGCGGCCAGATGAAAACTTCTCCACCGCTTCGCGAATGCCTGCGATCTCGAAAATTTCTTCTCCGCTCAATTTCAACGTCTCGGCGTTCTCTTCTTGCTCGAATTGCAGGGGTAGGATACCCATGCCGATTAAATTCGAGCGATGAATACGCTCGTAGCTTTCAGCAATCACTGCGCGCACTCCGAGAAGGCGTGGCCCTTTTGCCGCCCAATCGCGCGAACTACCGGAACCATATTCTTTACCCGCAAGGATGATCAAGGGAGTTTTTTCATCTGCATATTTTTCAGCGGCATCGAAAATTGACATCTCGGCACCATCGGGCAAATGCCGCGTAAATCCACCTTCGGTGCTAACCATCTTGTTGCGCAGCCGAACATTCGCAAAAGTACCGCGCACCATGACTTCGTGATTGCCGCGCCGCGATCCATAGGAATTAAAATCAGCAGGTGGAACGCCTTGGGCGATTAAATATTTCCCTGCCGGGCCATCTTTCTTGATTGAGCCCGCCGGGGAGATGTGGTCGGTCGTCACGCTGTCGCCGAGCACTGCGAGTACCCGGGCGCCCTTTATGTCTTCCACCGCTGAAGCTTTCATCGTCATTCCGTCGAAGTACGGCGCCTGCCGGATGTAGGTAGAATCTTTTTCCCAGGTATAGGTTTCACCCTTAGGGACTGGCAGCCCTCGCCACCGTTCATCACCGGCATAAACCTCGCTATAGCTTTTGCGGAACATCTCGGATGTGATCGAGCTTGCCATCGCCTGCTCGACTTCCTGCTGCGAAGGCCAAATGTCGGCGAGAAAAACCGGCTTTCCATCTTTTCCGGTGCCGATCGGATCCTTGCGCAGATTAATGTCCACTCTCCCCGCCAAGGCAAATGCAACCACCAGCGGCGGGGACATCAGGTAATTGGCTCGGACTTCAGAATTAATGCGCCCCTCAAAATTTCGATTGCCGGAGAGTACAGAAGCGACGACCAGATTCTTGTCCTCGATTTCCTGTGACACCTCAACCGGCAGCGGCCCCGAATTCCCAATGCAGGTTGTGCAACCGTAGCCGACGATGTGAAACTTCAGCTTTTCGAGAAAACCCATTAGCCCGGCTTTTTGCAGATAATCGAGAACGACCTTCGATCCCGGCGCGAGCGAAGTTTTCACAGTCGCTGGAACTTCTAACCCGCGCTCCACTGCTTTTTTAGCAAGTAAGCCGGCCGCAAGCATCACCGACGGATTCGATGTGTTCGTGCAACTTGTGATCGCCGCAATTACGACGCTTCCGTGCTGCAACGGTTTGTTGCCGTTCGTCGCGATGTGTTCTTCCACGCGCGGCTCGGGCAGCCCTACGGCGGTTTGGTTGCCGCCCTCGTGCTCCCACCTGTTCACCTGCTTCGCGTCTGGAGCCTTGCTGATCGCGGCCGCTTCAGTTGGGACTTGCGCCGCAGCCGCCTTGGCTTTCGTCATAATGAGTGAAGGCAACGCCAGCGTAAACGACGTGCCCGCCTGCGAGAGCAGCACGCGGTCCTGGGGACGTTTGGGGCCGGCAATGCTTGACTCCACGGTTCCGAGATCAAGACTCAGCAACTCGGAGTACTCAGCCTCAGGAGTATCCACTTCGTGAAATAGTCCCTGTTCGCGCGCGTAGGCCTCAACCAACGCAACCTGCTCATTGCTGCGTCCGGTGAGCCTTAGGTAGCGCAACGTCTCTTTATCGATCGGGAAAATACCGCAGGTCGCGCCGTATTCCGGTGCCATGTTAGCAATGGTTGCGCGATCGGCGAGAGCAAGGTCCTGAAGACCCGTTCCGAAATACTCGACAAATTTGCCGACGACTCCGTGCTTGCGCAACATCTCGGTCAGCGTCAGCACGAGATCGGTTGCAGTGGTGCCCTCCCGAAGACGCCCGGTTAACTTGACGCCGACGACGGATGGAATCAGCATGGAAACCGGCTGTCCCAACATGGCGGCCTCAGCTTCGATTCCGCCCACGCCCCACCCTAAGACCCCAAGGCCGTTTACCATGGTGGTGTGTGAATCGGTGCCAACCAGGGTGTCCGGGTAAGCAGTGCGCTTATTCCCCTCTTCGTGGACAAAAACGACGCGGGCCAGATATTCAATATTTACCTGATGAACGATCCCCGTGTCAGGTGGAACGATGGCGAGATTGCGAAAGCCCGTCTGCCCCCAGCGCAGGAAAGCATAGCGCTCTTTGTTGCGCTGAAATTCTAGTAAAGCGTTCATATCGAGCGCACCCGGCGTGCCGAACTCGTCAACTTGTACGGAGTGGTCGATCACCAGTTCAGCAGGCTGCAGAGGATTGATCAGTCTAGGATCTCCGCCTAGCCGCTGCATGGCATCGCGCATGGCGGCGAGATCGACGACGGCTGGTACGCCAGTGAAATCCTGCAGAAGCACGCGGCTGGGTGTAAAAGCTATTTCTTTCTCCGGCTTAGAGTTCTTGTTCCATGCCGCGAGCGCGCGAATTTCATTATTCGTCACGTTGCGTCCGTCTTCAGTACGGAGAAGGTTCTCAAGCAGAATGCGCAAGCAGAACGGCAGGTGGCGCGTCGTAATTCCCTGTTTGTCTAAAGCGGAGATGCGAAAAAGTTCGTATTCCTTACCGCCGGCTTTAAAAGTCCCACGCGCGTCAAAACTATTTAATGACATGATTGCCTTTCTTCAGCTCCGGCACTGGCCGGAGAATAGTACGCACTCAGTCCTTTAGTGTAATTCGTAGTGTAATTTGTTTGCGGCGGCGCTGGTTTCACGCGGTTCGAATCTACTTCTGGCGCGACTATCGCGAAATGAAGGGGCGCAAAGTAAACTTTGTTCGCCCTCCGAGTGAGGAACAATACGGAATTGTCGCGGTCTTCGAAGACTTATACGGGAATCTGTGGAACTTCTTGCAATTGAAGGGTGGGGTTCCTGCCATTCGGCAGTGACTATCGAGGCGCTGCCGTCCAGATCTGGTACACCACTACTCCGAGCATGAATACCAGATACACTCTCAGCGCCCAAAACAAGACCGATTCTCCGCCAGTAAGCTTGCGGCGTGGACAATGATGTTTTTCCTTGGAAGAAATCAACTGGTCTGGTTCGAGCGCCGACATTACCGAGGTCAGTTCGTCTCCGCTCACCTCGCCATGCTTGTCACTCTTTGCGGCTCTGATTTCTGGCCCCATGCTATCTCGCTCCAATCATCGCTAAAGCGTTTGGAGAAATCACGCTGATTCCATATAACAGTCCGGCTCCCACCAGTATAGTTACGACGGCTAAGGCAAGCACATTTGCCCATGGAGGGCTGACGCGGTCCCCCATAATTTCACGATCATTGACTAGCATGTACAGAAAAAGCAGCGCGGGCGGCATGGCCAGCACCGCAATCACATTCACAATCAAAACAATGTATACGAGCGGAATACCCGGTATCAAAACGAGCCCGGCGGCAGCGGCGGCTTCGATTAGCAGGACCATGTAAAAGGACTTCCCTTCGCGCAGCGGCAGATTCAAACTGTGCGGGCGGCGCGCGACTTCGCCAAAGGCGTAAGCCGATGAAGTCGAGATCGTAACGACGGCTACCATCCCAGCTTCAAAGATTCCGAGGGCGAACAGCGCAGCCCCCCAATGGCCGATAAAAGGCTGCAGAGCCTGGGCAAATTCTCCAGCTTCAAAGTGCGCGGACGACATGTGATGTGTGAACAAAGGCACTGTCGCCAGCATCGTGGCTAATGCGGCAATGCTTGCTAAAGCAGCGCCAAGCGCGGTATCGAAGCGGCCCATGCGAATGTCTCGTGTAG
>JANYKL010000035.1 GCA_025361625.1 Acidobacteriaceae bacterium
GAAAGATCTGCAAGTTCGCACCCGCCGCGGTTACTACGCGCCCCAGCAATAGAATTCTTCGTGCCGGGCACTCAACCGAGCACTACTACTTTCCAACTATTGCTATGCCTCTTCGGCTACACAATAATCTCCGGGCCTGACAGCCCCTAGCTTGGGAGACCATAGCCCATCTTGAAGAAGATATTCATCAGCCTGTTGCTCGCGCTGGCCTTGATCTGGATTCTTGGCTGCGTGGCACTATACCGCGTCATGCAGAAGCCGCCCGAGACATTCGCGCGGTTTATGAAAAAGCTGCCGGGGCCAGTGGCCTTTCTTGCGTTCCCCTTCGAAACGCTTTGGACAAAGGCACGTGCGGGCGAATTGGCGGTGGGCGACGCTGCGCCCGATTTTTCCCTGCGCAAACTCGACAAGAGTGACACAGTGCAGCTTTCTACGCTGACTGCTCAGGGTAAACCGGTTTGTCTCATCTTCGGAAGCTATACATGACCACCCTTCCGGCGGGAGGTTCCCGCCCTCAACAAGTTGAGCGATCAGTACGGCAACAAAGTTGATTTTCTGGTGGTCTACATCACCGAAGCCCATCCAAGCGATGTTTGGCAGATGGAGAGCAACATAAAAGACCAGGTCGTGCTCGCTAGTCCAAGAAATGAAGAAGAGCGCGCCATGGTGGCCGGAGCCTGCGTGCGAAAACTTGGCATCAAGATTCCGGCTGTCGTCGACGAATTCGGAAACTCGACCGAGCAAGCTTATACGGGATGGCCTGATCGCCTGTATCTGATCGATTCGAAAGGTCGTGTGGCATATAAGTCGAAGCCAGGTCCATTCGGTTTCAAAGCAGACGAACTGAAGGCTGCTCTGGATAAGACGCTGAATTGATCGCAACGCCAAACCCACGTGCCGAGTAGCCTGCTGTCGGTAGAACGACCTGCGCCATTGGTTCGATCAGCCGCAGGGTTGTATTCTCGTGACGTGCTGCGATCGCCCGACTCCAAGTTGCGCGCTCCGAAGACGCCATCTCGCGGCCTCTTTCTCGGACTGATCATCACGCTTGCGGCTGTCATAAGTTATTCCGGGTACATTACACGGCAGATTTCGGGCCTTCGCGAACTGCAAAATAACCTCGTCGATCGCAATCGAAAGGACTCGCTGCAATTGTTGCGCATTCAGAACGATCTGAACTCTCTCGGGCTGGCCATGCGCGACATGCTCGACAATGACGAACCCTACCCGCTCACGGCATGGTCCGCGCAATTCGAGCGCGTGCATACCGATCTCGACGACGCTCTGCGCCGCGAGCAGCAACTCGCTCCCATGAATCGGACCGTCGCTCAGGAGCAGTACCTAGAGAATTCAGTGAGCCAATTCTGGGACGCGGCGAATCGCATCTTCGTTCTTGCGGGCAATTCTAGGCAGGATGAAGCCAGAACTCAGATTCGGATTTCTCTGCGCGCCCGGCAGGAGGCGATGAGCACCGTCGTCTCACGCCTTCTGGTGCAGAACAACGAGGGCGAAGAGCAGGCTGCGGATCGGATCGCCCAGATTTACGGCAGAGTGCAGCGGCAGGTTTATTTGTTCCTGACAGCGACGCTGCTGGCGATTCTGTTTACGAGTCTTTATCTGATCCGCTCGAACCGGCAGCTATTTGCTCGATTAGCAACCCTCTCTGAGCAGCGCAGCGAACTGGCGCAAAAACTGATCTCCACTCAGGAATCAACCCTGCGCCATATTTCCAGGGAGTTGCACGACGAGTTCGGGCAAATTTTAACCGCCGTTGGTGCGATGCTGACGCGGGCCGGAAAACACGCGCCCGAAGGATCGGCGCTCCGTGCGGAGTTACGGGAAGTCTGCGAGATCGCTCAGGATTCGCTGGAAAAAGTCCGCAGCCTTTCTCAGGCCCTGCATCCGGTGATGCTCGAAGAGACGGGACTGGAAAGCACACTCGACTGGTATCTGCCCGTCCTGGAACGGCAGGCTGGGCTTCACGTATTCTATGAGAAATCAGGCATCTCGTTTCCTATCGACGGCGAATCCGCTATTCACGTATACCGCGTCGTCCAGGAGGCTCTGAACAACGTGACGCGGCACTCCGGAGTCACTCAGGCGTGGTTGCGATTGCAATTTTTGGAAGATGCGTTGGTGGTTGAAGTCGAAGACCACGGAAAAGGGTTCGAATCGGGCGTCACTAAACAAGGAATCGGCTTGGTGGCAATGCGGGAGCGGGCAGAATTATTGGGCGGTGACATCGAATTTGCGCATCCTGAAAAAGGCAGCACCGGCACAACGGTTCGCCTAAGGGCACAGCGGGAAAGACTAGTGTCGCATGGCTGAAAAAATTTCAGTTCTGCTGGTCGATGACCATAGCCTTGTCCGGCGCGGGTTTCGGCGCATTCTGGAAGATGAGGCGGACATCGAGGTTGTCGGAGAGGGCAGCGATGGCGCAGAGGCTGTCAAGCTTGCGGAAAGGCTGCAACCAAAGGTCATTGTCATGGACTGTGCCATGCCCGGCATGAATGGGCTTGATGCAACCCGCAAGATCCTGGCGGCCAACGAAAACGCTTTGGTTCTCATGTTGAGCATGCACCCGGAAGAAACGCTCGTGCGGCAAGCGCTAGATGCCGGGGCGCGCGGGTATGTTTTAAAAAGTGCGGTGGACCTGGAGTTGGGCTCTGCGATTCGCCGAGTAGTGAACGGCGAAACCGTGCTTGATTCTCAGCTTAAACGTCCAGCGCCTTTAAAAGGCAAACGGCATGCGGCGCTTACTCCACGCGAACTCGAAGTGCTGCAGATGATTGTTAACGGCAAGTCGAATAAAGAAATCGCGACCCTTCTCGATCTCAGCGCAAATACAATCGCGGTTCATCGCGCCAATATGATGGACGCTCTTGGAATTCACAAAGCCGCTGAACTGGTCGTCTACGCGATTCGGAACGGTCTGGTTGATCTTCCGTGAGTCGATCCGGCCGTGGAAAGTCTGTCGGCTCACATGAACTCAGTCGCCGCGCTTTTCTGAACGCCGGAATTGCCAGCCTAGGCTCAACTCTTCTTCTGCCGCATCTATTCTCGAACAGCTTGCATGCCGAATCTTCGGCCCTGAATCCTGGCTTTCGCTTCGCCGATGTAACGGCCCAGGCTGGAATCCGTTTCCGTCATAACAACGGCGCGTATGGGGGCAAGTTGCTTCCCGAAACACTTGGCGCGGGCTGCGCATTTCTCGATTACGATCGCGATGGATGGCAAGATATTCTTCTGGTGAACAGCTCTGATTGGCCGGGCCATAAGCGGGAACCCAAATCTGAAACGAATTCTTTGGCGCTGTATCGTAATAATCGGAATGGCACGTTCACCGACGTAACCCGAAGCGCGGGCCTCGACGTGGAGATGTACGGCATGGGCGTTGCAGTCGGGGACTACGATAACGACGGCTTCCCCGACATACTGATCACCTGCGTGGGCCAGAATCGTCTCTTCAAAAATACGGGCAAGGGAACCTTCATCGACGTTACCAACGCGAGCGGCCTGGCGGCTCGGCAGGCGATGAGTACATCTGCATTATGGTTTGATTTCGATCGTGACGGACTTCTGGATTTATTTGTGTGCAATTACGTGAGGTGGTCTCCCGATCACGATGTATTTTGCAGCCTTGACGGCAAACGCAAATCCTATTGCACTCCTGAGGCGTACCGCGGAGAAACTTGCTGGCTCTTTCATAACCGAGGCAACGGAACGTTTGAAGACATTACCGCTTCCAGCGGAATATTCGATAGCAGTTCAAAATCTTTGGGCGTGGCTATGCTCGATTATGATCGCGATGGCTGGCCAGATCTACTCGTCACGAACGACACCCAACCGAACAAGCTCTACAAAAACCAACGCAACGGAACCTTCAAAGATGCAGCGGTCGATGCCGGCATTGCCTTTTCCACTGAGGGGAGAGCTCGCGCCGGGATGGGCGTGGACGTCGGCGACTTCGACAACTCGGGGAAAATGGGGGTCGCAATCACAAATTTCCACAACGAGATGACGGGTCTATACCGGGCATCCGATGGCGGAGGTTTCGCCGATGTCGCATTGCAAAGCGGCGTTGGCCTGGCGTCGAAAGACAAGTTGGGATTCGGCTGCGTTTTTTTCGATGCCGACCTTGATGGACTCCTTGATCTCGCAGTCGTAAACGGGCACATCGATGACACGGTGCGCAACGTCAACGGGGCCGGATACGCCCAGCCGCCACAACTTTTTCTGAATCGGCGGAGGGGTGCATTCCTTGACGTCGCGGCTGAATTGGCGGGCGGCTTCAACCAGCCAAAAGTGGGGAGGGGCCTGGCATATGGCGATTTCGATCGTGACGGCGATCAGGATCTGTTAATCACTACAAATAACGGCCCCGCATATCTCTATCGCAACGATCAGAGCTCTGGGAACCGCAGCATTCGTTTTCGCCTCGTGGGCACCAAGTCTAATCGCGATGCGATCGGCGCATCGTTAAAAATATTTTATGGAGGGTCGAATCAGTCACGCATGGTGAAGGGCGGATCGAGCTATCTTTCGCAATCCGAATTGCCCGTGACGTTTGGGCTCGGGAAACTCGACCGCATTGATCGTCTTGTTATTTCCTGGCCAAGTGGCGTGACAGAAGAATTCAAGAATCTTGCCGCGGGCCGCACGTATGAGTGTGTCGAGACGAAGGGAATTTCGCCGGAGCAAGGATTTTAGCTGCTCAGGCGGATCAGCTTGCTTTTGATTCCACAAGTTGCGAAAGGTCGGCTCGTTTCTTGTGCCAGGCAGTAGCCTGTTCGTAGGCATGCGCGGCCTGCAGCAAAACGACGCCGTGCCAAGGCGCCGCAGCCAGTTGGAGTCCGATGGGCATTCCTTTGTCGGTAAATCCGCAGGGCACCGAGATGGTTGGGATGCCCCAGACGTTGAATGGCCGAGTATTTCGCAGCATGAGCAATTCTTGCGGACGCAACTGGTCGGGATGCTGGCGCAATTCCTCGATCAGCGGCGGAGGAATGGGAACGGTCGGCGTCAGCAGTACATCGACATCCCTGAATATTTCTTGAATCGCAAAACGACTCGCTTGAAGCTCGCGACTCGCGCGGAGAGCATCGTTCGCGGAAATGTTGGCCCCGGAGCGAATGCGCTCGAGAGTCGCGGGCTGGTAGAGCTCGGGCGAATTTTCTACATAGGTTTTGTGATAGGCGAAGGCTTCGGCGCTCGACAGCGTGCGGTCCGTTGGCACTTCGACTTCAAGATCGCGGATGTGCGCGCGCAGGCCGGCGAAAATTTTGATAGCGGCTTCGATGGCCGCAGCAATTTCAGGATGAAGGTCGTCGAAGAAAAATTTTCGCATTACTCCCACACGAAGATTGGCCGGGGGCTCGTCGAAGGCCGACACCAAACTCGGCGCAGGCCTGGCGGAGCAGGGATCGCCGGAATCGTAGTCTGACATCGCCTGCACCACCAAGGTCGCGTCGTAGACGGTGTTGGCGATGGGCCCAACGTGATCGTAAGAGGATGAGAGCGGCACAACGCCGCGTGTGCTGACCCGTCCATAGGTAGGTTTGAGTCCAACGACGCCGCAAAAAGCTGCCGGCAGTCGAATCGATCCGGCAGTATCGCTGCCAATCGCGGCGAACCCCATATCTGCCGCCACGCTGGCCGCTCCGCCTCCCGACGATCCGCCGGCAATGTGCGCAATGCTCCAGGGATTATGCACCTCGCCGAATTTACTGATCATCGAACTACCGCCGTAGGCGAATTCGTGAAGATTCTGCTTTCCTAAAATTATCGCTCCTGCGCAGCGCAGCCTCCGAACGACTTGCGCGTCGTCCTTAGGAATGCGATCAGCAAACAACGCACTCGCCGCGGTCGTTGGCACACCAGCGACATCGATAATGTCTTTGAGGCCGATAGGGATGCCGTGGAGAGAGCCGAGGTAGGCGCCGCGATAAATTTCGCGTTCGGCAACCCGCGCCTGCTCGAGCGCCGATTCGGCGGTGACGGTTATAAAGGCCTTCAGCAGCGGATTCAGCCGCTCGATGCGCTTGAGGCAATCGTGGGTGAGTTCAACGGGAGAGATGGAGCGATCTCGAATTCCCCGGCTTAGCTCCCTAATGGTGTACTGCACTTGACCCTCGATGAATCATTGGAGGCAGGACGGAAGCGGCCTTCCCTTATTGAGTTCGCGTATTGGCGCTGCGTTTGCTGAGCCATTTCAACACAAGATAAACCACCGGGCCAGCGCCGAGCGCCCACGGTCCCCAGCGCAACGCCACCGGATCACTGTAACGCAGAACGACGTAAGTCATAGCGATCGGCATGGCGATTACGTAAAGCAGTCCCAGATTGCCGCCGGGAATAAGAAAGCCGCGTGGCAGATCCGGACGCGTCCGCCGCAGTTGCCACGCCGACAGAACGGTCATCACCGTGGTTGCGGCTCGCAGCCAAACGTAGATGCTGATTAAATCGCCCAGAGAATTTAGCGCAAGCGAGGCGTAGATAGCAGCTGAAATTAAAATCGCAATCCAGTGCGTGCCATAGCGCACGTGTCGCCGCGTGAGAAATTTTGGAAGGTAGCCATCCTGGGCCATGGTGAAAGGCATGGGAGTCGCCGTCAGCATAGTGCCGTTGAGCAGAGCAATATTGCCGACCATTGCTCCGACCGTCATGAGATGCCCGAGCCACGCCCCTCCGATCAGCAGGGCGGCAGTCGAGAAATATCCATCGTGCCACTGCTGCCAGTCGCCGAGTGCAGCCAGAGCTGCGAACGGCGGTAGAAAATACGTCGCGATCGATAACGGGATTACGATAGCCAGCGCGCGCGGATAGGTCCGCTGCGGATTCTCCACATCTTCAGCCACGCTCGAAAGCTGCTCATAACCAGAGTAAAGCCAGATTCCGAGCGCCAGCCCAACTCCAAAGACTTTGGAGAACGCCTGATGGGGCGGCACCAAGGGGACGAAGGGATTGTGATGCCAGTGCGCCAGCCCGATTACCACCATAGCAAGTACCGGGATGAACATGAATAATTCGAGCGCAGTGGCAAATTTCCCCACCATCTGAATGCCCAGAATGTTGATCCACGTGATTACCGCGATGAGAATGAAAGAAACCAGCCAATGCTTCCATCCTGAGATTTGCGGAAAATAATAAGCAAGGTAATCCGTAAAAAGAACGGCGTAGGAACCGCCGAGCAAAAATGAAGCAGTCCAATTCCACCAGCCCGCGAGGAACCCCCAAAAATCGCCAAATGCCGCGCGCGTCCATCGATAAAAGCCGCCTTCGACGGGCATAGCGGTCGTCAGTTCAGCGGAAACGAGCGATACCGGCACGCTTAAAAAGAAGGGCAAAATAAGAAGGTAAAGCAAGGTCATTCCGGGACCGCTCAGAGTGACCATGCTCTCCAGGCCGAAGGGGCCTCCGGTGGTGTAGGAGAACATTACGAAAACAAAATAAAAAAGGCCGGCCTTGCGGACAGCAATCTCAGGTGAAATTTTCACTTTCGCCATGAAGTGTGTAGCACCGGGAAGGAATGCTCCCAAACAATGGCGGCTAGTGTACAGCAACCGCGGCAGGAAGCCACGGAGCGAACCGGGTGCCCCTGTGATCCGCGTTTATGCGAACAGCGGAAGCGTTAAGCCGGGAGCGCATGGAATGGCACCTTCGAGCTCCAGCAATTTGCTCTTGATGTCGAGGCCGCCGCCGTATCCGCAAAGCGATCCGCTGGAGGCGATTACGCGATGGCAAGGAACGATGATCGCGACGGGATTGCGATTGTTCGCCATCCCCACCGCTCGGAAAGCGATCGGATGCCCGATAGCTCGAGCCATTTCACCATAGGTGCGCGTTTCTCCGTACGGAATCGTGAGCAATGCATTCCAGCATTTCAGCTGAAAAGGCGTTCCTCGAAGATCGAGCGGCAGAGAAAATTCGCGGCGCTCTCCGCTGAAATATTGTTCAAGCTCGTCGAGATAAGGCTTGAGGGCTGATTTGGATTCGTGTAATTCAGCGCCCGGAATACTTCGCACCCGCGACTGAAACTCCAGGCGCACTAAACCCTTCGAGGATGCCATCAAACTCAACTGGCCCACTGGGGACGACGCGTGGACAACGCAGAGAGCTTCCATAATCACTGCAGAATAGCACGGGGGATGATTCGTTTTTTGCCGCGCTTGATGACGTTTCGCTGCCAACTAAAAAGCCTCCCGCTTTCGCAGGAGGCTTTCAGGAGGCGCTTACAGCTGTTACTGGTTCGGAGTTGCGGTTGGAGCGTTGCCGCTCGATGCAAGCTGTTCCAGGTTGTTCTTAAGCAAGCTGACTTCTACGCGTCCGCCGGTGATGCGCTTCGGCTTTCCTTCGGTGCCCGCCGTAGTGGTCGGCGCAGGCGCATTGCCCATGCCGACGAGATAGATACGGTAGACGGGAATGTCATGGTTCAGCACAAGGTAGCGTACAACCGACTCCGCCATCTTCTGCGAATTCGCGATCGCTACTTGACCTTTGCCCGACGAGAAACCCTGCACTTCGACAACGTAGCCACGCTGCGTCTTCAACGGCGTCGCCATTTCATCCAACGCATTTTTGGCGTTCTGGCTCAACACGGTCTGGCCCGACTTGAAGATAATTTCAGTCTGGGTTGACGGCTGATATTGATCGATATTGGTGACGACCTGCTCGACGGTTGTCAGGCGAGTGTTGGCCTGTTGCGCGGTTTGCTGCGCAGCCTGCGCCTTGTTGCCTGCTTCGACTGCATGCTGGTCGGCTTCGTTGGCCTTTGTGGACGCCAACTGAATTCCCTGCTGAGCGCGCGAATCCGTATCTTTGATCGACTTGCTGTTAGACGAGGTTAGTTCGTCGAGTTCATTGATGCGATTGCGAATCGGTTCGGTCTGACGCGCGACGTATTTTTTGCGGGCAAACGGGTTCACGCGTCCCCAAAAACCTTCACGCGCCTCAGGCTGCAGCGGCTGTTTACCGGTGCCGGTTTCAGTCGTAGTCTGGGTTTGCGTCGTTTGAGTAGCTTGGGTAGTGGTCGAGCTATCTTGAGCGAAAACCGGCAGGGCGAGAGTTCCAGCCAGCGTTAGGACGAAGAGCGAGCGATTTTTCATTTTTGACTGCCTCCAGGTGGTGAGTGGTTTTCCACTCTCGGCGCCTTGCAGCGCAATTATATTGCGTCGGGAACCAATTCTCTTAAATCGAGAGGGCAACGCCGACAACACAGTTGCCGTTGAACTTGGTAAAACTGATGGGCCAGACTGCACCCGCACCTTCTACTGAACAGTTTAGGTGCCAAAACCATTATACCTGTTGTCTTGAACTAACCCTTTTCCTTTCAAAGTTTTGAGCTTTAAACTTCGATCCCTGCCAAGCGCCGGGAACGGTAATTTTTAGCGACTCTCGATATAAAAAGTGCCTATTAGGAACCAAAAATCTCCGAATTTGAGATCCGCGGGCCGTCAAAAATCATCCATTTGGCATGTCAAAATTCGGCACTTTTACTGTCGCGTCAAGCTCGCTCTCTCTGATTTTATCGATTTTTGGAGCGTTCCAGCCTGCTTACGCGGCCAATACCAAATTTGACTTGAACCAATTGAAAGCGCCTGCGGGATTTCGCGTTGAGGTATTTGCGAAGGACGTGGACGGGCCACGCATGATGGTCTTCAGTCCGGGAGGAGTCTTGCTGGTGAGCGAATCCGGCGAAGGACGCGTCGCTGCATTTCCTGATCCTCAACATTCGGGCAAGGCGTCGAAGGAGGTGAAAGTTCTGGAGGGGCTTAACGAGCCGCACGGGCTCGCCTTTTACGAAGGCAAATTATATGTCGCTGAAAATGACAAAGTGGTTCGCTACGATTGGGACGAGACAAACCTGCGTGCGACAAATGCAAAAAAGCTGGCCGATCTTCCGGGTTCTGGCGGGCACTCGACCCGCAGCATTGTGTTTCATGGCGGAAAAATGTATATATCGGCCGGGTCGTCTTGCAATGTTTGCATCGAGAAGGACCCGCGACGCGCGGCGGTGATGGAGTTCAATCCCGACGGCACCAGCATGAAAATTTTCGCGAAAGGACTGCGCAACGCGGTCGGCATTGCGGAGAATCCCAAGACAGATACTGTGTGGGTAACGGTCAATGGGCGGGACATGCTTGGCGACGATGTGCCTCCGGAGGTGATTTTCGATCTTGGCAAGAACGGTGGCGACTTCGGATGGCCCTTCTGCTATGGCGACCATATTCCCGATCAAAACTTCACCAAGCCCGGCGATAACCGCTGCCAAAGTGTGTTTGGCCCGAAGGTACAGATGCAAGCGCATTCTGCTCCCCTTGGATTGGCGTTTTACGAGAGTCCGCAGTTCCCTGCCGAGTACCAGAACAATATTTTCGTCGCCCTGCACGGCTCGTGGAATCGCAGCGTTCCCGCCGGCTACAAAATTGTCCGGGTCAAGCTTGATGCGCAAGGGCAGCCGGAAAATGGAGCGCAAGACTTTATCACCGGATGGCTCGCGCCCGGTGAAACCAAAAAAGGGAGATGGATGGGGCGTCCGGTGGGGATCGCAATTGGAGCTGATGGCTCAATGTATATCAGCGATGACTCTGCGGGAGTCATTTACAGGGTCACTTATCAAAAGTGAAATTCAATAATGGCCGCGCAGGCTAGCCACAGCAATACTTCTCATACTGCTGATAGATGAACGGATCAGTCATGCCAGCGATGTAGTCGCAGATCACGCGAGGCAGAGGATCATGGCCGGGCTTGTCACGATAATTGCGCGGCAAGTCGTCAGGCTCTTCCATCCAGTGCGCGAAAAGTTCTCTGGTTATGCGCTCCGCATCTTCTTTCTCGCTGGCGAGTCCAGGGCTGTAGTAAAGGTTCTCATACAGAAATTCCTTCAGCTTTAACCTGTGTTCTTCGACCGGCGCGCTAAACGCGGCAATCCGCTCAGGATATCGCCGCACGTCTTCGACGGAGTGCACCTTCGCGAATTGCACTCGCTCTCGAGTATTTGTGATCAGGTCGCCGACAAAAACATCAAAAATGCTTTTTAGCGCTTCGTTGAATACCAATTTTTCGGCGACGCCACGGTATTGCCGCTTTGCCTCCTGGTAGTGCAGTTTGAAAAGATCAGAAGTGTCGGCGATCTGGTCGATCATCAATAAGTGAGCCTCGTAGCCGTCGTCGAGATCAGCGGTGCTGTAGGCAATTTCGTCGGTAAGATCTATCAACTGCGCTTCGAGCGGGGGCTTCAGGTCGAGCAGATACTCCGCCAGCTCGGGGTGTTCTTTGGGATCGTAGTCGTGCGAGTGCTTGATGATGCCCTCGCGCACTTCGAAGGTAAGGTTCAATCCGCGGAATGCGGCATAGCGAAGTTCGAAGTCTTCGACGATGCGCAGCGCATGCAGGTTGTGGTCGAAGCGCAAGCCGTGCTGACGCATGATGGAGTCGAGAGCTTTTTCTCCGGAATGGCCGAAAGGGGGATGGCCAAGATCATGAACCAGTGCCAATGCCTCGGCCAAATCTGTATTCAGGCCTAGCTGTGCGGCGATGGTGCGAGAAATCTGCGCGACCTCGATGGTATGGGTCAAGCGGTTGCGAAAATGGTCTGAGTATCGGCGGGTGAAAACCTGGGTTTTGGCCTCGAGCCGTCGAAAAGCCCGCGCGTGAACCACGCGATCGCGGTCGCGCTGAAAATCATTGCGATAAGGGTGCTGCGGCTCGGGATAGCGGCGTCCGTGGGATTGTTCGACCCGCACGGCGAAATCGGCCAACATGGGGAGAGTTTACTATCTTTTAAATATCAGGCCGATGAAGGCAGGAGGTTGCCCGAAGTGTTTTATGCGAAATGGAGCAAAGGACCGTCTTTGTAACCAGCGCACTCCCGTGCCAACTATTTAACGCCTTCTTCTTTGGCGAGCTTCATCTTTGCGGAGTCAAGTTTCTTCTGCACTCTCGCCTGGTCGGCGGGATCGACTTCGGCAGCGATCGTGCGGTTCCATTCGGTCAGAGCGCGCTCCCAGTTTGTGGCCGCCAACTTCAGTCGGCCCGTCTTCTGGTAGAGGTCTCCGAGGTGATCATGGACGGTGGGATCGGTATTGATCTTTTGCGACGCCTTTAACAGGTTGGCTTCCGCAAGCTCGTACCTGCCCTGGCGGAAGTAGGCCCACCCAAGCGAGTCAAGATAGGCGCCATTTGAAGGGTCGAGAGAAACCGCATGCTTGATGTAGCCAACTGCTTCGTCGAGTTTCGTGTTCTGGTCGGCCAGCATGTAGCCGAGATAATTCAGCGCAGAAGCATGATCGGGATCGTTTGCGAGGACTTTCTTGAACTGCGCCTCCGCCTCGGCATAATGCTTGTCGCGCTCGAAGGTTGAGCCGCGCAGGAACCATACATACTCTTTGTCATCGGGCTTGGTTGACAGTTGCTCCGCTTTGTCGAGCGACTGCTCGGCTTCATTGAAGCGGCGCAGCCGCGTGTACATCTGCGCGAGCGTGATGTAGACCTGGCGATCTTCAGCGCTATTGTTGTTTTTCAACATCGCGCGGACGTCTTTAATTGCCGTGTCGGCCTGTCCCATGTCGGCCTGCTGGGCGGCGAGCACCATTTTCAGGTCACGGCTGTTTGGCAGTTTCTGCACTGCTTCTTGCGCGGCGTCGGTCGCTTTCTGCCACTCTTTCGCTTCCCGCCAGGTGTCGATGATCTGCTGATAACCGCGCTCGACGTTGTCGTCTCCACCTAGTGCCACGATCTCGCGGAAGGGCTCAATCGCCGCTGGATAATTTCCCTCGTCGCGGTAGATGGTCCCGAGTCTCTCCAGAAATACGGCGCGATTGCTCTTTTCCCCGGCAGAATATTTGCCTTCAGCCTTTTCCGATTTCTTCAACAGGTCTCGCATAAGCGGAACGGCTTCTTCGTACCTGCCCTGCGCCTGATAGATGGCTGCGATGTTGTAAGGGACCTCGAATGAGTCCTGCACCATGGACTCGGCCTTCTTCAGATTCTCGAGGGCGAGATCGAACTTGCCCTGCTTGCGATAAATTTCCGCGATGCGAACGTAAGTCTGAGCGTCTTCTGGATTCGCGTCGGCAATGACTTTGTACTGTCCGAGAGCGGCATCGGCTTGGCCATCATTTAGTAGATTTTGCGCCAGGCCACGAATCGCATCCAGATTGTCGCGATCCTGCTCAATGGCGTGACGGTAGGAATCGATCGCCTTCTTGTATTCCTTCTGCTGCTCATAGGTGTATCCAAGCGCCGAATAGAGCTTGGCTGAACGCTGCGGGTTGGGAATTGAGCTGAGAACCGCCGAGGCTCGCCCCGTGTCCCCGAGTTCGTTATAGAGGTAGGCGAGGGTTGTGACTGCCTCCTCCGATTGCGGCTCAAGTTTGACCGCTATCTTGAATTCTCCCTCGGCTTTTTGCAGATCATTGTTGAGCCGGTAGAGGCGGCCGAGAAGGAGATGGTCATCCATGCTATCGGGCTGTAGCTTGACGATCTCCTCGTACTGCTCGATAGCTAATTTGAGCACGCTCTGCGAGCCATTGCCAGCTTGCATATCTCCAAGCGAGCGCAGATAAATTCTGCCGAGCAGGCGGCGAGCCTCAAGGTTGCCGGGATTTTTCTTGATGATGTCTTGTGCCTCGACAACGGCATCGCGAATGCGTCCCGTCTTCGCATAGAGCTCTGCCAAGCCCGAGGTCAAAAAAGCTGAGGTTGGATCGGCATCAATGGCCGCTCGATACTCCTCGATCGCTTTGTTTGCGAGTTCGCTTCGACCGTAAGTGGCTACTTGCTCCTCGTACATATGCGCGAGGGCGAAGTGATAATAGGCAGCGGCTTTGTCGTTTTTACCTTTTGCGGAAGGTTGCGCTGAAGTCGTGGAATCTGTGGGAGCGGAGGTGTCCGCGTTATCTTTACTTTTGGCCGGAGCTTGAATCTTGGCAGGAGTTGGATTTTTGGCCGGGGCCGGATTTTTGGCAGGGGCTGGATTTTGATCCTGGGCGACCAGCATCTGCGAACTTAAATATGAGGCGATAAGAAGAGTGACAACCGAGAAAAACTTTTTTGTCATGAAAAATCCAAGGATCCAGAAAGTCCGAACCGCACTTCGTTTTGATGCCCAGGAAGCGGTGACGGCGTTTTCTTATTCTACCCTTGCACAGGGTGTGGGCGGGAGGAAAGCTGCAATCAGCAGGAACGACAGTGGTACAGGGACTTTGGAGAAAGCGTAAATAATAGTAAAGGCAGAGGTCCCAAAGATTGCGGCTAGTGGCGAAAATGCCTTACGCCGGTGAAGATCATCGCCATTCCCAGGCGGTCGGCGGCCTCGATCACATCTTGATCGCGGACTGAGCCTCCGGGCTGAATGATCGCGGTGGCTCCGGCCTTCGCGATCTCTTCGACTCCGTCGGGAAAGGGAAAGAAGGCGTCTGAGGCCGCGACGGTACCCTTGATCGGAAGTTGCGCTTTCATCACGCCGACTTTGCACGAGTCAACACGGCTCATCTGTCCCGCTCCGACGCCGACGGTTTGACCGTCGCGGGCGTAGAGAATGGCATTTGATTTGACGTGCTTGCAAACCTTCCAGGCAAAGAGTAAGGCTCGTTTCTCTTCCGGCGTGGGTTCGCGCTTGGTTACAACCTTCAGGTCGGCTTCTGAAAGTTTGTGGGAATCCGAGTCCTGCACCAGCATTCCACCGGAAATATTTTTCAAGACCCAGGGCTGCTGCGAGGCCGGCACCTCCACCAGCCTAAGATTTTTCTTGGAGGCGAAGGCGGCCTTCGCGCCTTCGTCGAAGGCTGGCGCGGCAATGACTTCCAGAAAAAGCTTGGCCATCTCGGTTGCGGCAGCGGCATCGACCGTACGATTTACGCCGATGACTCCGCCGAAGGCTGACACGGGATCGCATTCCAGTGCGCGCTCGTACGCCTCGACCAGCGTCTTGGCGGTGGCGGCTCCGCAGGGATTGGTGTGTTTAATAATGGCGCAAACAATTTCGTCAAATTCCTGCGCCAGGTCCCATGCGGCCTGCAGATCGACGAGATTATTATATGAAAGCTCCTTGCCTTGAATCTGGCGCGCATGCGCCACTCCCGTTCGAGAGTTGTCGGCATACATTGCTGCCTTCTGGTGCGGATTTTCTCCGTAGCGAAGGTCAATTACCTTGTCGAATTGAAGGCGCAAAGTGCTTGGAAAAGCGGCCTCGGGCGAGGAGGACGGCGCGGAAGTGTCCCCGATGCGTTCCAGCGTCGACGCAATTGCCGAATCGTAAGCAGCCGTCACAGCAAATGCTTTTTGCGCCAATCGCCATTTCGTCTGTTTCGACAGCGCACCGCCCGAGCGTGACATCTCTTCAGCGATTGCTTGGTAGTCTGCTGGCGACGTAACCACAGCGACATCCTGGAAATTCTTCGCCGCCGAACGAATCATCGACGGGCCGCCGATGTCTATGTTTTCGATGATCTCTTCGAAGTTGACTCCGGCTTTCGCAGCCGTCTTTTCGAAGGCGTAAAGATTGACAACGACCAGGTCGATCTCGGGAATACCGTGCTCGGCGATCGCGGCCCGATGCCCACTATCTTCGCGGCGGTAAAGAATTCCTCCGTGAACTTTGGGATGCAGCGTCTTAACCCGCCCATCAAGCATTTCGGGGAATCCGGTGAGTTCGGAGATATCTTTCACAGCGATGCCGGAATCGCGCAACATCTTCGCCGTGCCTCCGGTTGAGACAAGTTCAACTTTGAGCGCTTCAAGTTTGCGCGCAAACTCTACCAACCCTGATTTATCGGTAACACTGAGAATAGCGCGCTGAATTTTGGACATTGTTTCCCTTGGCAGTGAAGTGTTGAAGGGAAATTTTAGCAGTTGGAAAGGCGGCGGGCTGATCGCTCCAGGATTTCAGCTTTCAGTTTCTATTTCGCTTACGATTTTGCCTTTGCTTTCAGCTTGGCGACGCCATCTTGCATCTCCACCGAGTAGACGACCGTTTCGCAGCCATGTTTCCGCTGGATTTCACTGGTCTTCTTCTTGACGAAGGCGGTGAAAGAATCCAGGTTGCCGGATACTTGTTCTCCAGTTTTTTGCTTGGCTTCCGTCAGCGCCTTGTACAGCGACGCGACCTGCTCGCGCTCGACAATCGCTCCAGAAACATTCACAGCGAAAGGCTTCGCTTCGCCCTCGGAGCCTTTAGACTGAGCAGGTTTTTTTTGATTCAGACCGTAGACCGGATTGTGCGGCGATTCTCTCTCCGAGAGTCGAACCCCTTGCACGGATAAGATCGCGTCCGCCGGGCGCCGGTATCCTTCTTCGCGGATGCGCATTTTCTTGCGCCAGAGATCGCTCTGAATCGCATAGCGCTGCGCCATCTCGTTGTAGCGAAAACGTTGCGCGAAACTGAGCCGTTTGCTGTCACTGAATTTGCGGACGAGCGAGACGACCTTCCATTCAACATCGGTAGGTGGACGTTTGGCGGGATTATTGAAGAATATTTCATATTCGATCTTCAACCGGCGCAGTTGCTGATCGAGCAGGTTCAATTCTTCGTCAGTAGTCACGGTCTTTCCCCATCCTTAAGAGTACGGGGAGCGGGCATGAGAAGCGAGGTTCCCGGCAGACACTTTCGGGATGGTACGAAAGTTTGGGTCAACAGGTTTGCTGGATCAGGTATGGGCACATCACAAATGTCGTGGTATGGAAGAAACAAAAAGGTGGAGAGTGGAAAGCGGAAGCCGTCATCTTTAATACTGACAAGTAACTGATTTAATCTGAAGACAAATCCTGACGTCGGCGAGAATTACTTCGACATGTTCGAAGCCATCTTCTTGACCATAGCCAGAACCAATTTGCGGTCACTATCGTTCAAATTCGTGGAATAACGCCGAATCTGGCTAAGGAATCGCACTTCGTCGTCCGAGAGTTGAGGCAACCCCTTGTGGCCGTTGCTACTCCCTTCAGAGAAGAACTGGGAGAGCGCGAGATCCATGGCGCCGGCAATCTTTGAAAGTGTGTCGAGCGAGGGAATGGTGTGTCCATTCTCAACCCGTGAGAGATAGCATCGCAATAAGCCTGTGCGCTTCTCGATGTCTCCCTGGGACATGCTGCGTTGGAGCCGGAAACTTCGAATGGTCTCGCCGATATTCATAATTACGACTGCTCAATTCCAAGAGTGAATGCCGCACCAGACTGCGAGAAAAGATTTGTGCATAGTAACCACACTGGTACCGTCTGGCAAGTGGAAATTCTGGACGTGATTCTCACTAGATGGAACTACGAACTATTTAGAGCCGAGGTTTGTGGAAAATTTCGTGACGAACAACAGACACCAAGAAGGGGCGACGACGCGATTTTTGCGCCAACTTCGTTTGCGGGAACTTTGCGCGAACTTTCAAAGCAAAGATTATGGCCGTCTGCCATAGCTCCCCTAACTCGCTCTTTCAATATTTTCCGGCGCCTTGCGTTGTCGATAATTCTTGATTTCCATCGTAAGCGACAAGATCAGTACAACTGAACCCGCAGCAATGGCGGCGGGAAATGCAATGTGACGATAAGCAAAGGGGAGATCTGGCGAGACCTGCTTGACCTGAGAATAAACCACCGTCCCGAGGATGCCAAGAAGCAGCGCAATTGCAAACGTCAGCACGGTAAAAAGAAATGTCATGGCAAGCGCCCGCACCGGAATTCCAATCCACTGCGGCTTTGCAGTCACTATGTCTGCCATGTTTTCTAGGCTACATGATTTTGACTGCGGGTGACGGCGGTAAAGCGGGTCGCCTCGGTTCGCAGTTGTAGCCGTCCGTAAATCATCAGGTTAAGGGTGAGCTACAATAGCGCCATGTCGCAAGCCGCCTCCGCGATCACGCGCAGTCCTGCGGAAATCGTGCAGAATAATCCGGTCTCGCAGGCTCCCAACGGCATTTGCTACGCGCGTTCGGGCGAGATTACGATCGCGGAAGCGGACCTTGATCGCATGATCGCCGCTGTTCCAACGGCGGTTGCCTCCGCGCTTAGCCGCAAGGCCTACTATTTCGTTCCGCTCACCGTCACCCAAGGCGAAGACACCGTCATCGCCGATCGTTATGACGTTGCGCTCAGTGACAACGCCGTCTGCCACCGCAACCTTGTACTAGGCGATGCGCAGTGTGTTTTTATCTCTACGCGCCTGATGGAAGACAAATTTTCTGTAGCCTTCGAGTTCTATATCAACGTGGGGCACGCACTGGTGGAGCGAGCCGGCGTCTCGCACAATTTTTCGGAACTGGCCTGGCAGCAGGTCGAGGCTGGAGCACGGGGCGAGACTTCGCTCGACGCCTGGGAGGCACGCAAGTTCGCCACCGCTCACGGCGTGGATGCCGAAAAATTCAAGAACGAATACCTGTCGGCGTCGTTTGCCGACTCCATTTCCATCTACTTGCTGTCGCTCTATCTTGATGTGGATTACTACGATCTGCGGGAGCGGGACTACCCTCTGCTGGCGCCGGCAGCCATGGCGGAACGGCTGCGAAAAATAGCTGAAATCTTTCCCCCTAACCTCGGCTTCGATTTCAATATTTACTACCGCCGCAGAAGCGAACCGCGCTGAATTATGACGCGGCAATCCCATCGCCAGGTTGATGCGATGTAGTTGCCGAGGCACTAGACGCGAGCATCTGTCTAGTGCGGCGGAAAAATCTCCGCACCTTGGTGCCCTTGGCGTCACCGAGCTTCAAGCTTATTCTGAACTAGAATAATTTTTATATTCGCATCCGGCCGATGATATCGATTCGTCTTTATTCCATTGCTTTGGGCGCCACCGGACTGGCTCTTGCCAGCTACGCGATGTTGCGCCGCAAGCCTAAAGATCCGGACCAGCTTGAGCTCACGCGTCGTACTTGGCTCAACACCATAGGGCGTATCACCGACGGCACAGTGATCGACGTTCAGGAAATTATCAGTCCTCTGAACCGCCCCGCGACCATGCTGATCTACCAGTATGACGTGGCTGGCGTTTCTTACGAGGCTTCGCAGGATGTTACCTACCTGCGACAGTGGATAAATCTGCACTCCTGCCGGCTCGGCGTTCCTACGTCGGTGAAATACGATACCCGCAATCCTGGCAATTCAATGGTGATCGCGGAGGGCTGGGTTGGACTGCGGTAAAAATTTCGCGGCGACCGTTGCACTCGACTGGCTTTTGCCACGCTTCAGTCTATAACTTTGAGGCCTACAATTTTCCGGCCGCGGCCAAGATCATGTAGACGACTTGCGCCGCAGCGAAACTGACCCAAATGCGTTGTCGAATCCTTGATCGCCTGATGTCGCGTAGTAGGTCGGCCGAGGTCGGTTCGACCACGGTTCGTTCCGGTTTTACGGCGATCGCCTCAGCCGCTTGCACGGAGAGCGGTCTCGAGGGCTCAAGTGATTTCGGCTTATCCGGATAAAACACCTTCGGGGTATCCACGACTTCCGACCACAGCGGCAATAAAATCCACGACTTTGGAATAATGTCCTCGACTGGCTTCGCGGTCAGATCGAGAGCAGGCAATGATTCCGGGGCCACGCGATCCGCCAGGCTCCGCAAGAGTGAACCCCACCAGAAGTGGCTTAGTTGGTCGGCAATCAGCTCGCCGACATCGATCGGCCTTGATTCAAGTTCGAGAGGCGGTAGTGATTCTGGAGATAAAACGTCCCCGATGTTCGTGAACACGGTGCGAAACCAGGGCAGCCGCAATCTGTCTCCCAAAGCTAAACCCACGGCAACGGGTCTTGAAGTGAGCGTCAAGGGCGGCAGTTTGGCAGGGGCAAGCGTATCGCGCAAATTGCCGATTAATGATCGCCATAGGGGTTGCGTCAGGCTCGACGGTGGAAGCAGGTCTAACGGGGGAATTGGCTGTCCGCTGACTTCGCCCAGATTTGCAGAGGTTGACTCTGGATACCAAGCTTCGGCGGCATTGGAGCGATGGGCCATAGGAACTGGATTTGAAAACTGGGAGGTCGGGGTTACCCGAGAATCCGCGTTCTCACGATGTTATCTGTGGCGATAACATCTGTCACCCACCTTTACGCAGCTTTACACCGAGTGCCCTGGATGTTCATAGCCGGATCGCAGTTTTAAACGGCTTGCGGGCATCGAGTTGACCGGGGCGCAATGAGGAGTGGATACCACTCGGCGGGAGGAAATGAATTCGCGGGTCCGGCGTTCCTAATTCGCCCCTTCTAATGGATGATTAGGATTTAAGGGATCGGCAGTCGCGCTCATAGAATTGCGCGTCCGACAAGACGGGACGTGTAATATGCCGAAGACAGCAGGTCCGGGGAGAAGCGGATTGAGCAACGATAAGCGGTCACCCACGGAACATCAGCGGCGTTTTCCGCGATACCACTTCGATACTCGCATTCAGGCGTCGGTCTTCCGCGAGGGCTTGACCACGATGCTATGGGGCCGGACGAGTGAACTAGGGGAAGACGGACTTGGCGCGACCCTGAGCGGAGCGTTGCTGCTGGGTGAGGTCGTTTCGGTCGAATTTGCCCTTCCTATAGCACCGCACGTCATGAAATTAAAAGCTGTCGTGCGCCGCAGTGAAGGTCTGCGGTGCGGGTTTGAATTTCTCGTGGTCACGGAGGCACAGAGACTGGCCCTCCGCCAGGCGTGCGTTGTGCTTTCGAATGCCCAGTAAAACATAGAGAAAATCACAAAAACTCAATTACTGGCGTAACTTTCAGCAACGCCCCGGGCCGCTTACCATCACCCAAGTGTATTGAGGGCAAGGACTGTATGGGTGAGGAGCATCCCCCGGCGGGCGGATCGATTGGGCTGCTGAGGTTGGATAACCTGCGCCAATCCCTTCCGCAGGGTGTCCCAATCGCCCTTACGGAAACGTCCATCGTCGAGACGGCGCATGGCGCTTCGCTTGCCGACTCAGAATCCAGTGAGTCCGCAAGCGACAAGGCTACGAGCCTGCCCCAAAAATTCGAAGGGGGGCCCGACTCAAAAATTTATTTCGATCAGATACTGGAGAACGCGCCAGAAGCAATCTGCATCGTCGACGGTGACCGAGAAATTCTTCGCATTAACAGTGAGTTCACCCGGCTCTTCGGCTTCGCGGCCTCTGAAGTTCTCGGCAAGCGGCTTGACCAGCTTATCGTTCCACCGGATCGTTATTCCGAGACGGCGTGGATCGGCGAAGGGGTCAAGACTGAGAAAAAAATCACGCTTGAGACATGCCGCCAGCGAAAAGACGGGTCGCTGATCGAAGTCTTGCTGTCGACTGCCGCGATTACGCAGAACGGAGCGAGCCTCGGCTTCTATGCCTCGTATCGCGACATCACCGAGCAGAAACGGGCCGAGGAGCTGAACGCGGCGCTCTATGCGATTGCGGCTCGCAGCCAGTCTGCCGAGGACCTACAACAATTTTTCGCTGCCATTCACAACATCCTTGGGCAGTTGATGAATGCACGCAATTTTTATATTTCGCTTTACGATCCGCAATCGCAGTTGCTCAGTTTTCCCTATTTTGTCGACGAAGAAGATAGCCCTCCCACGCCGAAGCCTTTGGGGCACGGGCTCACAGAATACGTCTTGCGAACGGGTGAGCCGTTGCTGGCGACACCTTCCGTTTTTGCGGATCTAGCAAAAAAAGGCGAGGTCGAATTGATTGGGGCGGCGGCGGTAGACTGGCTGGGAGTTCCCCTGAAGCATGGCGCCGCCTGCATCGGCGTGTTGGTCGTGCAAAGCTATAGCGAAAAAACACGCTTCGGAGAGCGTGACAAAGAAATTCTAAAATTCGTCTCGCAGCAGTTGGCAGCCGCGATCGAACACAAACGCAACGAAGAAGCACTGCGCCGTTCAGAAGCTCGTTCACGATCTCTAATTCTGAGCGCGGCATTTGGCATTTGCCGCTGCACCCTCAGCGGACGATTTCTTGATGTCAACCCGGCCCTGATCAACATGCTGGGCCAGAGCTCGGTCGAAGCCCTACTCAAAACCAATGCGCGTACCGATGTCTTCGTCAACCCACTTGGACTCCATCGGCTAGCCGAGGACTACCGCCGGACGGGGACTCTGAACGGCGTCGAGGTGCAATGGAAGAGGAAAGACGGGCGCGTCATCATTGTCCGACTGAGCGGCTGCGCATCAGCCCTGAGTGACGAGCCTGAAGAAGTTCTAGAACTCATCGCGGAAGACATCACAGACAGGCGCCAGCTCGAGGAACAACTCCGACAAGCGCAAAAAATGGATGCGGTGGGGCGACTTGCCGGCGGCGTCGCGCATGACTTCAATAACCTTTTGATGGTCATTAACGGCTACACGGAAGTTTTGCTCGAGCAGATGGAAAAAGGCAGCGACATGCACGGCAAGGTTCAGTCTATTCAACAAGCCGCCGACCGCGCCGCGACACTCACCCGTCAACTGTTAGCCTTCAGCCGCAAGCAGCATCTCGAATTAAAAGTGGTGGACGTCAACACTGTGATCGGTGATATGGAACGGCTGCTTCGTCCACTCATCGGCGAGAACATTGAACTCATCACCCATCTCGCGCCCGACACGGGACACACCAGGGCCGACGCCGGGCAACTTGAACAGGTCGTCATGAACCTGGTCGTGAATGCGAAAGACGCGATGCCCGGGGGCGGAAAACTGACGGTGAAGAGCGCCGATGTCACTGTGCGGCCAAACTTCCGCGAGCATCGCTTCATTCATCCCGGACGTTATGCAGTAATCTCTGTAAGCGATACTGGAGCCGGAATGGACAAAGACACGCAGTCGCGCGTCTTCGAGCCGTTTTTCACGACGAAAGAAAAGGGCAAAGGCACCGGGCTCGGACTGTCGACGGTCTACGGAATCGTCAAACAGAGCAATGGTTATGTTTTCGTTCAAAGCGAGCTTGGGGCAGGCTCAACTTTTTATGTTTACCTGCCTCGGGTAGACGATGCGTCGGAGGTTGTTCCTCCTACGCCCCCACCAGCGGAATCGGGTGGTTGCGAAACGGTTTTGCTCGTCGAGGACGAAGAATCCGTCCGCGAACTGGTGAAGCTCACTCTGCTTGCTCGGGGATACAAAGTTCTCGAAGCCGCAAATGGAGATTCAGGACTGAAGACGGCGGACTCATTCAAAGGCCGCATTGACATTCTCATCACCGACGTGATGATGCCTGGAATGGGCGGCCGTGAACTTTCCAAGAAGCTTCTGGAATTACGCCCAGAAATCTGCGTGCTTTACCTATCTGGCTACACCGAAGACGCAGTCGTGACCGAGGGGGCCGTCGGGCCGGCGATCGCCTTCCTGCAAAAACCCTTTACTCTGCAAAACCTTGCGAAGAAAGTGCGCGATGTGTTGCGCGCCAAATCGACGACCAAGTCAATTGCAAAATCGGCGTCACAATAATTAAAAGTTTATTTTTCTGGACGACCAATCTTCCGAAACTTTTCAATTCACTGACAACTCCAATCCCCAAGGCCCTGTCGTAGCGTATCACTACGCGCGCTCGGCGCATCTCATTAGGCCAGGCAATTTGATCATGTTAATTCGTGATTCCAGCGATATCGCTTCCTCCGAAATCACGCCGAAGGAAACCTTTTTAAGCCGTCGAACTTTTCTTGCTGGAGCCGGCCTGGCGGGCGCTGCGGCGCTGACCGGTGTCGCATTGCGAAACCTTGCCGATCCAGCTATCACGGTCAGCGCTAACGCCAAGATTGAAGGAATACAGAAAAGTTCTTTTAGCACGAATGAACAGCAAACCCCCTATAACGACGTAAGTCATTACAACAATTTTTATGAGTTTTCGACGGATAAGTACGAACCTGCTGACCTGGCAAAGAATTTGAAAACACGGCCATGGACTGTTGTCATCGACGGCGAGGTCAAGAAGAAGCTAGTCCTCGACGTTGATGCGATTACTAAAATGGCCTCTCCAGAGGAGCGGATTTACCGTCATCGCTGCGTTGAAGGATGGTCGATTGTCGTTCCGTGGGTTGGATATTCCCTGAACAATCTGATTAAACGCTGTGACCCGACTTCGAAAGCCAAGTATGTGGAGTTCACTACTCTCCTCGATCCGAAGCAGATGCCCGGCCAGCGTATCAATGTCTTGAAGTGGCCATATGTAGAAGGCCTCCGAATGGATGAAGCGATGCACCCACTCGCCCTGTTGTGTTTCGGTATGTATGGAGAAGTGCTCCCAAATCAGGACGGCGCTCCGCTGCGGGTTGTGCTTCCCTGGAAATACGGATTCAAAAGTGCAAAGTCAATCGTGCGTATCCGTTTTACGCGCGACCAGCCCTACAATACGTGGCAGCAGAGCGCTCCGGCCGAATACGGTTTTTATGCAAACGTGAATCCGAATGTGGATCACCCACGCTGGAGCCAGGCGAAAGAACGAAGGCTGGGGGAGTTTTTAAAGCGGCCAACCCTGATGTTCAATGGCTACGATCAGGTGAGCGGCCTTTACTCGGGCATGGATTTGAAGAAAAATTATTAGAGGATTTGACGTCGACTGCGCATCTGCGAGTTCGAACTTTGCCTACTACTTCTGCCTGCTACGAACGTCAAGAGCGAGCTTCCAGATCACAATTAGAATTCCACAATTGATGAACCTGCGCCACGCTAAGATCGCTTGTTTTTTCGCTGCCCTGATTCCTCCACTCCTTCTTGGGTGGCGGGCTATCCATGGTGGACTTGGCGCAAATCCGATTGAGGTCGTTACCCATTCGACCGGACAGTGGACGATTATATTTCTACTGCTGACGCTCTCCGTTACTCCGCTGCGGCGATTGGCCCGGCAATATTGGCTCATCGGACTTCGACGGATGGTTGGTCTGTTTGCTTTCTTTTACGCAACTCTGCATTTCGCAACTTACGTCTGGCTGGACAAGTTTTTTGACGTCCACGAGATCGTGAAAGATATTTATAAGAGGCCGTTTATCACAGTTGGCTTCGCGGCATTTACTCTTCTGGTGCCGCTTGCATTGAGCTCGACGGCTTGGTCCATACGCAAACTTGGCGGCAAGAATTGGCAGCGCCTGCATCGGCTGATCTATCTCTCGGCCATCCTCGGAGTGATCCACTTCATCTGGCTGGTCAAGGCTGACAAACGACAGCCCTGCGCCTATGGGTTCGTTCTCACCGTGTTGCTGAGTTACCGGGTGTGGATGTGGTTCTCGACGCGAAAGGAAAGGCAACTGGCTGGCCCGGCTCCCCGGCCTGCGGGCCTCGGCCGAATATGAACCATTTGGCAGCACATTTTTTTCTTGTTCCACGATTACTTTCGTTTTCACATCGTTTTATAACGTTTTATAAAAACTTTTCACAAATAACCGGGTTGGCGCATCCTAGACAGAAATAGGAGCTTAAATGAATATCCTTGCTTGCCTGGCGTGGACTCGTCGTGGTTTGATCTCATTGGCCGCCGTTGCCGGCGCGCTTTTAACTTCCAGTTGCGGCTCCAGTGGCAACAGCGTCACCATCCCTCTAGCCGGCAACTTCAGCCGCTCCAGTTTGAAGGGCCAGTACATCATCGCGCAAACCGGAACAGGCGTTACCTCATCCGGAACCTCGACGGCGGCCTTCTCTGAAACAATCATTTTCTCCGCCGACGGCGCTGGAAACGTCAGTGTGACAGTGGATGACTTTAACCAGGGTGGACAATTTCTCACACCTACGTCTTTGCCAGAAACAGGGACCTATACCATGTCGGGCGACGGCACCGGCAGCCTG
The DNA here is from genome assembly GCA_025361625.1 of Acidobacteriaceae bacterium. Taxonomy (GTDB): domain Bacteria; phylum Acidobacteriota; class Terriglobia; order Terriglobales; family Acidobacteriaceae; genus Acidiflorens. The sequence goes on from JANYKL010000035.1 coordinate 25,676, forward strand.
ACGGTTGCCGGGTCCAGTTACGCAATCACCATGATCGACGATAGTCATTTCTATGTGGTGGAGCAGGACGGCGGGGCAACATCTTCGGGATATGGGGAACTCCAGGCCACCTCTCCCTCCATGCCGTCGGGCACTTATGTATTTAAGTCGCACCAGCAAAGCAGTAGCTCGCGCGTTGGCCGAATGAACATCGCCGGCGGTGTGATCTCAGGCACGGAAGATCTTTTGGATATCGGAATTACTGCGAGCAGCGTGGCAATATCGAGTTCTGCAGGCCTGAGCGCTCCTGATGCGAATGGGCGCGGATCGTTCACTCTCAGCGATGGAACGGCATTAAATTACTACGTCGTGAATGCCGGGAAGTTTGACTTTATGTCGAATGCAGGGTCGCTCGAGATCGGCTCGGCTGAAGCGCAGACTGGAACATTCTCGCTCGCAACTCTGGCCGCCGGATCCTCATATGTGTTTGGAAGTTCCGGGGATACCGGGGTAAGTGGCGCGGGCGGCGTCCATTCCGCTGGAGTCTTCACGAGCGACGGGGCCGGCAACATCACCACCGGAACAGTTGACTTCGTTCAAGACGCGACCCTCAATCCGGATGAGACGGTCATGGGCGGGACGTACACGCTTGCAGCCAGTGGGCGCGGGGTTCTCAACTTAACTCTATCGAGCGGCACGATTAGTCCGCAAATTTTCTGGATGGTAAACAGCTCTCGCGCCTTCTTCCTTGTAAACAGCACAACTGGCGTGGAAGACGGGACATACTCACTCCAAACTGGCGGCCCATTCAGCGCAATCACCACGCAAGCTGCCTTTACGATGGATGGCTTCGATTCGGGTGGGTTGAAAGACCGCACGGGCCTCTTTTCGCCTGCAAGTGCTGGAACGCTGAATTGGAATCAGGTGTCGAACTCGTTCCTCCCGAGTAATCCTCCGGGATTGGTTAGCACCTTGGGCACGACCGCAACCTATCAAGTGAGTGCTAACGGTCGGGTAACGGTGGTGGTAAACAGCGTGACGAATTCGACTCCGGGTATTGTTTTCTATCTAAGTTCTCCAAATACGGGAGTCTTGGTGGAAGAGGATTCGAACGTGGGTGGTGCGTTCACGCAACAGGCCAGTCAGTAATTGACGGGTAAACTGCAAAGCCGCCGGAGTAAACGCCCGGCGGCTTTTTTCTGCCCGAACATCGCACATGAGCCCTTGACGGACGCATGTATTATTCCGCTATTTGATGGCCTCGGCAGCGATTCTCTCGGTTATGAATGCTTCGATCGTATCTCCGGCTTTAATATCGCCGTAGTTTGCGATGGAGATACCGCACTCCATCCCGCTGGTGACTTGTGAAGCGTCATCTTTAAAGCGGCGCAGCGAACCGATCTTGCCCTTAAAAACGAGGACGTCGTCACGCAGCAGGCGGACTTCGTTATCGCGTTTGATCGATCCATCGGTTATGCGGCATCCGGCAATTGTGCCCACCTTCGGAATGCGGAAGGTTTCCTGCACAAGCGCTCGTCCCTGATACGTTTCCTTAATCGTCGGTTCAAGCAGGCCGGTCATGGCGCGCTTGATCTCATCCTGCAACTCGTAAATGATTGAGTGCAGGCGGATGTCGACTTTCTCCTGGTCAGCCAACTCTTGCGCCTTGCGCTCCGGACGCACGTTGAAGCCGATAACTACCGCGTTTGATGCGGATGCCAAGAGCACGTCGGTTTCGGTGATAGCACCTATGCCCGAGCGTAAAAGTTTCAGTCGAACCTTCTCGTTCGAAAGTCTGCCTAGCAAATCGCCCAGCACTTCGACCGAGCCCTGCACGTCGGCTTTCAGGATGACGTTGAGGTCTTTCATTCCAGCCGTTTTCAATTGCTCGGCCAGGCCTTCGAGGGAGACTCGAGAACTCTTGGCAAGAGTAGCTTCGCGGAACTTCTGTTCACGATATTCCGAAATGTCGCGAGCTTTCTCGCGATCGGTGACGACCACGAATTGATCTCCTGCAGATGGAAGGCCTTCGAGGCCGATAATTTCCACTGGAGTAGACGGTCCGGCCTCTTTCAAAGGCTTGCCGCGATCGTCGAACATGGCGCGCACTTTACCGTAGACATTGCCTACGACGAAGTTGTCGCCGGCATGCAGCGTACCGTTTTGTACGAGAATCGTGCCCACGGGGCCGCGTCCGCGATCGAGCTTTGCTTCAAGCACCAAGCCGCTGGCCGCACGCCCAGGAGTCGCCTTCAGTTCTTGCAAGTCGGCGGTCAGGCAGATCATTTCCATCAACAAGTTGAGGTTCGTTTTCTGCTTCGCCGAGACGTCCACGAATACGGTCTTGCCGCCCCAGTCTTCAGGGACGAGACCACGGTCAGCCAATTGCTTTTTGACACGCTCCGGCAAAGCGCCGGGCTTATCGATTTTATTCACCGCCACAATAATGGGCACCTCAGCGGCGTGCGCGTGGTCAATGGCTTCGACGGTTTGCGGCATCACGCCGTCATCGGCGGCAGTTACCAGCACGACGATATCGGTTGCTTTCGCTCCGCGCGAACGCATGCGAGTGAAGGCTTCGTGGCCCGGTGTGTCGAGGAACACGATCTCGCGTCCAAAGGCTGGCGACGACTTATCGGTGATAGCGACTTTATAAGCACCGATGTGCTGCGTGATACCCCCTGCTTCGCCCCCGGCAACGTTGGTCGATCGGATGGAATCGAGCAAAGTCGTTTTGCCGTGATCCACGTGGCCCATGATGGTAACGACGGGCGGACGCTGAACTGCCTCTGCGCCCTCTTCGCTGCTTTCTGTAGCTTCAGTTGTATCTTTCGCAGCCTGCTCTTCGAAGGTGATGACTTCAGTGTCGGCTCCGAAGAAGCGGGCCATTTCGCTCGCCAGTTCGGCATCGAGCGTTTGATTGATGGTTGCGAAGACTCCGCGCACGACGAGACGCGCAATGACATCCTTCGCTCGAATGCCGAGTTTCTCGGCCAAATCTTTTACCGAAATTCCTTCGGTGATCGTGATGTTGCGCGTGATCGGCGCGGGCTCGCTGTTCACCGTCATTCGCGGAGGAGGAGTGTAGCCCTTCATCGGGCCTTCCTTCACTCCACGCGGAACGTATCGTTGACCGGGGCGGCGAGAGGGTCCACCTGGGCGGCTCCCGGGGCGGGTTGCCCCTGGAGGAGCCATTCCGACGCCGGCGCCAGGCCCTACGCCTAGGGGACGTGATCCTGCCGGAGCCACCCGAGTTGGGTGCATCGGACGGCGCTCGCCGGGGCGCAGCGGCGGACGCGCTTGTCCGGGCGTCATCGGTCGAGGCGTGCGTTGAAAAATTGGCTGGCCGGGTACCGGGCGTCCGGGCGCAGGGCGCGAAATCGCTCCGGCCGCGGCCGGAGGTGGAACTGGAGCCTTGTACACAGGGCGAGGGCCCGTCTGCGGCATGATCATTCGCGGCAGTGGCACGACTGGGGCCGCAGATCGTGCTGGAGGAGCAACTGACATTTGTGCCACGTTCGACGGTGATGCCGATTCCGTGGCCGCTGAAGGGGCTTGTGCCGAGGGCATCGTTTGCCCAATAGGAGCCGGCGCACGCGGAGGTATGGCGATTGCCGGAGGCGTGGTTGTACCTGCGGCAGTCGCGGCTGGCGCGTTAGAAGGTGGCGGAGCTACAGGGGCCTTCGGCGGAATCACAACTACCGACGGCGGACGGTAGGTGGCAGCGACCGACGCCGGAGTGACCATGCGCGGCGCTGGGGACGGGGTGGCTTTCGGCGTTTCGGCCACCGGCTTCGGCGGAATGGCTTTTGACGCGGGCTGACCCGCGGAGGCCGCCGGGGCAGCGCTTTCAGTCTCGGCTGCGGGGGCTGACGGAGCCCTTACAGGTTGCGCGACCGGAACTCGCGGGGCAGCCTTTTGCTGGATGGCACGTAGCACGTCGCCCGGTCGCGAAATGTTCGACAGGTCGATCTTTGTCTTGATGCCTTCTTCGCCAGCCGAAGTTCGAGAGGGTTTGGAGGAACTGGTCGAAGCGTCGGATCGGCCGCGCAGATGCTTGCGCACCAAATCAGCTTCGTGGTCTTCCAGGGAACTGGAATGCGTCTTCTTTTCGGTGACACCGACCGTTGTCAGAACGTCGAGAATCTCTTTGCTTTTGACTTCTAACTCACGGGCCAGATCGTTAATTCGAATCTTACTCATCCGCTTATCGTGTCCTATTCTGTGTTGCTGATGTCGTGTATCTAAGCGCGCATGTTAACCTCGCGAAAATTTTTATCGATCTTAATTCAGTCGATCTAAATTCAGCTTTTTCTGGCGAGCCTCGCGCATGCGGTTCGAACATGATTCCGAACCCGCCAGTCGATGATGCTAGATCTTCGTCTCGTGCTTGTCTTCCGGCGTATTTTGCGGCGCTTCTTCTTCGGTCGCAGCTTCTTCGGACGAAGCTTGTTCCGTCGCGACCTCGGCGCCCTCTTCTGCTAATTCTGGTTCGGAAGACTCTCCGGCTGTTTCGGCAGACTCTCCCGCTAAGGTGTCAACCTCAACCGCACCTTCTGTTGCCAATTCTTCCAAAGCTGCTTCCGGCGCCGCATCTGCGCCTTCTGCCGGGGCGTCAGGCAAAGCTTCGCCTCCATCGAGCCCGGCAAAGTAATTATTGACCGCAATACTGATTTTTTCCACCGTTTTTGGGCCAATACCTTCAATAGCTTCCAGCTGCTCGGGTGTCATGTCGGCAAGTGATTCGACCGTATTGACGCCGGCTTCCTTGAGCTTTTCGACCAGACCTTCACCCAAATCGGTGACCAACTCCAGGGGTGTAACGGTCTGCGTGACAAGCGCGGACATCTGCTGTTCGACTTCTTGACGCTTTTCTTCTTCGCTCTTGATGTCGATCTTCCAGCCCAGTAACTTCGCAGCAAGGCGAACGTTCTGACCCTTCTTTCCGATGGCGAGCGAAAGCTGTGTATCGTCTACTACGACTTCGAGGTGCTTGTCGGTGGCATCGACGATGGTTACGCGGCTCACTTTCGCCGGTTGCAGAGCTTTCTCGGCGAACGTAACTGCGTCTTCGTGATACTCGATGATGTCAATCTTCTCTCCGCGCAGCTCGCGGATGATCGACTGCACACGCATCCCTTTCATGCCAACGCAAGCGCCAACTGCGTCGACGTCTTTGTCTTTCGACATGACGGCGATCTTGGTTCGCTCTCCCGCTTCACGCGCAATCGCGCGAATTACGACGGTTCCGTCGTAAATCTCGGGCACTTCAGTCTGAAAGAGGTGCTGCACGAGCTCCGGTGCCGAACGGGATGCCACGACGCCTGGACCCTTCACCGCTCTTTCGACCCGCGCGATCACAACTCGAATGCGCTCGCCCACCGCGAACGATTCAAGGCGTGACTGCTCTTTGCGACCCATGCGGGCTTCGGCCTTGCCGATGTCGAGTATGACGTCCGGGCCTTCTAGCCGTTTAACCGTCGCATTGACGATCTCGTTCACATGCCCGATGTACTCGTTGTAAACCGTATCGCGCTCGGCCTCGCGCACCTTTTGGAAGATGACCTGTTTGGCTAACTGCGCCGCGATCCGCCCGAGGATCCCCTCGGTCACTTTCGGGATGAGGATCTCGCCGCCCGCTTCAGCGCTTGGGTCAAGCTTTCGCGCCTCCTCGACGGTCACTTGAAGATTGGGATCTTCGACCTGCTCCGGGCCTTCGACGATCGACTTCACCGCATAGGCATTAATCTTCCCGCTCTCCTTATCAAGGACGGCGCGCAGGTTCTCTTGCGTCTTGTAATACTTGCGGGTTGCGACAACGATGGCATCCTCAACCGCTGCGACTACTATCTGCGGATCAATGCCCTTCTCGCGGCTGACCCCTTCGATGATGTTATAAAGCTCACTTGCCATATGAATTCCAAATGCCGATGCCGCAAAACTTAAATTTCAGGAACCAGGTTTGCCTTCTCTACGTTTCTAAACTCAATTTCGATCTTCGAAGTGTCGCCCTCTTTGGGGCGCATCTTCTTTTTATTCTTACGCGCGGCGCTAAGATCTAAAACCAGCTTGCCGTTCTCGAAGCTTTCCAGCTTCCCTTCAAAATGGCGGTTGTCATTCACCGGCTCCCGCGTCATCAATTTGACGCGCTGACCGCGATAGCGTTTGAAATCAGCCGCCTTGGTCAACTTCCGATCGAGGCCAGGAGACGACACCTCGAGCAGATACGATCCACTCGATGAGGCCTCTTCAACGTCGACGATGGTGCCGAATTCCCGGCTGAAATTTGCACAATCTTCGTGGGTCACTCCATCCGGCCGATCTGTCGCCGGAGCTGCGCCCGGTCGGTCAATAAAGACGCGTAGCGTGCGCTGCGGTCCGGTGCCGGAGACTTCCACTTCGACTACTTCCAGCCCACTTGAGCCCGCCACCCGCTCCGCGATCTGCCGGACCTTATCCAGATCAAATGCCATGTTTTCAGCGATTTACGCCAGGGAAACACTGCGTCGATTCAGAAAGCGTTTAGCCCCAACGAAAAAGTGGGCTTGCGCCCACTGGTGTGCTTCGACAATCTTGAAACTTACGACACAACAGTATTCAGATATAAATATACGCCCCCGATTTGGAAAACACAAACCAGGTAAGGGCCGTCGCTCCGCCTGGCGCATTCGGTGAGTCAGTGTGGAGGAGGGCGGGGCCGCCTGAGCGACGGCGGGGGCCGCCCTCCCCAACCAGCTTGGCTCGACGGGTCCCAGTACGACACGCCCCGGAAGTAACCTTGCCCTAGATGGTTCACCTTGCCAAACTTGTGATGATGCAGACCTCTAAAACCCATCTCGCGATCGCCCTCGGCACGGCAGCCTTGCTGGTGGTTCTGTTTTTTGGTTACCTTTATTGGCTGAGCACGCAGCCTCCGGTATTGTCTCGATCGGAGGAACGCGATCCGTTGACCAAGATGCCAATTAGCATCACCATGAACCCCTTCCGCGATCGGACGATTGAGAGAACTGCGAGCAGCTTTATCGCGGAGATGCGCGACGGTAACTGTCGCAGACTTCTGGTGCAATGGGAGAAGGATTATCGCAAGAAGCGCGCCGACTTCGTTTGCAACTCCGAAGCGCAGCATCCGCTGCTCTCATGGAAGCTGGTGGAATGGGAAGACGCTCCGCCGCTTGTGATTTTGTATTACAAAGGCGAGCGCTACAATATAGCCAGCCGCGAGTCAACCTATAAAGATCTGTTTTCGGTGACCGAAGAAAAGAAAGATTCCGGGTGGATGGTCACGAAGTACGATTCGTTCTACTGACTTTCAAACACAATCGGTTAACGTTGAACCTGGTCTACCCGTGCTGTGCTCCGCAGAACGAAAATCGAGCTGTCCGAAAAAGTGAGCCAGGGAATCGCTGAGCTGAAATTAGCTCGCGTTCTTTGCGTATTCTTTGCCGATTGCTTACCGGCTCTTCGACGCCTATTTTGCAGCTTTCGTCGCCGACGGGCGCTCGGCTTGAGGACTGCTCGGAGCCGCTTTCTTCGAATGCTGCGCCGAAGTCTGGGTCGAAGTAGGAGTTAATCTTTGCAGTGCCTTCGCGGCAGTGCTTATTTTCACCGTGTCCGCTGCAGGAGTTCTCGGCTTTGAGGGGGCCTGAGTCTGTTGTACTTTGGCAGAGGATGCGGAAAGCGACGCCGGTTTGGCGGATTGTGGGTTCGTGTTATCGATGGCCGAGACAGGCATAGTTATTCCCTCCAAAATGGATGAATCGGCATATAAGAAAAAGACTTTAGCAGCTCTCTAAAACCTGGCTTAAACAAGGAACAGTAACTTCGATTTGATTACCTACTGATGCCCCAGAGATTCACCTTCCCACAACCTACACAACTGCCACTCACACTTGGGATGCGCAAAATGTATCTGCTGTGGAAATCGAATACCGCCAATTCCATTACCGTGCCTCTTGGCTTGCAAAAATGGCAGTTCAATGGAACGACAACTCAAGCCGGTGGAAAATGGGGAACTCCAACCGGAAGCGGTGGTCCCACGAACGGCTTTGTGGTCAGCGCTGGCGGGCAGGCAAATAAGGGTTATCCTCTATGGACCAATGTGGCAGCCCAGAACGGATTCAAATGATAAAGACGAAAGGAGTACTATGCGAATCTCGTTTCTGCTGCTATTGCTTGCTGGGATTCCTGTGCTGACGTCGCGTTCGGCGTCTCAAAATCAGCAGGCTCCATTTTCTATCGCGATCAGTACCGATACCCCGGTCATCAAAGCGGGCTCCGACGTTTGGATCAAAATTCAGAAAACGAATCTTTCCCCTCACGACATCGACTGCACTGCAGCTCCCAGCAATGCGACCGCAGTGGACAGGAAATATCAGTATGAGGTTCGCGACAGTAACCGTATTCCGCTAGCCAAAATCTCAAAAACTCATCCGGAGCTCGAGTCAGGAAGCATTTGGCCCTGCACCCTTAAGCCCGGTCAAAGCACTCCACCTAACGACAATAGGATTAGTGGGCTCTATGATCTAAGTCATCCAGGAAAATTTGAGATACAGATATCGCAAGATGTCTCGAACAATCCCAAGGCTGGGGTCGTCAAATCAAACACGATCATTCTGACCGTGACCAACAACACCGCCGCAGTTAAGAACGCTACCCCTCCGTTTAAGCTCACTATTGACCCTTACTCGCTCGGCAAAGTTGGAACAGAAAGCGGACCCTTCGTTGTAGACGCTGGAGCAGAGGTCGGCATCGATATCGTGAAGACGAATACGTCAGACGTCGTACAGGATTGCGCACCAGTTCACGACGACGTGAGCGGCTTGGATGAGAAGTATCAATATGATGTTCGCGATTCTAGCGGCAATCCTGTAACGAAACATACCGATCTGCATACCCTTCACGATGTCGAATGCAGCTGCGGTTAGTTGTAGCTTGGATCCCGGCATGAGCCAGGCGAGTGTTGCCACTATTACAAAGCTCTATGACATGAGCCGGCCGGGCATCTACACCGTTCAGGTCTCGCAGCCGGCATCCGGCAGCGCTGCCGAGGGTCTTGTCAAATCAAAAGCCGTCAAGATAAAGGTACAGTAAAGCGCCAATCATCACGCTGATTTGCGAGGGGATGTGGCCTAGGCGACGGTTCGAAAGTCAAGTTCAGACATCGCGAAGCCTAATGTCCCGACTCTGTTCTCAGCTTTCGGAGACGGCCCCGACGTGGGGTAACTGGTCGCGCCGTGGGCGAGTCAGAGATTGTCGAGCCTGCGCTAGCTTTTAGCCGCGGAGGTAACCGCACTAAGCGGATAGCGGAAGCCGGATTGTCAACGGCTCTTTTGCAGCTATCTTGGACGCCCCCCAAAGAATTTGTACCGGTTGGAACATTGGTCTGCCGGGTCTCAGCCGCCGATGTGAACCATGGTGCGCGATGCGGGAATGAAGCCTGGTTCACCAATGTGGTGGCGCTCTTCTTTTTTCTGGACGACATTCAAAATAAATTCTTCGAGTTTCTGGTCATTTGCTCCGCGGCGCATTAGTTCGTGCAAATCGTGGTCCCACACCGAGAAAAGACATGTACGCAGCTTGCCATCGGAAGTAATTCGTATGCGGCTGCAATGTCCGCAGAAGGGGTGGGAGACTGGAGCGATGATGCCAATTTCGCCGACGCCATCTGCAAAGCGATAGCGGCGCGCTGTCTCACTGCGCTCGTGCGGGATCTCTTCGAGCGGCATAAATTCAGCCATACGCAATAAAATTTCATCGAGCGTGACGACGATCTCAGGAGTCCACACGCGATCCTCTTCAAGCGGCATGAACTCGATAAAGCGCACTACCACATTTTCTTCGCGCGAGAATTTGCCGAAGTTAACAATCTGATCTTCATTAAAGCCGCGCAGCAGTACGCAATTAATTTTGACCGGATCAAGTCCAGCCTTGCTCGAAGCACGCACGCCAGCGAGCACGCTCTCGTATCCGTTCGGCACGCGCGTGATGCGCGCAAAGCGCTCGGCGTCGACTGCGTCCATACTGATAGTGACACGATCGAGACCGGCATCTTTTAATGGCTGAGCGATTTCAGCGAGTAAGTGGCCGTTCGTGGTCAGTGCAATCTCTGGCTTCTGCCCCCCAAGCGTGCGAAGCTTCGAGAGATCGCGTATGAACTCGATGATGCCTTTGCGCAAAAGCGGCTCCCCGCCGGTAAGTCGAAGTTTGGTGATGCCAAGACCTACCAGGATACGAGCCATGCGCAAGTAATCTTTGAAAGGAAGCTCCGCGTAGGCCGCGCCACTGTTGCCGGTGCGACAGTAAACGCACTTGTAATTACAGCGGTCGGTGATCGAAATCCGCAGATCGTGGATGGAGCGCCCGAAATTGTCGGTCAGTGCCATGGTGTTCTCAGGTTAATGCGGAGAGCAAAACACAGGCAGGAATAATCCGGCGAGCGTTTCCTTTCCAACTCGGGAGGCGCGAACGTTTCCATTCGCACCCTCGGATTACGCTGATCTTCCGCGAAACCCTCGTCCTCGGCGCCATTACAATCACTAGGCAAACGAGGATCGGAAACTCGGTATCATTATAGATGCCAGCTTCAGCGTATGCGACCCCAAACATCTGACGACATCGCCCCCTGTTAAACTTTGCGCATGAAGGCTCTAGTGATCACGCGCCTCGGCGGGCCCGAAGTTCTGGAAATACAACAGGTGCCCGAGCCGCAACCAAATTCCGGACAAACCGCGGTAAACGTGGAAGCCGGGGGACTCAACTTCGCAGATTTGATGACTACACAGGGCGGCTATGCCGGAACTCCAAATCCACCGCTGACTGCCGGACGTGAGTTCGCGGGGCGCGAAGCGGTTGACAATGGAGGCAGCGGGCGCCGGGTTATGGGATACACGCAGTGGGCGGCGTTCGCCGAAAAAACCGTTGCCAACCGCAACCTGCTCTGGCCCATTCCCGATACCTGGAGCGCGGAACAGGGAGCAGCCTTCCCGGTAAATTTCTTCACTGCATGCTTCGCCTATTGGAAGGCGGGTTTGCTGAACCTAAATTCCGATCAGCATCGGGAGCTGCCCGAAGCAAAAGCCCGTCCACGAGTTCTCATTCACGCCGTCGCTGGAGGTGTGGGTACTGCCGCAGTTCAGATCGGAAAAATCCTTGGCATTGAAATGTATGGAACATCTTCTTCTGAAGAAAAGCTAGCCAAGGTTCGCACGCTTGGCTTGCAACACGGCATCGATTACAAGCGGCGCGATTACGTCGATGCGATCAAGGATCTGACCGGGGGCCAAGGGGTTGATGCGGTCTTCGAAATGCTCGGCGGAGAGCACGTCGCCAAGAGCGTAAAGTGCTTGAACGATTTCGGGCGCGTGGTGGTCTATGGCGCGGCGACCGGAGAAACTCCAATGCTTGACACTCGCACTCTTTACGCGAAAGGCGCGAGCGTGCACGGTTTGTGGCTCTCCTACTTGAGCGCGAACCAGAAACTTATGCAGTCTGCGTGGAAGAAGCTATCGGAATGGATCGCTGCGGGTCAGCTACATCCGGTGATAGGCAAGGTGTTCCCTCTCGAGCAAGCGAAAGAGGCTTACGTGCTGATGAGGGAAGGCAAGAACTACGGCAAGATTGTCTTGAATATTAATTCAGATCCGACTAACGCAACTCACTAGAACCCTGCCGATTTTTTCTGCAACGGTACAGACGCTGTCATCCTGAGGGCAGTAGCGGCGCTGGCGAAGCGGATGTTCAGGCGGGTTATCGGCCGCGGCGCCGTGATTTCTCCACACGCAGCCGACGAATTAGACATCAACAAAACACCTCATCCCTGTCAATGGTTCACGTACTTTTGCATTGCTAACTTGACGCATTTCTGAGCGTCAAACTCGCATGCTCGCAACAAGCGCGGTTGACAAGAAAAGTTCGGAACTTACTCAACCGGGGATTCGTATCTTGAAGCGACCCACATAACTCGGACGAAATACTTTTGGTCCGCTAAGAAAATTGCAGGGTGACAGGACTGGCGCGCGCATGGTTTGGCGGCCCTGGGTGCGCCGGATCCGGTAGAAAACACGAGTATGAGCCCGCGTCTTTTACGTCACCCTGACAAGCGCATTGTAAGATCTCGCGACAAAAACGCAAGCCCTTTGTGTGGGCCAACCATCACCAGCCGCCCCTTGCCGGCTAGCGCCGGGCAGAAAGCGAAAGAGCTTATGAAATTTAATTTGGCGGTAAACACCTGGGCAAAGAGCGTAGTTCTCGGAGCGGCAGTGCTTCTCGCGTCAAGCGCATTCGCAAGCAATAAGGGCTCGCTAACGATTCGGGAAAAGGTCGATGTTGCGGGTCAGCAACTGTCTCCTGGCGAATATCAGGTACGTTGGAATGGCTCCGGATCGGACGTCGAAGTGAGCTTCATGCAAGGGAAGAGAGAAGTGCTAAAAACGTCGGGTAGATTAGTTCCGCTGACTGAGACGGCTGGGTTTGATTCCGCGGTCGTCGATCATGCGAACGGCAAGGCGGCGGTTTCGGAGGTGCGCTTCGCAGGGAAAAAATTTGCTCTGGCGGTTGGAGCGACAGAGAAGGCGGAAGTTAGCGGGGGGAAATAGTTTTCTTATGCTGTAGAGAAAATGGGAGTGCCCAGGCACTCCCATTTTTCGAAGTAGGGTCGCAAAGCGCTGGGGTATCACCGTCCTATCTGCGATAGCGATTGCGTTGTTACTAAGAGTGGTCTATAGTTCCCTCCGTTCGGGCGAAGAACTGAATTAGGAGGTCGAATGAAAAAAGTGATTGGTCTAGTATTGGCTTGTGTTTTTGCGTTTGATTTTGTGGCGGTTGCCGGCCTTGGTAGCGACAAAACCGCTTACATCGGGGGGACCGAGAATCAGATAAAAGATGGAACGGAGGGCCGCTCATCCGCAAGAGACGACAAACAGTTCGTTTTTGACTACAAAGGTGGGCACCTAGAAATGCCGTACGATCAAATAGACGACTTAGAGTACGGACAAAAGGCAGGTCGCAGACTGGGACTCGCCCTGACTATAAGCCCTTGGCTGCTTCTCTCACACAAACGGAAGCATTTCTTGACGGTTGGTTGGAAAGACGCACAGGACAAGCAACATGCAGCCGTGCTCGAACTTGGAAAAAGTATTGTGCGCACGACGATCACCACACTTGAAGCAAGAACGGGAAAGAAGGTCGACTTTCAGGATGACGAGGCTCGTAAAAGCGGTATGGGCGGAATATAGAAATGCATTGGCTATTTTTTGCCTTAGCTTTAATCATGCCGTATGAAATCAGTTTCTTGCAGACTCCGCCCCAGGTGAGCGGGTCGGAGCGCCAGGCTGATTCTGGAATTACTTCCTTATCGAATGTCAAGCGAATATATGTTGATAGCTTTGGCGACGACACAACGTCTCGTGAAGTCCAATCAATGATCGTCTCCGCTTTAGTAGCGACTGGCCAATTTAAAGTCACCGAGAATCGTTTGCGAGCCGATGCTGTAATGAAGGGTGTCGCAACCGAGCGAAGCTCTCAAGAGCTGCATGCTTATTCTGAGGGGACAGCGGTCGGCGCCAGGGGTGGGGCTGGCATCCAAGATTCGTCCGCTAATACGGAGACGCTCCATGATGCGAAAGTCTCCTTACGCCTAGTCAACACGGATGGGGATGTAATCTGGACAGTAGTTCAAGAGAGTAAAGGTGCCAAATATAAAGGACCGGCGGTTGATGCGGCAGACAAGTGCATTAAGCAGCTGGTTAGAGACACGGAGAAACTTAAGAACAGCCAAGCTCCTGCGTCTTCCTCCACGGTTCCGCGCAAAGCCGACTGACCATCACACACGAAAACTCTGCATTTAGTACTTAGGCATCTTCGGATCAACCCGCTCCGCCCACGCGGTAATTCCTCCGGTCAAGTTACTCACTTTCTTGAAGCCGGACTGTTGCAAAAATGTTACTGCCTTGGCGCTTCGTCCGCCCATCTTGCAGTGAGCCACTATCTCGCGGCTGGAATCGAGTTCGCCCACTCGTTTTGGAAGGTCGCCCAGCGGAATCAAGTGTCCGTTTAAATTACAAATTTGGTATTCGTGCGGCTCGCGCACGTCGAGAATAAAAATATCTTCTTTGTTATCGAGTTTCTTCTTTAATCCTTCCACAGAAATTTCTGACATTGTTCCTTCCGTCGCGGTCGAGGCTTCCCCGCCCCGAATGCCGCAAAACTGGTCGTAATCAATTAATTCCGTGATGGTGCGGTGGGTTCCACAAGCGGGGCAATCGGGATTTTTGCGCAATTTCAGCTCGCGGAACTTCATGCCCAACGCGTCGACCAGCAACAAACGCCCGATCAGCGGATCGCCTTGGCCGAGAATCATCTTGATGGTCTCGGTCGCCTGGATCACTCCGACTAATCCCGGCAAAATTCCGAGCACTCCACCTTCGGCACATGAGGGCACGAGCCCGGGAGGAGGCGGTTCGGGATATAAGCAGCGATAGCATGGGCCATTTTCGGTGGCGAAAACGCTTGCCTGACCCTCAAAGCGGAAGATCGATCCATAAATGTTAGGTTTGCCGGTAAGCACACAAGCGTCGTTTACGAGATAGCGAGTGGGAAAGTTATCGGTACCATCGGCAATGAAGTCGAAATCGCGGAACAACTCCAGCGCATTCGCGCTAGAAAGCCTGGCGTCAAAAGTTTTCAGCTTTACGAAAGGATTGATCGCCTTCAACTTGTCAACGGCGGAGTCAAGTTTTTTGCGGCCCACGTCAGCCGTGGTGTGAATGATCTGACGCTGAAGATTGGTGTAATCGACGACATCGAAGTCTACGAGACCGAGCGTGCCTACTCCGGCGGCAGTCAAGTAAAGCGCGAGCGGAGAGCCCAGGCCGCCTGCTCCGATACAAAGCACTTTCGCTGCTTTCAGCTTCTGCTGACCGGCCATGCCGACCTCGGGCATGATGAGATGGCGCGAGTAGCGCAGGATCTCGTCGTTGTTCAGCGTGGAATCTGATTCGGCGATTTTAGAATTGACCTCAGTGAGGGTAGCCATTGAATTCCTTATGGTAGATCGGGCGAAACAAATCAGGAAAATCGAGCGCTAGTTCGTCATGATTAGCGCAGAATGGATGGTGCAGACCCGCGTCCACCGGCGATTGAAGGCACGATGGAAATGGTGTCGCCATCTTTCAGAGTGGTCGCTTCCTTCTGCAGGTAGCGCATATCTTCGTCGTTGACGTACACGTTGACGAAGGCTCGCAGCTTGCCGTCCTCGTTATACAAGTGGCGTTTCAGTTCGGGATGCTGGGTGATGAGGCCGGTTAGCGCCTCTCCGACGGTGTCGCCGGCTACATCCACGGTAGATTGTTTGCCGGAATATTGGCGAAGAGGAGAAGGAATTTGAATCTGGGGCATGTCAATAAAGATGCACGGTAAGGGCGGAAGATGCAAGCGTTTGAAGGGGCGGTTCGTAGCAAATCTAATTCCAGGCGAATCTAATTCCAGCGGGCCTTCGCCGCTCTCCGCAGCCCCGGCAAAACGGCTTCAAAATACCCTACTACCGCTTCGAGGCGTTTAACCTCGGAGAGAGTCGCGAGAAGACTCTGCTTGAAATCAAGGTCGAGTGGTAGCGAGCCCGCCAAGAAGAATGAAAGGTTGCGAGCGTCTTCTTCTGGTCCTGCAGGATCTTCGCCGGCAAGTTTCGCGATCTCGGCATGCAGGCGGACCGCTTGCGTCACCATTTCAATCGGAGGCTTATCGGGTTCATCCTCCATGACTGCGATTTCGGCTTGAAGGAACGAGCGATCTTCATTCACTTCGATCACCTCGAAGCGCTCGACTCCGCGGGCCAGAATGTCCATGCGGCCGTCGTCGTATTTCTTAGTGACCGCCATAATCTCGGCGGTGCAGCCGACATCGGCAACTCCCTCAGATAATGCGCGCACGATTCCGAATGGCTTTTTCTGTTCCAGGCACTCGGCGATCATCTCTTTATAACGCGGTTCAAAAATGTGCAGAGGCAGCGGTACTCCGGGCAAGAGCACCAACTCGAGGGGAAAGATGGGCAACAGCGGGATCAGGATGCCTCCTAAGGTTACAAGTTTACGCCATAAAGCGAATTACGTTTCCGGGGAACAATTAAGAATTGCTAGTAAACGTTGCAGGAGGGTATTGTTTCGGCTTTGCAACATTGACTTGTATTTCCTCACGCGATACAAGAGTCGCCATGGAGATGGACGGAAAAGTTGTCGTTGTAACGGGAGCATCCATGGGAATCGGGGAGGCCATCGCCAAAGCTTTCCTCGAGCGCGGAGCGAGAGTAGTTTTGCTATCGCGCGACGCTCTCCGATCTGAAGCCGCCCGACAACGGCTCGGATCCATGGACAGAACGCTCGCCATGTCTTGCGACGTTCGTCGGCGCGAACAGATCGACCGCGCCCTCGCACTGACTTTGCATAGCTTCGGACGCGTCGACGTGTGGGTAAATAACGCCGGAGTGGGAATTCGCGATACTGTCGCCGACGCCGACCCGGCCGCGCTGCGCGAGCTCTTTGAAACGAACCTGTTCGGCGCAATTACTTGCATGCAGGCATTGGTGCCGGCAATGCGAGAGAACGGTGGCACGATCATTAACATTTCGAGCGTGGCGGGACATCTCCCAGTACCGTACATGGCGATTTACTCTGCCAGTAAGTTTGCAATGAACGCCATTGGCAAAGGCGCGCGACTCGAACTGCGGCGCAATCACATCAACGTGCTGACGGTTTGTCCGGGATACGTCCGTACAGATTTCGGCGAACATGTTGTCGCGAATCGCCAGGGCAATCTTCGTCCCAAGCAGGTGAAGGGAGTGACTGCCGAGCGGGTAGCCGAGGCCACTTATCGCGGCTATCGAGCGGGCAAGCGGGAAGTCGTTGTGCCCTGGACGATGATTCCCGTTATCAAGCTTTACCAGTTGTTTCCGGGGTTGGTTGAGTGGGCGATGGAAATGGCGATGAAGAACTCTGCCGGCTCACCCTCAAAATAGATCCAGCCGCCTGACTTAGCCCTTGCCTGAGCGGGACTCTTACAGCCCTACAGCGAACGGATTCCTGCTGTATGTAAAAGCGGCTAGGCAGGCCTGCGGCGAAGAGGCTTAACAGAAGAGGCTTAAATAAAGAGAATGAATTGAACAGTAAAGAAAAGTAAATCTTGCTCTCTTTTTGCTTGCCCGTGCATCGAATCAGGTAAGGCAGAACTGCAGTCTTCCACCCTCGTCCAAGAGCTGTTTGCACGGCGGCTCTGAGGGTGGAGGCTGCTGTTATGTTTATCGCCGCGGTTGTCGTCCGGTTTGTTCGTGCAAGTTTGTTCGTCCTAAGCCCTTTCCGATAAAATAGTGATATGAGATTCCAGCCCAAGCGTGTGCTCCCCTCCGCTCTTCTTTATTGCGCTGTTGTTGTTAGCGTACTTGTGCCTTCTAAAGCATTCGCGCAGCAGGGTGAGCTGGATAAGTCGGAGCCGAAAGAAATCTCGGTTCAGGAGATCATCAAGCGCTTCTCCACTAAAGAGAAAGAATTTAAAGAAGCGCGCGATCAGTACACCTACCGCCAAGACGTAAAGGTAATGACGCTCGACGGAGATACCCCGGACGGAACCTACCAGCAGGTCTTCGACGTGACGTTCGACGACAAGGGGAGGAAGACAAAGAACGTGGTGTTCGCTCCGCAACAGTCGTTGCAGCGGATCTCGATGACCCAGGAAGATTTTGACGATATCGAAAACCGCCTACCCTTTGTGTTGACGTCGGACGAGATCGGCGAGTACGACATCCTGTATGTTGGGCAACAGAAGCAAGATGAATTGAATACGTACGTGTTCGATGTTGCTCCGAAACAGATTACTGGGAAGAAAAGATATTTCCAAGGTCGCATCTGGGTGGACGATCATGACTTTCAGATCGTGGAGACCTACGGCAAGACCGTACCTGACATCAAGAAGAAGAAGGGGAACGAAAACCTTTTTCCGAAGTTTACGACCTGGCGCGAACAGATTGACGGACAGTACTGGTTCCCCACTTACACGCGAGCTGAAGACACCCTCCAGTTTTCGGGCGGAGGAGTGAAGATCCGCGAAATTATCAAGTACACGAACTACCGGCGTTTCGGTTCGAAATCGAAGATCACCTACGAGGGGCAGGAAGTGAAGAAAGCTACTCCAAAGCCGGGAGAAGATGGCAGCAGTGAGCCTCAGAAACCACAATTCTAACGGGGACTGTCAGTTCATCGGAACAGCGCCGGGCTGAATCCCGCTGTGCTTAGTAGAAAAGGTATTTTCTCCACTTATCGTCTGAGTGACCCATCAAGCGCATGATGTGACGACTGGTGTGGAGATTAAATGAGCGAGGTTCGCGCGACGGCTTCATATTGGCCTCGTGCGGAAGTTGGTTGCCCTTGCGGCGATTGCAGGGATGGCAGCACGCGACCAAATTTTCCCATGTAGAAAGTCCGCCGCGCGATCGCGGAATGACATGGTCAAGCGTGAGTTCGCCCGAAGGCAGAGCCTGGCTGCAGTACTGGCAGGTATTGCGATCCCGCAGCAGAATATTCTTTCGCGATAGGGCGCGCGACTGATGCGGGATTCGGCGATACTCTAACAATCGAATCACGGAAGGCACGCGCATCGCGACCCGTGCGGCATGAAGAAAGTGACCATTCTCTTCCTCCGTCATGGCAACCCCCTTCAACACCAATACGATAGCTCGACGCGCAGCGCAAACGTTGATGGGCTCGTAAGAAGCATTCAGCACCAACACGGGCAGGTGCAAGGAATGGCCGTCGCTCTCCTGATGGATACCCGGAGTCAGCATAGAAAGGGGAAGGTGCGACCGCGCAGTGCCACCGTAATTGTGCATTCGCAATGACATGGATACTTATCCCCGCGCCCTATGCGCCCGCTACCTTGACTGCAACTTCCGCAAATTCTCGTCGCCCGCCTTCAACTACGTCTTCCGCAACATTCTCCGGAACAAAAATCAACTCCGAGTGATAGAGCTTCAGGGTACGAGCAACGGTCGCTACCCAGACCCTCGCCGCACCGGCGCGAAGCAAAATGCTGGAGCACTCGGAGGCGGTGGTGCCAGTAGTGAATACGTCATCAATGAGTAAGATGTCGCGCTTGGCGATCCGCGTTGGATCATTAATTGCAAAAGCCCCGCGCAGGTTCTTCCGCCGCTGGTGGCGTGTGAGCCCAATCTGGCTTCCAGTCTCACGACGCCGGCTCAGCACTCCTGAACACAGCTCAAATCTATCAGGGAGGCGCATCTGCTTCAGCGCAATGCGAGCGATCGTTTCGGCTTGGTTAAATCCGCGTTCCGCCTGTTTCCGAGAATGAAGGGGAACAGGGACGACAGCAATTTTCCCAACCGGCAGCGAGGGCTCGAGCGCGACGATCGTTTCCGCAAGCATGCTCCCTAAAACCTTGGCGGCAGGGCGAATCGACTCAAACTTGAGTAAGTGAACTAAATCTCGAAGAGGTCCGTCGTAGCTGCCATAGGCGACCGCGCGCTCAAATGGAGGATCCGTGCGTTGGCAAAGGCTGCAGCGCGCGTCGGCGAGAGTAGACTCCGCCATCGTTGAGGGGAAAGACGATGTGAGAGACGATGGGAGAGACGACGTGAGAGACAAATGGTGCAGACCTTCGCCGCAGACAGCGCAATATTCTCCTGAAAGCGGATGAATGGAAGCGATGCAACTCTGGCAGACTGGCAGGCGGGAGACTTCGAGGAGGGGGGCACCACAAATACGGCAATCGTCAGGGAAACAAGTGAAAAAGAGGGTCGCAGCCGCGCGCCTGGCTGAGCCAACGAATCTGAACTTTGCCGAACTCTCCGGCAATCGACGATTCGCCGCTTGGCCCTGGGCTGCCCGTATTCGAAAGCCAGAATTGCTACTGCTACTGCTGAAGACGGCCTCCGCACCCGAGAAGTCTCGTCGCTTCGCCGGGCCACACAGGCTAAGTATAGCTGCCGCGTGTTGGGCTATGCAACGCGACTGTCGGAGCCAGCGGGCTGCCTTCTTTGAGTCAACGCCGGCGCGGACGCAGTTCGTTCGAAAACATAGGTTCGGCGCGATATGTATCCGCGAAGATCGCAGCCTTCACATCGCGCGGGCCGAAGCATGAGAACGGGAAGCGCGTATTTTTCGAAGAAGCCGCGCGCCTGGGAGCGATATGCTTTTTTCCCTCCGCAACTACTGCAGTGAAAATCGCCGGAAAACCGGCTTCGATTGGGTCTGGTCAATGGAGTCACAAATACCTCCCAACTGAACCGCACTTGCTCTGCTGAAGCAGAATTCTACTCCAGAAAATGTTGCGCGGCTACAATACGCTTTTGACATGAGAACAAGCCCGGCGCGGCTTTTGTCGCGGACCCTGCGTCAGCCGGCGCCACACTTGTCATGCGGTATGACGGCGTGGTAATGTGCGCCGTCCCCTGGTAGAAGGGGTGGTATGCATGGGAAGTATGCAAGCCAAGTATGAACCTGCAATGAAATTCGGCTCGACCAAGAGGACATCATGAGCACTCCCGCAGGCGATGCGCCCGGCGTAATTCGCAAGCATCGACCTTACGTTCCCGAAAACATGGAGATGAAGGAACTGACCTTCCGGGCCATTTTCCTTGGCCTGATTCTGACGGTCATTCTCGGTGCCGCTAACGCCTATCTTGGACTGCGAGCCGGCATCACCATCGCCGCGACTTACCCGGCGGCTGTGATCTCGATGGCGGTGCTACGAGCCTGGAAAGGATCGCTGCTCGAAGAGAATATTGCTCGAACCGCTGGCTCGATCGGCGAATCCGTAGCCGCCGGAGCGATTTTTACTCTTCCGGCGTTTGTGCTTGCGGGAGTCTGGCCATCGTTCTGGTCGTTCGATTCTTATTGGAAATCAACGGCGCTCATTATGGTCGGGAGCATTCTCGGCGTGCTCTTCATTTCGCTCGTGCGCCGAGTGATGGTGGAAGACCCGGAATTGCCTTTTCCGGAGTCCGTGGCGGCCTCTGAAATTCACAAGGCAGGGCAGCGCGGGGCGCAGGCGGCCAAGTATCTTTTCTGGAATATCGGCGTAGGCGGCATTATCTATATTCTCGGCAGCTTCGGGCTGTTCGCGCCGGGCAAAGACTTTCATTTTGCAGTCGGAAGTTTAGGACGGAGCGAAGTGCGGCTGGGCCTCGCCGGAACTAAAAATATTGTGGCTGCAGGAGGCAGCAGCACATTTGCCGCCCCCAGCGTCAGTCCCGCATATCTTGGAGTCGGATACATCATCGGATTGCGGCTTGCTTCGATACAGTTTGCAGGCGGCGTTCTTGCGTGGGGCCTGATGGTTCCTCTTCTGATCTATTTCCTCGGCCCTCAGCTCAAACAGTATTTACCGGCTGACACTCCTGACGACTGGACCACCATGGCAATTTCTGTATGGAAGTTTGTGGTGCGTCCGATCGCGGTAGGCGGAATGCTGGTGGGCGCGGCTTACACCTTATTCAAGATGGGCAAGAGCCTGACTGCGGGCTTCGGCAAAGCTATCAGCGACCTGCGACAGACGGCTGACCAGCGCGCCCAGCTTTCTCGCACTGAGCAATACATGAGTTCGAAGGCTGTTTTCGGTTTGATCGCGCTGATGTTTGTAGCCATGTCAGCCCTCTACATCCATATGACCGGCTTGTTCGCGCCCGCCATTCTCGCGGCGGTTGTCATGATTATCGTCGGATTTTTCTTCGCCACGGTCTCTGGCAATCTGGTCGGCTTCATCGGATCGTCGAATAATCCGATCTCCGGATTGACGCTCTCGACATTACTCATCGCCGCGCTGCTCATGGTTTCACTTGGGGTTTCGGGAAGATCCGGCGTGCTGGCTGTCTTGAGCGTGGCTGCGGTCGTCTGCGTTTCCTCCGCGGTTGCCGGCGAATTATTGCAGGATTTCAAAGTCGGTTACATTCTCGGTGGTACTCCGCGACGAATCCAGACCGCGGAACTTATCGCGGTTGTCGTAGCGAGCATGGTCATGTATTTCCCGCTCGCACTTTTGAACAAATCTTTCGGATTTGGCAGCCGCGAGTTGGCCGCTCCGCAAGCCGGATTGATGGCGACGCTCGCCGTCGGAGTGGTTGGGGGCAATATGCCTTGGCCGCTGGTCGTGGTCGGAATATTTATGGGCATCGGCATGATCTTGATGCAGGTACGCAGCCCCATGCTCGTAGCGGTAGGCATGTATTTGCCATTCGAGACTACATTCGCAATTTTCCTTGGCGGAGTTTTCCGCGCATTCGGCGACTGGCTCGCTCGCCGGCGCGGATTTAACTCCGCACAGCTGGCGCGCGTGGAGAACGCGGGCGTGCTTACTGCATCAGGACTCATCGTAGGCGAGTCGCTGATGGGCTTGGTCTGGGCGGGAATCGTGGCGGTCGCGAAAGCGCGCAACTGGAACATTCCGCAAATTTTTGCCAACCCCTCGTATCTCTTCGGACTTTTTGTAATGGCGGCACTGGCCGCAATCATGATCAGAATTCCGCTGACGAGCGGCGGAGATCCGAACGAACCCGCTCCGCCTGTGGGAATGATGTAACCGGAGACAACCCATGGCTTGAGTTTAAGCCAGCCAGCCGTTTAAGGTGGGGAAAGCGGTAAGCGCCTCCGCGACGCGAAGCACGGCCACTGTGAAACAGCGCATTTTCCAATGTCCATCGCAGAAAATATTATCCAGGTCCAAGAACGAATCGCGTCAGCCGCCAGCCGCGCAGGGCGAAGCCTCGAAGGGATTTCGCTCATGGCCGTGAGCAAAACATGTTCGGCAGAGAGTATTCGCGAAGGATACGGCGCGGGCTTGCGTGTCTTCGGCGAAAATCGTGTGCAGGAA
The DNA here is from genome assembly GCA_025361625.1 of Acidobacteriaceae bacterium. Classification (GTDB taxonomy): domain Bacteria; phylum Acidobacteriota; class Terriglobia; order Terriglobales; family Acidobacteriaceae; genus Acidiflorens. The sequence goes on from JANYKL010000035.1 coordinate 48,518, forward strand.
TTCTCAAGCAAGTACGAAGCTCTTAAGGATCTTCCGGGTACGTCATGGCATCTGATCGGCCACCTGCAGACGAATAAAGCTGCGAAGGCTGCCGAGCTCTTTGACGCGATTGATACTGTCGACTCGGTACGAATGGCGGAAAAGATGAATGCCGCCGCGGAAGCACTCGGCAAGACTCTGCCCGTGCTAATCGAGGTCAACGTCGGAGGCGAACTTGCGAAGAACGGAGTGTCGCCGAATTCTGAAGAGTTGAAGAAAATTCTGCAAGGCGCGCCAGAATGGGAGCACTTGCGGATCGAGGGGCTGATGACGGTTCCGCCGTACAGCGATGATCCAGAACACGCTCGACCCTATTTTCAAATGCTGCGAAAGATACGAGACGGCGTCGCGGCGCGCAAACTGGAGCAAGTCGGCATGGACAGTTTATCCATGGGCATGTCGCATGATTTCGAAGTCGCGATTGAAGAAGGATCAACGTGCGTGCGCGTGGGCACCGCAATTTTCGGCAAGCGCGTCACAACCCCATGATCCCCCGCCACCGGCGCCAGACGGCAACGCCAATGAGGCATGTGGATTTTTAGCAAAGCTTTTGAAGGTATCCCGATCCTCCGTTAGTATTGCTCCGGCGAATCTAATAAAGCGATTCGCGTTTCGGGCATCACCGCCTAGCAATTACCGTGGGATAGGAAAAGCGGTGAGGATGTCCGGGCCACGCACAGCTTCACACGATCGGAAGTCGCTTGAGCTTTTCCCAACGTCTTGATGAAATTCGAACTGGATTTGAGCGGCCCTTCTGGGTCGCCAACATCACGGAGATTTTCGAGCGGCTCTCTTACTATGGTGCCTTTGCCTCTCTTGCTCTTTACCTGCAGGAAAAATTAAATTTTTCGACTGAACAGACTGGGACGCTCACCGGGCTATTCGGCGGCATGGTGTGGTTCCTCGCCATTTTTGGAGGGGCTGTGTCGGACCGGCTCGGCTTTCGCCGCGCTCTGTCGATGGCCTATCTCATCCTGGCGGCCGCTTATTTTCTGATTGGCTCGATTGGCACGTCTTGGCTCGCTCCGGTTCGTAACGCGGTGCCGCTCGGCCTCTTCGTCGGGTGCATTCTCATCTTGCCGGCACTTGGCGTCTCCTTGGTCAAGCCCTGTGTCGTCGGAACGACGGCGCGGGCTTCAAAAGAAAACGTGCGCTCGATTGGCTACTCGATTTACTACACGATGGTCAACATCGGCGGAGCCCTGGGCCCTTACTTTGCATCGTGGGCGCATCGCCATCTGGGAGTTGAGAACGTCTATCGCGTTGCTGCCATCGGCGTTTTCGCAATGTTCTTTGTCGTCATTCTATTTTTTCGCGAGCCGCGGAAAGAGGGGGACGCTCCGCCGCCATCGATTGCGACAGTGGCGCGAAATTTTTGCGTTGTGGTCGGCAATTACAAATTGGTTCTGCCCACTCTACTCATCGCGCTCGTTCTCCGAATCGCGCTGCTGATTTATCCGCAATATAGCGTGCCCTGGTGGGTGTGGTGCGTATTTCTAATTGGGGTGCTTGCCGGAATCAGCCGCTTCATGTGGTTTCTGGTGCTCTTCACGGGATATTGGGTCGTCTTCTGGCAGCAATACATCAGCTTGCCAGGCTACATTCACGGATACATCAACTCGGGCGCGGATGTCGAAATCATTCTCGTCACAGACGGCCTAACAGTGATTTGTCTGACCCTCGCCATCAATTACTTCACGCGCAAGATTCCCGCCTTCCAGGCTGTAATTTTAGGGACGGTAATTACTTCTCTTTCGTGGGTGATCCTGGCTCTAAGGCCAACGCTGTGGGGAGCGGTGTTATCTCTGTTCGTGCTTGCGCTGGGAGAAATTATTCAGTCTCCCCGTTACTACGAATATATTTCGCGACTCGCGCCGCCTGGCCAGCAAGGCACATATATGGGTTTCGCGTTTCTGCCGATTGGGATCGGATCGTTAATCGGTGGCTGGTTTGGAGGAACTCTGGTTCACCATTTTGGAGAAGTCGCGCACCAGCCAGCGCGAATCTGGTGGTCGGTCACGGCTGTCGGGCTGGTCACTGCGCTCGCGCTCTGGATTTATGACATAACGTTGCAATCGCAGGCGACAATCAACTAGCACATGTCACGATCTTGGGCGAGATAAAACGGCGCCGCGTCTCCTTGGCGAATGAGGCTCGGTGCGGGTTAGTGACGCTCTTCTCCCAGAAACTTCTCGACTTCAAGCGCGGCCATGCATCCGGAACCGGCGGCGGTGATTGCCTGGCGGTAACGGCGGTCCTGCACGTCTCCGCACGCAAAAACTCCGGGCACCTTGGTCATCACGTTGTTCTTCGTGACGAGATATCCATCGGCGTCGCTGTCGAGTTGTCCTGCGAACACCTTGGCGTTCGGAACGTGGCCGATACCGAGAAACATGGCGCTCGTCGGAAAATCCCAGCTCTCTCCAGACTTCAAATTTCGCAAGCGCAGGGCAGTGACTTCTTTCTTACTGACATCAAGAACTTCATCGACGACGGTATCAGTGAGAAAAGCAACCTTGGGGTTGGCGCGCGCGCGTTCAAGCATGATTTTCGACGCGCGAAATTCCTCGCGCCGGTGAATGAGGGTGACCTTGCTTGCAAAGCGCGTCAGGAACGTCGCCTCTTCCATGGCGGAATCGCCGCCGCCAATTACCGCGATCTCTTTCCCGGAGAAAAAGAAGCCATCGCAAGTCGCGCATGATGAAACGCCATGGCCGATGAGCGCATGCTCGCTCGGCAGCCCGAGCCAGCGCGCCGACGCGCCGCTTGCGATGATGAGCGAACGAGTTTGAATTGTTTCTTTCCCAAAAGTCAGCTCGATTGGGCGCTTGCTCAAATCAGCTTTGACGAGATGGCCCATGTGATATTCGGCGCCGAATCGTGAAGCTTGCTTGCGCATGTTCTCGATCAATTCGGGACCTTGAATGCCTTCTGGAAAACCGGGAAAATTTTCGACAAGCGTGGTTAAACCTAGTTGTCCGCCCGGTTCGTGACCCTCGATGACTAGCGGTTTCAGGTTGGCCCGCGCCGTGTAGAGTGCGGCAGTGTGGCCAGCGCACCCGGAGCCGATGATTACGACGTTGCGTATATCCATAGCGGTAGTGGTAAAAAGCCTTACTGGTTAGATTCGGGAAAGATGATTTCGCTTCAGAGCACGCCCCGTGGTACCGGCGGATAAAGCCGCGCTGGCAACGACGCTGCGTGATCGGTGCATTGAAGCGCTTCGCCAACCGTTAATTTATTGCTGCCAATTCATCGCCCTCTACAGGCGTGGCTAAGGATTGTTGCGATTGGTAGCGGTCGCCTTTTTCGATGTCGGTGTGCTTAACCTGCCTAATTCTCCCGGTACCATTTTTCGTGCGTTCAGCGCGTCACGGTAGCGTTCCATGATTGAAGAAGCACTGCGGAAAATTGAATCGTAGGCGCTTTGGTCAACCGAATTGCCTTCTGCTCCCGAACACCGCGCCAGAACTACCGAAGATTTTCCGAATCGTTCCAACTTCACACGCGAAACCGGAGTGCTGGTCGAGAGCATTGAAGCGGCCGACACTATTGTCGATGCGCTGTCTTCGATGGCAATCTGCATCAAATCTTTTGGATCTCGCACTCGCAAGACCAGCGTTTCCACCATGTTTTTCGCGTCTACGCTGAAGGAATATTGAACGTTGCTAAAGAACATGGAGCCAGGGAATTCTTTTCGCACCCGAACCCAGTCCGAGGCTGTAATCGCACCTGGCGGCAGTTTCTCCATGCCTGGCACCGGCGTATTCTCATCGAGCGTTGAGTGTCCACGTGCAACTTCGTAGTCCTTGGCAAAAGCCAGTTTTAAAGGAACTTTCATGAGCGAGGAAGTCAATTCCTTTTGATCTTCCGCGGACGGGGTACAGACATTGAGGACGTTAACTTTAACGGAAGGCTGTTGCGAATTTGGCGACACCTGTTGAGAACAGGTAAGGGTAGCCATGGCGACCGTCGCCATGAGTCCGGACAATTTCAGAAGGAACACCGCGAAATTGTAACAGGCACTCGCAGGTTGCGGCCGCAACCTGCCGTGACTTTGCGTTTACTCCGGAGGTTATTCGGCTCCGCCGCTTTCAACTTCCAGGGCGCCGTGCCGGCGCAATAGTTGAGGCAAGTTCTGAGAGAAGGCTGAGCGCGGCAGCACCATATCGCAGCCGACGTCGTGGGCTTTCGCCTTGAGGTCTCCCTGCACATGCGACAGGAAACCGATAACCGAGGTTCCTTTTTTAAACTTGCTCTTTAGTTTCGGAATCAGCGTCAAAGGCTTGGCGTTGACATTGTTCAAATCGAAAATGATGAGGGCAGGCTGTTCGACACCACTCACCTTCATTTTTTCGATCAGCTCTTTCTCGGTCTTGACGAACTCGACCTTCACGTTCATCTTGCGGCCGGTGTCTTGAATCTTGCTCAAGAAGAAAAGATCTTCAACAAACGCAAACACGCGGGAGGCAGCATCTTCCTTTAGAGCCGGAAGGGGCTCGGGGTCAGCCACTGGATACGCGGATGAGAAACCTCCGCGACGCGGACCCCGGCTGCCGTTGCCGTTATTGCCATTCATGTTGGCGCGATAACTGTGGTCCATCGGAGCGGTAAAAATGCCCTGATTTTCCTGGCGATCATGGCCCATTGGGCCACCCGCGGCTCGTTTTGGCGGACGCCGTCCACGGCGCCGTTTGTGTCTCCCTCCACCCGGGGAGGGACGTCCAGGTCCTGCGTTCATATTTTTTCTCTTTTTTCTCTTTTTTCTCTTTGCAAATCTTCGCGGTTAGCTGCTGAAGTCAAGTTCTGAAAAATTACTGTCACCTGGGCCAGCGCTGCCTGGCGAAGCTGTTTGCAGGTGACATGTAGAGGCAATCGCAGGCGCAACTTGCGCGCCTTTAACTCGGTAACCGACAGGCCAAAACCGCTGCGGTTGGGTGCTATTTCGAGATCGATATCCAAACTTTTAAGCTAGGCGCCCGGAGTCATTATGGCGCGAACAGTTAGCCTGGAAGGCAAACCATTAGGGACATCTTGATGTTACTCATGAAAGCATTGGATGCGCAAGGGCGGAGTGACTTTAGTTTTCCACACGCGCGTCACATCTTTCCTTGCCACGTGCAAATGCGATTGTTTTCTTTGTCTCGGCCATTCAAACCTGGGCTTCGATTTCAAGTTCCTCGGGCTATACGCCGATGTACTGGAAGTGAAACCTTCGCCTGCCAGGGAGATGCTTTCGTTGCCGGGCCAGCGCTTCGTTGCCCGACAACCGATACTAGATTGTGCGCAAAAAGTCTTCGGATACGAAATTTTATTCCGCAATGGGGCCGAAGACTACTTTAACGCCGATGCGGACCCCGAACTTGCGGCTCGATCAACTTTAGACAGCTCGCTGCTTTTTGGAATCACAACTCTCTGCGACAATCGCCGCGCTTTCGTAAATTGCACTCGTGAAGTTTTGTTCAAGGATCTGATTACTCTTCTTCCACCGACGCAAGCCGTTGCCGAGATTCTGGAGACAGTCGAACCCGAAGATAGAGTCGTCGCTGCTTGCAAGCGGTTGAAGGCCTCTGGATATCTCATTGCGCTCGACGACTTCGCGCCGAATGATCCGCGCATTCCGCTGGTTGAGTATGCAGACATCATAAAAATCGATTTTCGGGCGACCCGCCCCGAGGAGAGGGCGGCATTAATACGCCGTTTTTCATCTGCAAAATGCAAGATGCTAGCGGAGAAAATCGAAACACCCCAAGAGTTCCACCAAGCATCTGAGATGGGGTTCGTCTACTTCCAGGGACACTTTTTTAGCAGGCCTGAACTTGTGGCCGGGAGAGAGGTGCCGGCGAGCCAGCTTCATTACGTGCGCCTGCTCGAGATGGTGTCGCGGCCAGAAATTAATGTTTTGGAGCTTGAGCGGCTGTTAAAGCAGGAAGCGTCCATTTCCTATCGCTTGCTGCGTTATTTAAATTCCCCCATATTCGGCATGGCGCTCGAAATCACTTCAATTCGTCACGCCATGGCGATTCTCGGCGAACGCGAAATGCGCCGGTGGATTCGCCTGGTCGTCACCGTCGGGGCGGCTGAGCAAGCCTGCAGCGAACTGATCTTGATGGGCCTGACTCGCGCGCGCTTCTGCGAGCTGCTCTCCAATCGAGTGCGAGCGCACGGCGACTTATTTTTTGTTGGGCTGCTTTCGGTGATGGATTCGATTCTTCAGGTCAGCATGGAAGACTTGCTGAAACAGCTTCCCGTTGAAAAAGAAACTAAAGCAGTTTTGCTGGGGCAGAAAAGCAAACTTGAGCCGGTGTATCAATTAATGCTTGCGAGCGAGGCGGGGCAATGGTCGGAAGCGTCCGCACTCGCCAAGCTCCTTGATCTCTCGGAACAAGAGGTCGCGACTCGCTGGTGGCAGGCCCTGAATTGGGCCCAGGAAGCGACTTCAAGCGCCTAGGGACGGGGTTTGTAAACGGGCCGCTGGTCGTTCCGCTGCCTTACCAGCTCTTGCCCATTAACTCTTGCTCCATTGAGCGTTACGGAGCTTCGATCGGTTCCATCTTTCCGTCGCGGGTATGGTGAAGCACAAGCAACTTCCCCTCCCGATCCCTGAAAATGAAAACATCGCGATCGCGGAAGTGCGCTTCCTTGATTGCTTCTTCCAGCGACATGGGATGCAGCGCGACCGAATCACTGGTATGCACCGGATGAACTTCCGTAGTGCGTGCGATGGAAGGGAATTTGTGTACCGTGATCGATACGGTTGAAGTCTCCGGAAGTCCGAGCGCGACTTGGTAGTTTGTGTCCGGTGATTGACCATCGAGTTTCTTGACAGCCTTCCGCTTCTTTGTGAGCCATCGAGTCTTGAAGCGGAGAGTTGCTTGTGGAGGTGACCCAAGGCCTCGCTGATAGCTGATGACATATCGTTTGTTTGCGCCAGGCGACGATCGGGCCATTTGGAGGGTTAAATCGTCATCTCAGCTTTATGGCGATGCTTCTCGACCCCGTCGTATGTTCTAATCTTCACACTTGCACAGAACCCCTTAAATTTGAGAAGGTTATAGGCAGAAAAGTACACGGGCGCTGGGTTTAGGACCGGCCGAAAGGAAACAGAAGGCTTATGACTAAGGCAGACCTGATCGAAGAGGTTTCCCGGCTCGCGGAATTGACCCGCAAAGATAGCGAAGTGATTGTCGACACCATTTTTGATAGCGTGGTGCGTTCCCTGCGCGTGGGGGACAAGATCGAAATTCGCGGGTTCGGCAGCTTCCGTACGCGGCAGCGTAAGCCTCGCGTCGGGCGAAATCCGAAGACTGGCGACCGGGTGGAAGTTCCGGCGAAAAAGATTCCGTTCTTCAAGCCGAGCAAGGAATTGAAGGATCTGGTAAATAACAGCCCTACGGCCCCGGTTGCGGCTGCGCCTGCTGCGTCGACTCCCCAAAGTGCTGAATAAGCCGCGTCTTTCGTCTCTCCAAACTTATCTTTAGTACGTGTAGCAGTACGAGTAGGTGTGGAAAGGTGTTGGCTGATTCAAGGCAGGCGCGTGCTGCAAACCGAAATTTTAAACAGTCGCGACCCGAGCGCTTCCGGTTGCCGCTAATGCCTCGGGTGACGGGATCGGCTTAGCGAGAGTGAACGTGCGCTCGAGCGGCATCTCGCCGGTTTTAATCGATTTCGCCATCATTTCCATTCCCATACCCGAGTTGGGGGGAATGTGAATCGTAGCTGCCAATAAATTGCGCCGCACCCATTCCTGGCCTGCCTTTGCCATTCCGTCGCAGCCGAGGAAGGGAATGTCCTTCCATTTGTCCTTTGAGCCATAGCACTCTTCAAAGGCCTTACGAGCGCCCATCGCCATTGAGTCATCTTGCGCGCACACTGCCTGAATCTTTACCTGATTCGACGTGGATAGGCGGAGCCACGAGCAGACCCCTTTGTAGGCACTGACTTCACTCCATTGAGCTTTCAGGACACGTAGGTTGATGCTCTCTAATTTTGTCTGCATCGTTGCCAGATGGCGCTGTTTGGCGGCGGAACTTTCCGCCGGGCCATGTATATACAGAACGACGCCCCCACCAGGAACCAGGCTGTTGAGTTGCTGACCTTGAATTCGCCCGATTTCATCGTGATTTGAAGTGATGGCAAATGCGGGAACGTTGAAAGCATGTCGCAATTCGGAAATGTAGTTGGCTTCGCGATTAAGCACAACCACGCCCATGCCGGCTGCGGCGGCGGCGCGAGCCACTTGGGGGTGCGCGGTCGATCCTGCCGGTTCAAAAAGAATCGCGTCTGTCCGCTGTGTAGCCGAAGATTGAATGCAGGATAAAAGCTGCTGGCTTTGTTTTATGCCATCATTGCCGGCATAGACGATATCGATGTCGATCCCGAGTTTTTTGGCCGCCGCCAAACCAGTAGACGCCTGCTCGATCTGGTAACCGTCCTCGTCATTTGTGATGCTGAGTAGAAATCGCAATCTTTTCATGCAAAACAGCTTTCTTAGCGCTCATCATATCGTGAACGTTTGCATCACCTGTATGACGATGGTAACGAGCTCGTGCGATGACGCCGCTGAATTTAGAGCTGAGAGTTGGAAATTCTAGCTTCGGCCTAATCCGCGCGCTTGGCCGCCGTTGCTACAGCCTAAGGTGTTACCCTTTTAGTAAGAAAAGCTGTTCGGGCCCATAGCTCAACGGTTAGAGCAGCAGACTCATAATCTGTTGGTTCTAGGTTCAAATCCTAGTGGGCCCACCAGATTTACCCAGTTTTTATGCACATTTGGAACACTTTTTGCGTTTGGACTGTTTTGCACCCTGCATTCTGTGTCAGCACAGTATCAGCAATTTTGGGATGGGCCCCATTGTGGGGGCAGGAGGAGACACAGGAACGAGGATCATATTCGTACTCGCGCTTGTCGTCTTGGTACCAGTCTTTGTGGCCACACAGAATCAGCCATCGAGTGGAAACAAACGGGAGAATGCACAGCGAGCGAATCCAGCGGTTCCCATCTCGGTTAAACGCAAATTTGTAACTTGGCCTGAGGGGATTACAACAATTGCGCTTATCGCCACTCTGGGGGCGATTCTGTACCAAACGATCCTCACCTCGCCGCTCGGTAAGAGTTGCCAAAGATGCCCTAATCGCCAGCGAGCGACCAAAGGTTGAAGTGAAGCATATCTCCCTTGCCATCAAATCTCTGGATGGCCAGGACTGGAAAATTGGTTGTATTGTCGCCAACGTGGGTGGGAGTAAGGCAACGATAATTGAAACCCATCTCACCATTTCCCGCGATATCGTTGAATCGCTTGAGAGCTTTCTGATAGGCATTCCGAACTACGACCGGAAATATTCGTTTGGTTCGTTTTCCATTGAGCCGGGAGAGCGGCAGGAACGAACTGAGGGCAAGGAACAGCTGACAACCGTCCCAATTGTCTGTTTTGGGTTTTCCGGTATCGAGACGAAAGAGGCATTGCACGACTTACGGGATTCGGATCGGTATGGAACTGGCTCAATATGACCTTCACTCGGTTGGACAACCCCAATTATGAGTATCGAGACTGACAGGTTTGAGGTTATTAGGGTCTGTTTGGGCCTTCAGTCAGGCCGCTGGTAGTCACGGTGCAACGCCGAATTCTCTTATTGAAGGAAACCAAAGTATGGCCGTTGTTGATGTTGCTGATCACAAACCCCACATCCTCGGC